>CAZRRV010000025.1:0-4613 GCA_964602735.1 uncultured Eubacteriales bacterium
AAGGTATAAGACGGCGTAAAAACCTGGCGGCGTGTTGCGGTATGCCGACGGCGGAAGATTTTCTGCTTTTAAGGCAACACCGCAGTGTGGCAGCCGGGCGGTTTTACGCGCCTTTCGCATATTTTACGATGTATTTTAACAAAAGCGCCCGGAAAGGCGTAAAGCGTTCCCCGCGCTTTTGTTTCAACTTGCGGCAAATCAGCCGCCGGGTCTTTATGCGGTAGTTCCTTAATTATAAAAATGTTTAGGCACCGAAAAACGGGTGGAAATACCGCGGCGCCGTTCAATTAAATTTTCGGGGGTGCGTTTCCGTGTCTCCCGTCGGTAATTCAACGGTTGTTCCCGCGTATTTACGGAAATTCCGCAAAATCGGGAGGGAAATATTCCGAAAGACGCGCGGCACCGTTTTCGATTGCCGGTTTGATAATTCTCACGGCATATTCCCGTCTCGCTTTAATTCTTTGCGGTAGCACGACGGCGAAAGACCCGTTTCGCTTTTGAACACCCGGCTGAAGTAATAAACATCGCCGAAGCCGCAATCCTCCGCTATGCTGCCGAGCGAAATGCCGTCTACGGTCATAAGCGATTTTGCATATTCGATTTTTTTAAGGGTTATCCATCTGTTCGGTGTGACCCGGCAGGCGCGGGCAAACAAATCGTTGAAGCGCCGCCGCGATATTCCGCAGATTTCCGCCGCCTTATCAAGGCAGTTCTTTTCTTTATAATGCAAATTTAAGTAATCCTGCGCGGCTTTGATCCTTTCGCCGCCCGGCGCATACGGACGGTTCCGGCATTTTTGTATTTCCGAACACAGCGAATAAAATTTCGCCGCGGCGGTAAGCGATTCCCGCGGGTTTTCGCAAGCGGACTGCATCTGTTTGAGCAGGTTCAGAAACGGCGTGCCGTCGGTTGCCGTAAAGCAGAAACTTTCGGTGCTTATTTCGTCCGCTGTGGTAAAATGAACGCTTAACGAATCGCCGGGAATGTCGTTTATAACTTCGTAATTTTCGCGCCGGTTAAAGAAAAAAACCGTTCGTTCGCCAAGCGTAAGATTTCTGCCAGGGAACCGGTGAACGGCGTGCCCGGATATCGTTATTCCCATTATGTGCGTGTCTCTGTTTGTCGCCGTCCAGCCGCGCCTGTGACTCATAAAATAAATGACCCGCGCGATTTTCATCAGACGCAAATGTTCAAAGTCGGTCATACGCCGCCACTCCTTACTCTCACAGCATATCATATTTTCGAGGCTTCGCAAATAGTTTTTTGACATTTATTTCCTTATTTTACAAATTTTCCGTTATTTTCATTGCAATCTGCGCCCCCCGCCGTTACAATGTTGATGTAAATACCGGCCGGTATTAACGGAAAATGTTGTGAGGTGTTTTTTTTGTGAGCTGTGATTTAATGCGCGCGGAGCTTAGAGCGTTCTATCCCGAGCGTACCGTCGAACTGTCCGAGCGGTTCCGTGAGGAGTGTTTTGCGGAGCTGGACGGGAAATACACCGGGGATATGTCCGCTTATGAGATGAAAGAACTGCAGTACGGGGTTATTGCCGAAAAAATGCGGCCCGTACTTTTCTATCACGACCCGTTTTATTTTGAAACCGGCACAATCTACGCTTTAAGCGACGGGTGCCGCAACTGGCGCGGACATAAACAAGCCGGGGGCTGGACTTACGAGAAAAACCGCAGCCTTTTTATCAGTCAGGATCCCGAACTGTGGGAACGGCGTCAGGCGCAGGTTAAAAACAAACTGTATCTTATCTGCGGCGCCTATAACGACGACGCTCAGCACTTTAATTTTAATTTGCGCCCTGTTTTCGGCGAGGGACTGCGCGGCCTTTACGAAAAGGCGGGCGAGGAACTTAAAAACTGCGAAGACGGCGAACAGCGCCGGTTCCTTCACGCTGTGCGCACGGGGCTTCTGTGCGTAAAACGAGTAGCCGGAAAATTCGCCGATGAAGCGGAGCGGTTACTCCCCGGCGCACCCGACGGAGAATCGCTTGTAAATATGCGCCGTATAGCGGATACCGCGCGGCGGGTGCCGTGGGAGCCTCCCCGAACGTTTTACGAGGCGCTTAATACCTGCGCGTTTATGCGACGGGCTCTGGGTTCGCTTGAGGGTGTGGGCCCGAATACTTTCGGGCGGGTGGATATGGATTTATTCCCGTTTTACGAACATGATTTGCGAACCGGCGCAATAACGCCCGAGGGCGCATACGATCTTGTAAAACGGTTTATGATAACATTCGATATGCATTACGATCACGATATGAAAATGGTCGGATACGGCGATCACGAGCTTGAAAACACCCTTTGCCTCGGAGGATGCGACAGCGGCGGCAACCCCGTTTTCAACGAGCTTACGACAATGTTCCTGCGCGCCGCGAGAGAAGAGAAAACGATCTTTCCTAAAATTAAAGTCCGGTATTCGAAAAATTCGCCGAGAGAATATCTCGATGAAATCGACAAATCCGTTATATCCGGGACGAGCGTTGTGCTGTATCACAACGACGACGCGGCCATACCGTCGCTTGTCAGAGCGGGAATTCCTTTGGAAGAGGCACGCGACTATATCGTTACCGGGTGCTGGGGTCTTACCTGTAACGGAACCGAAAAATACGATCACGGCAATTATGTTAATCTTCTTAAGCCGTTCGAATATTCGGTTCATAATCTGAAAGACAAAATGGAGGAGGTGGGAATCGATTTCATACCGCTGGACGGTTCCGAAAATTTTGAGGAGGTATATGCCCGTACCCGCGAAAATTTCGGAAGGCTCATAAAAGAACGGACTGAAATCAAAAGGCGCGGAGGTTTGGTATGGAACAGAGTGTCCCCGGTGCCGATTTTTTCCTCCACATTGCATGACTGCCTTGAAAACAGAACCGATATAACCGCGGGCGGCGCCCGCCGCAACGATGAAGTTTACTGTATGGTGGGTCTGCCGAATATCGTCGATTCGCTTTTGGCAATAAAAAAACTGTGCTTTGATGAGCGGAAGTACGGTCTGAGCGAATTTCTCGCGGCGGTGCGGTCGAACTGGGAAAACGCCGATGTTATGCGCGCCGAGGCCGTTCGCTGCCCGGGGTGGGGCGACGGCGGCGCGGAATCATGCGCTTTGGCAGGTCGGTTGAACGATGACCTGGTTTCGATGCTGAGCGAGATTAAATCCGCCCGCGGCGGTAAAACACGGCTTGGATATTTAACTTATACCGAAGTCCGCTTCTGGGGACAGGAAACCCTCGCGACGCCCGACGGCCGCAAAAACGGCGATTATATAGCGCAGGGATTAACGCCGTCGCGGCTTAAAAGGATACCCTCCGTTACCGACGTAATACGCAGCCTGCAATCTCTCGACCGTTCGACAATGGCGGGAGGTAGTGTCGTGAATATAATTCTTCCGTCAGATAAAGTCGATCTCGACCGTTGCGCCGCGTTCCTTTACGCCGCGGCCGACAGTTCGATGCAGTCGCTGCAGCTTAACTGCGTTACCCGCGAACAGCTGCTCGACGCGCGTGAGCACCCCGAAAAATACCCCGATTTAATTGTGCGCGTCACCGGATTTTCCGCGAAATTCGTCAGCCTTTCTCCCGAATGGCAGCAGGAGGTTCTCACAAGAAATTTTTATGAATAGCGGTAAACGGGGCTTGATATTCGATATACAGCGCGGCTCGTATGTCGACGGGCCGGGAATACGCACGGCGGTGTTTTTCAAAGGCTGCAATTTGCGCTGCCGGTGGTGCCACAACCCCGAAGGACTTACGAACGAGATACTTCTGCTTACCGATAAAAGCCGTTGCACCGGCTGCGGGATTTGCCGGAAAGTGTGTCCGAGCGGGGGCGCGCGCTGTGATTTCTGCGGCGAATGCGCGAGGCTTTGCCCTTCGGAAGCGCGGCACCTGTACGGAAAATCGTATACTGTCGGCGAGGTTATGGATGAGTGCCGGAAAGACAGCGCCTTTTACGCGGCGTCGGGAGGCGGCGTAACATTCACGGGCGGCGAATGCCTTCTGCAATCGGATTTTCTTCTCGAACTTCTTATCGCCTGCAAGGCGGAAGGTTTCTCCACCGCGGTTGATACAGCCGGCTCCGTCCCGTGGGAAACGTTTGAAAAAGTTATGCCTTACACCGATTTGTTCCTGTACGACGTCAAATGCGCCGACCCCGATCTGCATAAATCGGGTACGGGAGCCGGTAACGATCTTATATTGCGGAACCTTGCCCGCCTCGCCGAAAATTTCGGCGGGAATATAACCGTTCGTGTGCCGGTAATCGGCGGCTGGAACGATACCGACCGCGAAATGAACGCCGTGTCGGATCTTCTGCGCGCTTACGGAATAAATAAAGGCGAACTTCTCCCTTATCATTCCATGGCAAAAAGAAAATATGAAACGGCGGGGATCCCGTTCGAGAAGTTTGAAACGCCGGACGGTGATCGTATGCGGAAATTCCGCGGGATATTCGTAAACAAAGGGATTCTTTGCCGGTAAAATTTCCCGGTCGTTATCCCTGCGCGGCATTTTAACGCAACACCGCCGGGTGCCCGCCCGACGGCTTTGCGCGTCTCCCGCATATTTTCCGCTGTATTTTACATAAGCGCTCGGCAATACA
>CAZRRV010000025.1:4713-22554 GCA_964602735.1 uncultured Eubacteriales bacterium
CGCAATCGCGTAAGAATCCGAAGTCTCGCGCGCCGTTTATTATGCCGGCTCCGTTTATGCCGTTATATAAGTATTGAATATAAAAAAACGAAGTCCGCTTTAGCGGGCTTTTTTTAATGCGCAACCGTATGCCGGTTAGCGATATAACGCCCGTGTAACCGCGCAGGGTATTTTCCGTGTAAACGCACGGGGTATTTCCGTTATTTATTTCAGCTTTGCCGAGTAAAAACTCCGCCGCCGCGAACCGCGCGGTTGCGGTCGCCGGGAAAGGGCGAAAATTTTTTTCGGCAAATTTTGAAATATTTTTGTATAAAGTGTTGACATTTAGGGGGGGGGGGGGGGGGCTATAATTGTTAAAAATGATACCCGGTGCCCGAAAATGCCGGCGTTGCCTGTGAGGTTTTACATCTGCAAAAGCGGTTTTCGGGCAAAAGTAAATAACCGGGATCGCCGCGGAAAATAAGAAATTAAAATGGAGGTAATTTGCGATGACATCAAAACGTTCCAAATTCAAAAGCAAATATCCCGATTTTTCGGTACTGCCGTATTTCTGGATGCTTCCGGCAGTTTTGCTGGTAGGTATGTTTTCGTTTTATCCGTTTGTAAAAACCGTAATCAACACTTTTTCCGTAACAAACATGATAGGTGAATGGCAGGGCTGGGCGGGACTTTTCCACTGGAAAATGCTGTTCGACGATGAAGTTTTCCGTATATCTTTGCGCAACACCTTCAAATATGCCGGCGTTGTTCTTGTAACCTCGTTTGTCAGCGCGATGCTGCTGGCTTTAATCGGCGCGAAAAGGGGAAAAGGTCAGCGGCTTATTACCACGCTTTACGCGCTTCCGATGGCGATATCCTCGTCCGCCGCGGCGATACTGTGGACGATGTTTTTCGCGCCGGCACTTCGCGGGGGATTCCTCAACGGTATTCTCGGAACCGATATTTACTGGCTCGGCAATGTGAAAACCGCTTTCTGGTGCGTGGCTTTTTCTACGGTATGGGGGCATATACCGTCATGCTACCTTTATCTGCTCGCCGGCTTCCGCAATGTTTCGGACGAACTGCTCGAGGCCGCGACGCTCGACGGAGCCAACGCTTTCGTTAAGGCCACGCGCATTCAAATTCCGATGGCGTCGCCGCAGATTTTCTTTGTACTGTTCCTTTCTATCGTTTCATCACTCCGTGTGTTTTCGCAAATCAATCTGTTGACCGCCGGCGGGCCGGCGTATACCACCGCCAACCTTACCTACGAAATTTACCAGAAGGCGATGGGGGAGGCCATGTACAGTCAGGCGTGCTGCTATTCGATAGTTCTGTTCGTCATTATATTCGTCATCACCAGAATCCAGTTTATTTTCGAGAAAAAACTTGTTTTTTACCAATAGGCGTTTGGCGAAGGAGCGGCATATATGAGTATTAAAATCAAAAACACCGCCATGTGGACGGTAAAAATTCTTATTGGCCTGATTATTATTGCCCCGATTATTCTCACTTTGATTTTCAGTTTTCAATCGAACAGCGAAATAAACAATCCGCCTATGCGGCTGTTTACTGCTCACCCCACCCTCGAAAATTACCGCTACGCGCTCAGCACCTACAATATTTTGAAACTGCTGGGCAACACATTTCTGGTAATCATGGTCGCGCTACCCGTATCGACCGTTATCAGCGCGATGTGCGCCTACGCGTTCGCTCATTTTAATTTTCCGTTTAAGAACGGGCTGTTCGCGATCTTTCTCGCGGTTATGATGATACCCGGCGAAACGACCATTATTTCCAATTATCTTACGATTCAGCAGCTCGGCCTTATCGACACATATCTCGGCATTATGATAACCGGTTTCGTAAACATAGGCGGTATGTTTATGCTGAGGCAGCATATGATGTCGCTGCCGTCCGCGTTGTGGGACGCGGCGAAAGTCGACGGTTGCGGCCACACGAGGTATTTTACGAGTGTTGCTCTGCCGTTAAGCAAGCCGATTATCGTAACGCTGGTGCTTAATTCGTTCATCGGGGCGTACAACGATTACTTCTGGCCGTTGCTTGTTATATTAGACGACAAGAAAGACACGATGGCTATCGGCGTCGCTAAAATGCTGGGAGACAGTAACCTTACACCCGGTTATACTTTCGCGGGCGGCGTGGTGAGCATGGTAATCCCGATAATTATTTACATTCTGGGTGTCGACAGGATTGTGGAAGGCATGACGGCCGGCGCGGTTAAAAGCTGACGCCGCGTAATTGAGGAAAGGGGGAGAGATATGGCGTAAATCGACGGCGGACTGTTCTTAATTTAAGCGGAAACTTTTTATTGTAACGGAGGAATTGAAAATGAAAACATGGGCGAGAATATTCGCCGTTCTGCTCGCGGCGGTTATTGTATGCGCGGCGTTCGGCGGATGCGGCAAAAGCAAATCGAAAGGGAAGGGCGGCACCGAGTCAAACGGTTCCTCGGTTTCCGAAACCGGCGATGAAAACAACGGCGGCGCGGAATCCGGCGGAGAAGGCGGCGCCGCAAACGGCAACGGCGGCGGAAACGGTGCCGGCGGGAACGGCAACGGCGCGGGTACGGCCAACGGGAACGGAAACGGTACGGGCACGAACGGCGGCACCTCGAGCGCGACCGCCAATAAAGGCAAAATCGATGTCGTATGGTGGTGTTCGTATGACGCGAGAAAGGATCAGGCGTTGCAGACAATTACCAAAAATTACAACGCCAAACAGAGCCGTTATCGCGTAAAATGCCTGGAGATGGGCTCTACGGAGGCGTTGATTACAAAGCTGATGTCCCTTACGCAGAAGAGTTATCCGGCTTTGTTTAACGGTACCCCCTATACTCTTGCGGACTGCGCTGAAAGCGATTTCTGCGTGCCGATCCAGAATTTTATCGACAAAGACAGCGACAAAAACTGGATAAACGATTTTTTCCCCGCCGTACTTACCGCCTATAAAGACCGCAACGGCAAACTCATCGGTATGCCGGTGGGGTTGAGTATAACCGGAATGTCGATAAACCTCGATATTTTAGGGCAGGTTAAAAAACCGGGAGGCGGCTACTACTCGCTTTCCGACTGTACGAGTTACGAGAAAATTGCCGAAATAGCGATTGCGGCTAAAAAAAGCAACGCTGTTCTCTACGGTATTTCCTTTAACAGGGGAACGAATATCCACGATATGTTGAGGGTCGAGGGCGTCGACATAATAAACAACGGCAACGGCTGGACCAAAAACGCCACCAAATCGCTGCTGAACGAGGGAGCCACCAAAACGGCGATTACAAAATACGCCGAGATAACCGCGAAACTGTTCCAGGAGGGTGCGGCATATCCTCAGGCCGGCGTAAGCGGAGGCTGGACATATGCGCCCGATTTCAACAAGGGCAGGATCCTGTTCTGGGAGAACACAAATTCTTATATAGGCGATGTCAACGCAAATGTCGGCATTCCGAAATTCAAAACCGCGTGGATTCCCAGCCCCAGCATAACCGAAGCCAACGCCAACAAAAACAAAGGCCAGATGATATGCGAGGGCACAGGCGTGTTTATTGCCGACACCGGCGATAACGACGAAATGCAGGGCGCATACGAATATCTTAAATATTTAGCCTCCGTCGAGGCCCAGGAGATCTGGTGCACGGCCACTTCATATGTGCCGTATACAAGGAAAGCCGCCGCCAGTTCCAAAATCACATCATGGCAAAGCAAGAATTTCCCCGAGGCCGGTAATGTTATCAGCGCGATTAGCAAATCCTCCGGCGCTCTCAAAGGAACTTACGGTCGGGCCAATTCGGCGATCGAACATTCGTTCGAGGCTATATGCACCGGTCTTTCCGCCAATCCGAAAGCCAGCATCCAGTCGCTTATCGATCAGGCTCATAAATCGATAAACAACGCCGTGGCGTCTCAGGCTCTCAACAAATAAACGGCGTCAAGCCGGCGCGTCCCGTACAAACGGCGGGGCGCGGCGGCAAAATCACGGACCCGCGGAAATGTCCGGCCGGGGCGATAACTTTCCGGCCGGGCGGGGTTCGCGGTTACCCCGGCGCTTATAAAATCAAAGAGGTGAAAATATATGAAACTGAAATGGCATTCCGTAATTGCCGCCTGTCTCGCGGTTATGCTTCTGCTGATGGCGGGCTGCGGGAAAAAAGATAAGGGTGTTGTAAGCTCCTCCGGGGGTGAGGGCTCTTATTCTTCCGGCGGGGGCGCCGGGTTTGGCGGAAACGGAAACGGTACCGGCGAAAACGGCGGGGAAGCCGGAAATAACGAAAACGGTTCCGGCGGCAATGTCGGCGGTACCGGGAACGGCGCGGACGGCGGCTCGGGTCCGGCCGGCAATACGGGGACCGGCAGCGGCTCCGGCGGCGCCGGCACGAACGGCGGAGGAAACGCCGGTTCGGTCGAAAGCGAAGCCTGGAGCGATACGGTTTTCGCGGATTACGCGAAAACGGAGTACACATTCCGCGATTATATTCTGGATCGCAAAAACCTGGACGGCAAACTGGCGGTATTCTACTTCCGTTCCGATTATTCCGGGTTCCCCGGCGGATTCGATCCGGGCGACAATGAATTTATCCTCGCGCCCGACGGCACGACGATTATGATCGATGTAAACGGCTCTGGCTGCAACTCGTATATGATCGATTCGATTAAAAAGCTAGGGATAAAGAAGATCGATCATCTGTTTATAAGCCACACTCACGAGGATCATATGGGCGGCTACAGAGAAGTCCTCAACAGTTTCGAGATCGGGACTTTATACACTTCTGCCTCTCTTTTCTATACCCAGGGCAAGGGTATGTATCACGAACTTCTTGACATGGCGAAAAAGAAGGGCATACACTGCGAGGTAATCAGCTCGAAAACATCAAAAGACACCGGCAAATCCGAAACCCCTTACAGTTTCAACTGCGGGCCGGTAAATGTGCAGATTTTCTATCCGTGGGAGGATATGGATTGGGAGGCGTCTTTCAAAGACGCCAGTCTGAACAACGAATCCGTGTGTATGAAACTCACCTACAAAAATTCCACTTTCTGGTTCGGCGGAGACATCGGAGATAACGGCACGGAGCAGAGAGAAATGATGGCGAAATACGGCGATCTGATCAAGTGTGACATTGTAAAGATGAACCACCATTCGATTCAAGACAACAATCAGCCCGACTGGATTGAATTTATGCACGCGACCGCCGCGATCGGCGTAGGCGGCAAGCCGAACGGGCTGAGCGCCATGACGAACTGGACGGGCGACGGTGTCCTGGCATTCCACACCGGTCTCGACGGAACGGTGCTTGTTACCACCGACGGCAGCAGAACATACGATATTCAGGTGGAAAAACACCGCTCAAACGCGCTATACGCGGGGCTGCTGGAAGAAAAAGCCGACGGACATTATAAAATAAAAGCGAGATAAGAGGGGGCAGATTATAATGGCGGATATTAAAAACGGCAACCCCGAAAAAAGCAAAAAGAAGAAAACGGCGGCGATTGTAATATCGCTGGCGGCGGTATGCGTCGTCGCGGCGGTGATAATTATACTGCTGTTGCGCTCCTGCGGCGGCGAAGACACCGGTTACGACGGATCCTCGTCGGCGCCGGTCTCCTCCGCGACGGAGCAGCCCGCAACCGGATCCGGGCAGGAGGAGCCTTCCGAACCGGCCGAGCCCGAAGCGCCTTCCGACGGGGGCGCCGATACGCCGACGGTTCAGCCCGAAAACGAGCCGCCCGCGGAAGCGCCCGAGCGCCCGGCGGATCCGGTAATCCCGGATAAAAATTCCGAGGCGTCCGACGAGAAAACCCTGCGCGAACTTCTTGAGTACGACGGCGATATAACCGTTACCGTTACCGATGATATAACCGTTGCCTCGCCGATTACCGTAAACGGCAAAAAAGCGTTAAAGGGCGACGTTACCATCTCTTACGCGTCGGACGGGTATTACGGCGAAGGACCTTTTATTATCGAAATGTCGCCGGAATCCGAGCTTACGGTCGACGGCATTACCCTCGACGGCGGGTATCGCGCCAGCGGTATCCACATTGACGAAGGCGCGAACCTTTCGTTTGCCGACGGCGCGGGCAGAAATATGACATTCTGCGTTTTCTACCCTGACGGCGGCACCGCCGTGGTTAAAGACGGCGTTTTTGAAGAGGTAAGCTGTTTCGACGCCGTTGTCGAGTCCGGCTCTCAAATGTTTGTCGAAGGCGGCACATGGGAGGGAACCGAGTACAATCATATTTCCGTAAGGTCTACCGGGTATCTTGAAGTATCGGGGGATGCGCTGTTTGAAAACTCCCACGGAACATGGGCAAAAGGCATGCTCCAGGGGGTTGCCGGGAGCACCATTGCGGTTCACGGCGGAAAATTCGACATCGGCGCGGACTGCAAGACCTGGCAGAGAATTATCGACAGTGCCGGCACAATCGATGTGTCTTACGAGGGCGACGATCCCGACGGTATGATTGAAATGACCACCAGCACCAATATCGCAATCTGCGCCCAGAACGGATGCCAGAGCCTGACGGTGAAAGGCGTGCATTTTTACAATACGGCCTGCGGGCTGTATCTGAACGATAACTGCCGGGATGTTACGGTGGAAAACTGCGTTTTCGATATGATCGAAAAAGACAGCACCGCGATACAGGTCGCCGGCAGCCGTTGCGAAATTACGCTTAAGAATTTAACGATTAACAACGCGTATCAGGGTATGAAACTGACGGGCGACGATACAAAACTCGAGGCTTGGGACATAACCCTTAACAAAGTTCCCTATGTCGGTATTTGGGTGCGTTCTCAAACCGAATTCGGTCAGTTGCAGGAAAACGAACTGCCCTGTGAGATTATTTTGCATAATTACAAAAATCTGAACGGCGGCGGCTGGGGCCTGCTTGCGGAACGCGGCGTCAGTGTTACGGTGGAAGACAGCACTTTCGACGGCTGCAAGATAACCGCTGTTGAGGCGAGGAACAAAACCGAAGTCAAACTGGTACGCTGCGACTTCAGAAACAACACCGGCAAAAACGGCGGAGCGGTCATATGTAACGGAGACGCAACCGTCGAAGGCGAAGACTGTTATTTTGAAAACAACGATCCCCTCTCCGGCGGCGGAATAATCAGTGTCGGAAATATCGACGACGTTGATCCGGCCAAACATACCGGCGGCACCGTTACTCTTATCGGTAAAGACGAGGCAAGAGCCGTGATTAAGGGCAGCGACGCGGTAGGAAGCGACGGCAAAAGAACCAACGCCGGAGTTGTAAGAATCGCGAAAGGATCCGTAACAATCGAGGGCTATAAGATCACCGACAATACGGGAAATTACGGCGCGGTGGCGTTTATAAAAGCCGGAACCGCCGCGGACGATACGAATATCCTTAAGCTGAAAAACTGCACACTCGAAAACAATCAAAGCGCTCTGGGCGCCATTCACGACGAGGGCAACAATGTAAAAATAATTCTCGACACCGTCACATTCAAAGGAAACGCCGCGGATGACGGCAACGTCGGCGGAGGCGCGATATATTCCCGCGTCGGCGCGGACATTCAATGCGACAACTGCACTTTCGAAAACAATCATTCCCTCACAAAAGGCGGCGCGATTTATTTGGGCGGCAGCCTTCACGGCAAGAACAACAACTTCATCGGTAACTATACCTCCGGCTCCGAAAAGAACGGCGGTACCGGCGGCGCCGTATACATAAACGGCGGCACCCTCAATCTTACGTCCGACAATAAAGCGGAGTACAAATTCAAAGGCAATCACTCCGATACCGATCATGCCGCCGCGGTGTATATCGAGAACGGGAAGGCGAGCATATCCGGCTATACTTTCGAGGAGAACAAGGTTCCCGACAATAAATACGGCGGCCTGTTCTTCGTAAAAAAGAAAGACGGTCACGATCAAAACGCCCTTACGATTTCCGACTGCGATATAAACGGAGCCTCCGCGAATTTCGGCGGCGTTATTTACGCCGAAGACAATACGACTGTAACTCTTGCCGGTTCGACTTTTACCGGTTGCGTAGCCAAAAACGGAAGCGGCGGCGTAGTATACGCACATGCCGCGGTGGTGGAAGCCGACAACTGCAAATTTATCGGCAACAGTGCGACCGGCAGCGGCGGAGCGATATGCATGAATGACGCGGGCGGCGATTTCAAATGCGACAACTGCACTTTTGACAATAACCATACCTCCGGGAACGGGAAAGGCGGAGCCGTATACACCGCCGTGGATTTTCACGGCAACAACAATAATTTTACCTCGAATTATACCGCCGCCGGGCCGGGAGGCGCCGTATATCTTAACGGCGGCACCCTCAACCTTACGTCCGACAATAAAGCGGAGTACAAATTCAAAGGCAACCGTTCCGTTGCCGATCATGCCGCCGCGGTGTATATCGAAAACGGAAAGGCGAGCATAACCGGCTATACTTTCGAGGAGAACAAGGTTCCCGACAATAAATACGGCGGGCTGTTCTTCGTAAAAAAGAAAGACGGCGACAATAAAAACACTCTTACTCTAACCGATTGCGATGTAAACGGCGCCTCCGCGACTTTAGGCGGCGTTGTTTACGCCGAAGACAATACGGTTATCACTCTCGCCGATTCGACTTTTACGGGTTGCGAAGCCAAAAACGGCGCCAATTTCGGCGGCGGCGTAATATACGCCAATGCGGCGGAAGTGAATACCGACGGCTGTACCTTCAACGGCAACGGTGCGGCGAACCGCGGCGGAGCGATACATATGAGCAGCTCAGCCGGTAAACTGTCCGACATCGGATCCGAATTTACCGGCAATACCGCGGCAAAAGAGGGAGGCGCGGTTTACTCAAATGCGCCCGCAGTATTCGAGAATACCGTTTTCGGCGATTCGGAAGAAACCGGCAATAAGGCCGGCGGAAACGGCGGGGCGCTTTACCTGGCCGGCGCCGTTACCCTTAAAGGCACCTTGAACTTTACGGGCAATACCACCGCGCAGAACGGCGGCGCGATTTATGTTGCAGGCGGTGCCGTTACCGGCGACAAAGCGGATTGCAAATTCGTAAAGAACAAGGCACACGGCGAAAGTTCGGCGGGCGGCGCGATTGCCGTTCACGGCGGGGGCTCGGTAACCCTTGCCCGTTCGTCGGAAGATGCCTCGGAAAACTGCCGGTTTGAAAATAACGACGCCGCGGCGGCAAACGGAATCAAGAAGCATAACGCGTCGGCGATATTTATCGATGTTACCGGCGGGACAGTAAATATTTCGGGTTATACTTTTACCGGCCATACCGGCAACAACGGCGGAGCGATTACGGTAAAAAAAAAAGACGGCGATGTAAAGAACGCGTTAACCTTGTCCGGCTGCCGGGTTGAAAATACCGAGTCGGTAAACGGCGCCGTGTTCGCCGAAGGAAATACCGTTGTTACGCTTGAAAGCGGCACCGTCTTTGATTCGAATCACGCAACAAACGGCGGGGCAATATACGCCCAGGAAACCGAAATTAAAATTTCGGGCTGTACTTTTAATAACAACTCGGCGGCAAGCGGCGGCGGGGCGATATATATGGGTTATTATCCCGCCGGTAAACTTACCGACAGCGGCTCCAGGTTCACCGGCAATCATTCCGAAAAGAATGGCGGAGCGCTGCTGCTCGGCGGGCAGGCCAAAACGGCCGACGGCGGCGCGGGGCTTGTAAATACCGAATTTACCGGCAACTACACTACTGCCGGCAACACCAGCGGCGGCGCGGTTTCTATCCTGAACGGCGCGGAACTTATAGGTTCGAACTGCCTGTTTAATGACAATCATAACGACGGCTCCGGTTCGGAAGGCGGCGCGATATGCGTAGGCGAAAAGAGCACAAAAAATGGGGCGGCGAAACTTACCCTTACGGCGACCGACGACGAAAAGGGCAAATTCTACAACAATTCCTCGAAAGCCAACGGCGGCGCGATATATATGTGCGCCGATAACAAGCCGGAGGTAAGTATCACCGGGTATCTCTTTGAGGGGAACCGCAGCGATTCGTCGTCGGGCGCGATAGATGTGCGCGGCAAATTGACGCTTAAAGGCACTTCGTTTATTTCCAACACCGCCGGAGGAGACGCCGGAGCGATGTATATTCACGATGTCGAGGTTTTAATCGAAGGCAGCGGACCCGACGATAAGGCCCTGTTTTACAAAAACAGCGCAAACGGAGGCGGCGGCGCACTGGTTGTGGTTGGTGCAAACAGTAATGTTACAATCAAAAACGCCGATTTCGGCGCGGGCGATAACGCGAATAAAGCGAAACATCAATCGACTGTTTGGAAAACCGGCGGCACGGTAACGGCAACCGACAATGTAGATAATTATTCGGAAGCGTGAAGCAGAAAGCGCCGCGCGACAGACCGCCCGGTTCAAACCGGGCGGTTTTTACGGAGCGAATTATAAACGCGGCTTGCGAACGCCGCTGTTATACGGGGTGGTTGTTATGAACGCTTATTTGAATTATGCCGACGGGAAGGCGCGCGATGACCGAGTGCCGCTGCGTGAGGAAAAGATTGACGGAGTTACCGCGGTTTATATCGACGCGATATCCGCCCATCCTCTCGATCCTGAATTCGGAGCGGCGATAGAGGTACCGTTAAACGCCGAACACTGGATAGCGGATTACCGGCACAGCGAATTCTGGTGCAGACCCGCGTTCGGAACAGATCTTTCTCTTGTGCCCGATGAAACGCAGGGGCTTATATACGAAATGCCGGGCGGGGGATTCGGTGTATTGCTTCCTGTAGTCTCAGAGCGATATAAATGCGTACTGAAAGGCGGCGGGGCGGGTAAGGTTATCGCGCGGCTTTTCAGTTGGTGCGATGGAATTACCGACTGCCGAGCCCTGGCTTTTCTCTCCGCCGAGGGCGATAATCCGTACAAACTGCTTGAAGACTGCACCCGCGTCGGCTTGCAACTGCTCGGCAACGGTTGTAAGCCGAGAAGCCGGCGCCGTTACCCCGAAATTTTCGAATACCTCGGCTGGTGCAGCTGGGACGCGTTTCAAATACGCGTAAACGAAGACGGTCTTATCGCCAAGTGCGATGAGTTTAAGGAAAAAGACATTCCCGTAAAATGGGTTATCTTAGACGATATGTGGGCGGAAGTGCGCGACTTTTGGGATCGCGAATACCGTGATGCCGGTGAAATGATGCGGATTATGCATTCGTCGCGGCTTTATTCCTTCAATGCCGACCCACGCCGGTTCCCGGAGGGGCTTAAACATTGTGTTGAAAAAATAAACGGATACGGAATTTCCGTAGGTATCTGGCACCCGACGACGGGCTATTGGATGGGCATAGACCCCGACGGCGACATTTACCGTGACGTGAGCGACTGCCTTATTAAAGCCCCCGGAGGGCAGTATGTGCCTTCGCCCGAGCGCGACAGGGCTTTCGGATTTTACTGTGCGTTCCACGACGCGCTGTGTCGGGCGGGCGTCGATTTTGTCAAAGTCGACAATCAGAGCATGACGCGCAGATTTTATAAAAATATGGCGCCCGTAGGCAAAATCGCAAGAGATTTTCACGACGCTCTCGAAGCGTCCGCCGGGCTGCATTTCGATAATCGGATGATAAACTGTATGGGCATGGCGAGCGAGGATATGTGGAACCGCAGGGCGAGTTCCGTTTCGAGATGCAGCGACGATTTTCAGCCGGAAAACGCCGCGTGGTTCACGAAACATATTCTTCAGTGTTCGTATAACAGCCTGATTCAGGGCCAGTTTTATTATTGCGATTGGGATATGTGGTGGAGCGACGACGCACAGGCCGAAAAAAACGCCGTTCTTCGCGCGATAAGCGGAGGCCCCGTATATGTAAGCGACGAGCCGGGGCGGAGCCGTAAAGAAATCCTGATGCCGCTTGTTCTGTCAAACGGCAGGATACTTCGCTGTGACTCTCCCGCCGTGCCGTCCGCCGACTGCATAACCCGTGATCCCGTGACCTCCGGGAGGATCTTCAAACTGCAAAATACCTGCAACGGGTGCGGAATAATAGCGGTATTCAACCTCGACGGCGAAGAAAATCCGGTTTCGGGTACCGTATCGCCGGGAGATGTTAACGGACTGTCCGGCGATGAATTTGCGCTGTACGAGCATTTTTCAAAGGAAATAACGGTGCTGAAATCGGGCGAAAAACTTGATGTTTCGCTGCCCGGGCGAAACGATTACCGGCTTTTTATCGTTGTTCCGTTGCGGGACGGCTGCGGAATGATAGGGCGAACCGATAAATATATTTCTCCCGCGACTTTTCTCCGGCGCCGCGACGGAACGGCGGAGCTGATCGAGCCTGGCCCCGCCGCCGCAGTACAAAATTACAGGCTTGTTTTTGAAAATACGGAGGGTAATTATGACGGGTGAAAAATGGAGCGAAGAGAAAATATGGAACTGGTATAACGGAAGACCCTGGCTCCGCGGCTGTAATTTTATGAGCAGCGATTGTGTCAACCGCATCGACCAGTGGCAGGAAAAGGGATTTGAGGAGCGGTTCGCGACGGCGGAGAGGGAACTTAAACTGGTTCGCGATACGGGGTTCAATACGATACGGATATTTCCCGCTTTTATCTGTTGGGATCTTCAGCACGACGGATTTATGCGCCGGTTCGACCGTTATCTCGCGCTGGCATGGAAATACGGCATAAGCTGTACGGTTGTTCTCGGCGACGACTGTGTATGGCCGAAAGACGAATATTGGGAGCCGGAGCATCTCGGCGTACAGCGTTTCGATCCCGGCTATCACGGTGCGCGAAAATTCGGGACCGTTCGGCCGGAATCCCCCGTAGGGGCGCACTCCATCGACGATCCCGAGGTAGCGGGGCGATATTACCTCTGGGTTCGCGAGATGCTGGAAACCTATAAAAACGACCCTCGCATCTGCATATGGGATTTGTATAACGAGCCGGGAATGTGCGGGCGCGGAGAGGCTACGATGCCGCATCTGAAAAAGTTTTTTGAGATAGCGCGAGAGGTTAATCCGTCGCAGCCGGTAACATCCTGCATGTGGAATTTCCGCGATAACCGTGCGCTCGATGCCCCGGAACAGTTCGCGCTCGATAATTCGGATATAATCAGTTATCACAATTACGGAAGCTACGAAACCAATATCCGTATTCTCCGCCGTCTAAAGCGTTACGATAGACCCGTTATAAATACCGAATGGCTTTGCCGTATGCAGCACAACACCGTTGAGCAGATGTTTCCGCTGTTCTATCTGGAAAAGGTCGGGTGTTATAACTGGGGGTTTGTGGCCGGGCTGTATCAGTCGTATGAACCGTGGGAGTCGGTATGGCGCGAACGGGAAAACGGCGGCGCGCGCAATATTGATTTTAAGGTATGGTTCCACGACCTTTACAGACCGAATCTGCGCCCGTATGATCCCGATGAGATCGGGCTTATCCGCCGCTTCTGCGAAATGGCGGACGAAGATTTTGCGGGGAAACAGCCGCGGAACGCCGACAAGGATCCAACCGGCGAAAGCCCGGCGGGGGTTTAAGGCGGCGCGCCGTTTACGGTAGGCCGTATGCTCCGACTCTGGCGCGGAGCCCGATTGTCGCGGCAAATTTCCGTTTGGCAATAATGTTGCGTTTTCACCGAAAAAGCGGTATAATAAAAATCGGAAATATTCTTACGGCGCGGATTTATTTGCACCGATCCGCGCGGCGAACCGGTTGAAAAGGGGGAAAGCGATGATTCTTATTGCCGCGGTCGGAGAAGGCAACGGTATGATGTTCGGCGGGAGAAGGCAAAGCCGCGACGCCGCGCTTATCTCGCGGATTGTAAGCCTTTGCGGGGGCAGTCGTCTGTGGGTTGGCGCCTACAGCGCGCCTTTGTTTGAAAATGGCTCCGTAACGGTTGACGACGATTTCCTGCGGAAAGCCGGCGGGGGAGACTACTGCTTTATTGAAAATGTGTCCGCCGCCGAGCATGAAA
This sequence comes from uncultured Eubacteriales bacterium, assembly GCA_964602735.1. GTDB lineage: Bacteria > Bacillota > Clostridia > Oscillospirales > Acutalibacteraceae > CAZRRV01. The sequence goes on from CAZRRV010000025.1 coordinate 18,651, forward strand.
GCGAAACGGAAAAAATCGTACTTTTCAAATGGAACCGTAAATATCCGAGCGATTTCTTTTTCGATATCGATCTCACAAAATGGAAAAAAGAAAGCGCCCGGGATTTTCCCGGTTCATCTCACGATAAGATTACCGAGGAGGTGTACGTCAGGTGAAGCGGAGTTGCGAACGGTTAAATTCCGAAACGCGTCCGCGGTGGCAAATCGCGGTTTCGGCGGCAGTTTTGCTTGCGGTGCTGCTCGCGGGGTGCGTCGCGCCCGGCGCGCCGGCGGATTCTTCCGCCGACGGATCGGTAATAACTCTCTCGAATATCCCCGAATTTGCCGATAAGCCGTATGTCGAGCTGTATAACAATATACCCGGCTTTGATGAAAACGAGCTGAAAGCCCGGTCGTTTGAAAACTACAGTCCGCTTGACTTTCTCGGCAGATGCGGCGCGGCTTATGCCTGCGTGGGCAGAGATTTAATGCCCGAGGGCGAGCGCGGTTCGATAGGGCAGGTAAAGCCGTCGGGCTGGCAAACGGTAAAATACGATATTGTAGACGGCAAATATCTTTACAACCGTTGCCATCTTATCGGCTATCAGCTTACGGCCGAAAACGCGAACGAAAAAAATCTTATTACCGGGACCCGCTATCTGAATGTTGAGGGAATGCTGCCTTTTGAAAACATGGTCGCGGATTACATAAAAGAAACCGGCAATCACGTGCTTTACCGCGTTACGCCGGTGTTCGCCGGAAATAATCTCCTCGCGAGCGGGGTGCAGATTGAAGCCGAGTCGGTTGAAGACGGCGGAGACGGCATTCTGTTCAACGTGTACTGCTACAATTCGCAGCCGGGAATTACAATCGATTACGCGACGGGAGGGAGCGCCCTGCGCGGAGACACTCCGTCGGAACCGTCGGTAAGCTCTGATTCCGGCTCGTCGGTTGCCGCGGCAACCTATGTCATTAACGAAAACGCAAAGAAATTTCACAAGCCCGAATGTTCCGGCGCGAAACAGATAAAAGCGGCGAACCGGCGGGAGTTTACGGGAACAAGAGAGGAGCTTCTGGCCTTGGGCTACGAACCGTGCGGCACCTGCAAACCGTAGCCAAAGAGAATATTTCCCGTTGCCGAATATTCCGAAGTAATTGTCCCGGCGCCTCGCATATTAACTGCCCGGAACTCCGCTCTGAGTTAAGCTTTGATATATAAAAGCGTATAAAAAGACCCCGACGGTCGCGGTGAACGCGTCGCCGGGGGTTTTTACGGTTATGTTTCCGGTTTGTCTGTCGGCACTCTAGTGTACTGTTCCGTTTTTCCCGCGCAAAGCGGTTACACCGGGCTTATCTGGATATCCAGATCCACTTTGCCTTTTATGCCCGGAATATGACCGGAACTCGAATACTGCCAGATTTTATAGTCGAGCGACCGAACGGGGGAATCGTCCGTTACATCCGCGCTGGGGTAAAGCGCGATCGCGAGATCGTATTTTCCTTTAAGACGGTCGTATTCCAGCTGGTTCTGCACAAAACTTTTGTAGGTGTAATACATGCCTTTGTACCCCGCCGCTTTAACCGCATCCAAAAAAGCTATCGTGTTGTCGGTAAACTGCTTTTTCGACACTTTTTCGCAACGGCCGTATGTGCATTCGATATCGTACATGATAGGGTATTCGAGTTTGTATTTTTTCACGGCGGAGATCACGAACGCCGCTTCCTCAAGCGCTTCGGTGGTGTTGACGGCGGTGGTGAAAATGTATACTCCGCACGGAATGCCCGCCGCAGCGGCACCGTCCATATTGCGGGTGAAATATTCATCTAATACGAGGCGACCCTGCCCGGGTTCGGTACCGTAGCCCCGGTAGCCCACGCGTATCAGCGCGAATTCGATACCGGCCTCTTTTACCGCCTGCCAGTCGATATCCAGCTGGTAACGCGAAACATCGATGCCGGCTTTGCTTATTTTTACCCCGTTGCTGTCGAACAGGTGCCGGACACCGCCGATAACCTGCCATCCGGTAACCGGTTCTCCGTTTACATAATAATAGGTTTTCCCGTCGACGGTCTGCCAGCCTTGCATGGCGCCGGGCGCCTGCGGAGCGGATGACGACGGAGCGGACGGAGTTGACGACGACGAAGAAGACGGCGCATTGCTGCTTAAAATATTCGGGTTTTCCCCGGTGGCACGGGTATACTGTTCCGAAACATATACATTTTTTCCGTTATAAACCACCCTCCGCCAGCGGTATCCATCTTTGGCGGTACAGTCGGCGTTGCAGAGCAGAGCGGTATTGTTTTTAAGGGATGCGACGATATTCGAATTGTTCGCGAGGCTCATGGAAGAACGCAATCTTACGCTCGAACTTTTGTCGCATTCAATTCGCACAATGTACGGCGTTACTTCCGTAATCGTGTCTTTCGCCGGGACGGTGTCTTTCGGCGGGTCGGGCGGAGCGGGAGCCTGCGACGCTGCCGACGAGTTTGTTTGTGTCTGGGGTTTTTGCGATGGGGTATCGACCATTCCCGCGGGATGGTTCGCGCCCGGGTCGTTAGCGTTGTCTTCCGGGGTAGGAAGATATTCGGGGTTGTTCAGCACATCGGGCAACGATTCAACGGGTATCACGGATGTAAGACCGTCGTCGCTCAACTCGTCGGACGAAATGCCCCATCCGCCGTACTCATCGTATGAAAAATCATCGTAGCTGTACGACGGCGCGGAGGATTCATCGGAGGGGGTCGACTCCTGCGGCTGCGTTCTTACCGCAGATCCGTTAAAAGCGAGGCATATTTCGACAACGTAAATAGCCGCGAATGCGGCAAGCAAACCTCCACGAACGGCCAGAGTTTTGCCCGAGCCCAAAAATCGCATTTTTTCACCTCCGAAGTGCAAAACGGTACCGCCGCGCATCGGGCGGAAACGATTTATAATTATATTTTATTATACAAAAAAATTGCGGAAAATACAAATGTTTATTCGGCGCCGAATTTTTGGGAAATATGAGATTTCCGCTTTTTGTGCCTGAGTAATGTTCGGCACCGAATATGTTGTGCGGCATCTTGCCAAAATGTGGCAATATAAACAAAAAATATTAAAATTACCCGCGATAATTCGGCGGCTGAAGAGTGCGGCATTAAGGGTTACAGAACAGCTAAAGGCGAAAAGACGCCATAAAATGGGCGCGGAGAATGAAAAACATACGAGCGCGTGCGGGGGAAATGGTGGCGGGGAAAATATTTTCCCGTAATTTTGATGTATCGTTCGGCATTCTGACGGAGCGTTTCTTGAATATGATGCTTCTTGTGAAAATGATAAAGGCGGAAAGATTGTAAAAATATGGATTGCATACTGCGTTTATGAAATTTTCACCGAATACATTTATCGTTCCCGGCCAAAGACGCATTCGAAGCAGATGCGGAACTGATTTTTGACCGGATCATTGATGGCGTGCTCAAAATGACGAGAACTTTTAAGAAGCATCTGTAACGAGAGGCGAGAATGTTATGAAACACAAGAAAACAAAGATTTTTTCTTGTGTTGCCCTTTTATTGGGAATTCTCTCACTGCTTTGCGCTTAATTTTTACAGCGCGAATAATGCCCGGTACAGCTATATCGATGCCGTTCCGTTTGGATCGATTCTATCGGTCATTGGAGTCGTTATTTCGATTTTAATAGGGAAGGACAGGAAAGAACACTCTTTCTTATGGACTGCGGGGCCGGGATGCTGCCCGGCCGGCTTTGCTGTATGTGTTTTCGCCATAGGGGCATTATCCGTATTTATCCGGGGATTGATCAAATGAGCCTGACCTGGGATAAGTCGGAGACAGGAGACAGTGTTTGTGTGCCCGCTTTTATACGGGAACCGGCAGTGCGCGGCCCCTCGGTCGCGGCGCGTAAGACGCGCGGCATCGGTCGGCCGGC
>CAZRRV010000026.1:0-22335 GCA_964602735.1 uncultured Eubacteriales bacterium
GGAACAGCGGCGCATATTTTTCGGCATTTGAAGAAAACGGATCTGTTTTGCGCCCGCGATAAACGGACGTATTATCTTGAAAAATTCAACGGCGGTTGTATAATAATATTGAAGTATTGCATTGCCTGAACGGGAACGGGGGTGTATCGGTACGAAAAAAATAGCGGAGTATTTGCGCCCTTATTTGGGCCGGATGTCTGTCGGGATGGTGATTAAGTTTACCGGAACCGTAATGGATCTTCTCCTGCCGTATATTCTCGCAACCACTATCGACAGGGTGATCCCGGCGAAAAACATTCCCGCCGTATTCATGTGGGGAGGAGTTATGATCCTGTGTTCGGTTGCAGCGCTTGTGACGAATATCGCGGCGAACCGTATGGCTTCGCGGATCGCGAGAGACACAACGCGGCGCATCCGGCATGATCTGTATGAAAAAACCGTAAACCTTTCGTGTCGGCAGGTTGACGGGATCGGCGTACCGTCGCTCGAATCGCGCCTTACAACCGATACATACAATGTGCACCAGATGATCACAATGATGCAGCGTTTGGGCGTGCGCGCCCCGATTCTTCTCATCGGCGGTATTATCGTAACCCTTACCCTCGAACCGGCGCTTACAACGGTGCTTCTGGCGGTTCTGCCGGTTATATCTCTCGTTGTGTGGAAAATCTCGAAAAAAGGTGTTCCCCTGTACACCGATTTACAAAAATCCTCTGATAAACTTACCCGCTCGGTTCGGGAGAAAGCATCCGGCATCAGGGTAATAAAGGCTCTTTCTAAAGAGGAATACGAAAAGCAGCGTTTTGCGGAGATAAACGGCGAAGTTGTACGGAAAGAGACCCGCGCCGCCGCGACAATGGCGGCGAGCAATCCGCTTATGAATCTGTTCCTGAACCTCGGGCTGACCGCCGTCATAGTTGTCGGCGCGTTCCGCGCTAATTCGGGACTTACCACACCCGGCGCTGTAATCGCGTTTTTAAGCTATTTTACGATTATATTAAACGCGATGCTTACGGTAACGAGAATGTTTGTAATGCTTTCAAAAGGCACCGCCTCGGCGGGGAGAATAGCCGAAGTGCTGAATATGCCCGACGATCTTCCCCGCGCGGAACCGGCGGCCGTTGCCGACGGTGCGCATATCCGTTTCGATAATGTATCGTTTTCTTACGGCGGAGAAAAGAACGCTGTCGACGGGATAAGTTTTGCCGTAAACAAAGGCGAAACTTTAGGCATTATAGGCGCGACCGGAAGCGGTAAAACAACCCTGATTTTCCTCTTAATGCGAATGTACGATCCCTGCGGCGGCAGAATACTGATAAACGGCAAAGACGTCGCCGGCATGAGCGCGGAGGAAATCCATACGAAGTTCGGCGTCGTGTTCCAAAACGATTTTTTAACGGCGGACACAATAGCCGGGAACATCGATTTCGGGCGCGGCCTCGGTATGGATAAAATACGGGCGGCAGCCGAATGCGCGCAGGCTGGGGATTTTATAAACGGCAAAGATATGGGGTTCGAATATAAACTTACTCCGCGGGGAACAAATCTTTCCGGCGGGCAGAAACAGCGTGTGCTTATAGCGCGGGCTGTCGCCGCGGATCCCGAAATACTGATATTCGACGATTCCTCCAGCGCTCTCGACTACCACACCGATGCCGATCTCCGTAAAGCGCTCGCGACGCATTTTGCCGGTACGACCTCGATCGTTATAGCTCAGCGGATAAGCTCCGTAATGCGCGCCGAACATATTCTTGTACTCGATGACGGGAAGACGGCGGGTTACGGAACGCACGCGGAACTCATGCGGGAATGCGCAATATACCGTGAAATAGCGGAATCTCAGATGGGAGATTTGCCTTATGCTGCCCGGTAATAAAAAAAGCGGTCTGTTCGGCGGCAGGGCGCATATTCTCCCGCGGCTTTGGAAATACCTCGCGAAATACAAACGGACGCTGCTGTTCTGCCTTGCGCTTGCCGTTTCGGGCAACCTTCTGGCGCTTGTGGGGCCGATGCTATCGGGATTCGCCATCGACGCGATAAGCCCCGGAAAAGGCAAAGTGGATTTTAAGACCGTGTTTTTCTATGCCGGACTTATGATTGTGTTTTATACCCTTTCTTCTCTGCTTTCGTATGTGCTTTCGGTACTGATGATCCGTCTCAGCCAGAAAGTGGTTTACAGGATGCGGCAGGATATTGTCGACCGGCTGATGGTTCTCCCTGTGGAATTTTTCGACCGCACGCAGACCGGAGACATCGTTTCCCGCATATCATATGACATCGACACCGTAAATTCGAGCCTTTCGACGGATCTTATACAAATCGCCGCGAGCGTTATAACGGTTATCGGTTCGCTTGTTATGATGCTGCTGCTTTCCCCGCCGCTGGTTCTCGTCTTCGCCGTCACCGTACCGCTTTCCGTACTGTTTACGAAATTCATGTCGAAGAAAGTAAGGCCGCTGTTCAGGCGCAGGACGGCGAAATTGGGCGAGCTTAACGGTTACACGGAAGAAACCGTATCGGGATACCGCACCATAAAGGCGTATCACACAGAGGATTTTATGACGGCGAGATTCGATGAAAAAAACGAAGACGCCGTTACCGCGTATTACAACGCCGACTACTACGGCAGTATGACCGGACCCGGCGTGAATTTTATAAACAATCTTTCCCTGTCGCTTACGAGCGTATTCGGCGCGCTTTTATTCCTGTTCGGTAAAATCACCCTCGGCAACCTCTCCTCGTTTGTGCTGTATTCACGCAAGTTTTCGGGCCCCATAAACGAAACGGCGAATATAATAAGCGAACTTCAGTCCGCTGTCGCCGCTGCGGAACGGATATTCCTCCTGATTGACGAAAAAAGCGAAGCGGCCGACAGTCCCGGCGCCGTTACTCTGCGAAACGCGGAGGGGAGAGTATCGGTACGGCATGTGGACTTCGGCTATACTCCCGACAGCTGTGTGCTGCGCGATTTCTGTATGGAATCCCGTCCCGGCGAAACCGTCGCGGTTGTGGGGCCGACAGGCGCCGGCAAAACGACGCTGATAAATCTTCTCATGCGGTTTTACGATCCGTTGAGCGGAACCATATCCGTCGACGGCAAAGACATACGGAACATAACGCGGCAAAGCCTTCGCCTCGCGTACACCATGGTATTGCAGGACACTTGGCTGTTCTCTGGAACGGTTTTCGAAAATCTGGCATACGGAAAAAAAGACGCCTCGAAAGAAGATGTTGAGGCGGCGGCGAAAGCCGCGAAAATTCACGATACGATAATGAAACTTCCGAACGGGTACGATACCGTAATAGGGGACGACGGCGTGAATCTTTCAAAAGGGCAGAAGCAGCTTCTGACAATCGCGCGGGCCATGTTGCTCGATGCGAATATGCTGATACTCGACGAGGCCACGTCAAATGTCGACACCCGCACGGAGCTTGAAATACAGCGGGCGATGCGAATCCTTATGAAAGGTAAAACCTGTTTTGTTATTGCCCACCGCCTTTCAACCGTACAGAACGCCGATCAGATTCTGGTTATCGACAACGGACGGGTAGTTGAGCGCGGCCGCCACGGCGAACTGCTTGAAAAAGGCGGATTTTACGCCGATCTTTACCGTTCGCAGTTTAGCTGATCTCCGGCGGGGTTACGAAATCCGCGCGGTTCCCGCAAAATTTTCAAGGCGGCGCTCCGGCGCCGCCTTATTTTGTAATATTCTCGTTTCCCGCGGGTTTCTTTCCGTAGTGCCATGAAAGCGACAGGGCGCAGACGACGAGCGCGACCGGGAAAACAACCCCCGAAAGCACTCCCGCTTTAAGGTTGCCGCCCGCGGCCTGCGAAATATTTCCCACAACGGCGGGACCGATCGATCCCCCGAGATCTCCGGCCAATGCCAAAAAGGCGAACATTGCGGTGCCGCCGCCTGGAAGAATATTCGAGGCGGTGCTTATCGAGCCCGGCCACATAATTCCCACCGAAAATCCGCACACCGCGCAACCGATAAGTCCCAAAACGGGTGCATTCGCGAGGCCGGCCAACAGGTAGCAGCCGACGCACAGAACTCCCGAAAAAACCATAAACGGCATAAGCTTTATTTTCCCGCCGAATTTGCCGTATAATGTTCTGCACAATCCCATAAGCAGCATAAAACCGCAGAGACCGACCGAATCGCCGACTGCCTTTGAAACTCCGAGCGCCGATTCCGCGAACGCCGACGCCCACTGTTCCATAGCCAGTTCCGACGCTCCGGCGCATGCCATAAGAAGGCACAAAACCCAGAATGTTTTTGTTTTAAGCAGCCTGCGCGCCGGTATGCTCCCGCCTTTGTCGAGTGTTTCCTCGATAGGGCAGACGGCGAAATTGAAAATATTTAAGAACGGAACGGCGGACCATATTAAAGCTAAAATCGGCCATTTTTCTATACCGAAAACACGGAAGAAAAGCGTTGACGCCAGAATAACGAGAACCGAACCCCAGCAGTACGAGGAGTGGAGAAGGCTCATCGCTCCTTCTTTGTTCCCGAACGGGCACGCTTCGATGATGGGGCTTACAAGCACCTCGGTAAGTCCGCTGCCCGCCGCGTACACAACCACGCAAATCATAATTCCGGCGAAAGGCGAGGGCAGAATATTCGGCAGGAACGAAAGCATGGCGAGACCCGCCCCCGACAGTATCTCCGCCGCGATAACGCAGGGGCGGTATCCGATTTTAGGCACAATGCCGGCGCACAGAAAATCGGTGGTGAGCTGCGTTAAGAAAAACACCGTGGAAATTGCCGCCAGTTTTGAAAACGGTATATTATATGTTCGGCGAAATGTGAGGTAAAGCATGGGAATGAAGTTCGCGCATATCGCCTGCGTTACAAAACCCGTATAGCACGCGACCGCAGTTCGGCCGTATTTCCGTTCCGCCAAAAGAATCACCGGTTCCGTATGCGCGGCATGTCCGCGCTGTTTTTTGCGTGTTGCCCGGGCAACACGCGCCGTTCTCTCTCCAAAAATAAAGGAGACGGCATTCTGCTCCGTCTCCTTCGTGTAACAAAAAGATTATTCGGCTTCTTCGGGTTTGCTTTCTTCTTCCGTTTTTTCTTTTTCGTCCGCTTTGGCGTCGTCTTCACAGTCGATATATTCGTATTCGTTATTGTTCTTGTTTACGAGGAACCGATTCACAATAACGGCGACGCCCGCCGCCATGGCGACAACTCCGATGATAATCGAAATCACCCACATTACATGTTTACAGGTCATTTTCAAAACCGCCTTTCGTATTTTTTCGGGTTCCGGGATAAAAACCGCTCCGAAACTCTTAATTTATGATTATTTTACAATGGAGTACCGCTTTTGTCAAGCCGGAATTTTCATTTGCGGACGAACAGCACGCCCAGGGTTCCGGGTCCGCAGTGGCATGAAACGGTGCATCCGGCGCGCGTTACCGCAATTTCATCGAAATCGGCTACAGACGATACAACATCGTAAACGGCGTCGATATTCTCCTGCGGGCAGCCGGAATGCGTTATAAAAACCCGGTGTTTATCAACGGAATCAATATCGGAAAGGCGGGCGCGCGCGTAAGTCTGCAAAACATCGCGCATCTTGCCGCGGTATTTTTTCCCCACGCCCATGGCGCCGTTTTTTACCTCGATGCAGGGGTGAAGTTTAAGCATATTTGCGCCCAGCGCCGCAATCGCGGAGCATCTGCCGCCTTTGTAAAGATAATCGACGGTGTCGATTATGAAAGACGTATCCACGCGGGGGCGCATTTTCGTTATTTCATCGCAGATTTCGTCCGCCGTTTTCCCCTCCGCCGCGAGTTCCGCGGCGCGCAGCACCTGCAAGCCGACCCCGGTTGATAAATTTTCGCTGTCGATAATGTGAATTTTCGGGTTGCCGTCGGCGGCGGTAACGGCGTTGTTATAGTTTACCGACATCTGCGAGCTTATCGTAAAATATACGATCTCGTCTCCCTGCTCGAGAAAGGGACGGAAAAATTCCTCATGATCGCCCACGCTCGACGCGGCGGTTTTCGGAAGCCGCCCGTTTTTCGCGACAAAACCGTAAATCCCGTCGGGGTCTATTTCCAGCCCGTCGCGGTACTGTTTGCCGTCTAATACCGCGTATAAAGGATTTATCGTTATGCCGTATCTGTCAATAAGTTCGGGCGACAAATCGCATGTGCTGTCGCTTAATATCGCTGTTTTTCCCATAATTTCTCTCTCTGTTTCTCGGCTCAATTATCGTCCGTGCCTTCGGGATACGACGACTCTTCGCCTGGAAGGGTGTAAATACTTTTGATACTCGTGCTGCCGTTATCGGGATCGACTTTAATATCAAGATACGGAACCCACTCGGTAATCCCATCTTCTGACAACTGAACATACACCGTACCTTCTATTTTGCCGGTTTTCTTGGTGGAATAGGAAATATCGGTGCTCCCGTTGTAACTGATAATGCCGGTTTCTTTCACGGTGCCGTCGGAAAATTCGATTTTTACTTTTCCCGATTTACCTTTTAATGCGGCTATAACATGTATGTTTAAATCGAATTTTACGTTTATTTTTACCGTTTTTGTCGGAGGGGTTCCCGTGCTTACTTTCAAGGTTATTTCGCTTCCGCGGGCGACATTCTTTTTCTCGCCGGCGGGAGATTGATCGAGTACGGTACCCTTCGGCGCCGTATTGTCAACATCCTTGACGGTTACGGTAAATCCGGCTTTTTCGATAAGCTCTCTCGCATCTTCAAGCTGATTCCCGATAACGTTCGGCACCGTTCCGTATTTCACCTCCGGCCCGCTGCTTATATAAAGCGTAACCTTGGTTCCCTCGTCAACGAGAGTTCCGGCCTCCGGGTCGGTGCGGACTATATTGCCTTTCTCGATATCCTTGTCGATAACCTCAATATGATTGCCGATCTTGAATTTCGAGCTTTTAAGCACCGAAGAGCCGACCGCTTCCGATTCTCCCGTAACGTCGGGAACTTTCACCTTTTTGCGCCCCGTGCTTACGGTTATAACGATTTCCTGCGATCGTTTGATGCTGCGGCCCGCTTTGGGCGACTGGTCGGAAATATAACCCTCGGGAGTATCGGCGGAATATTCCTGTTCAACGGTGATATTCAGATCTTTATATTCGTCGTTGTTCCTTACATCCTCATATTCCTGCCCTACAAATTCGGGGCAGGGGAAACTGTCGGACGAGCCGCCGAACAGCCGCGGAATAAGCAAGACTCCCAGCACCACCAGCACCGCGACGAGCGCTACGGCGATGCCGCCCAGAATCGGCATTACGGGCACCTTGCGCGGGGCTTCGTCGCCGTCTTCCTCGTCGTTTTCGACTCCGCCGGCAGTCGGGACGGTATCGACGGGCGTTCTCACTATGCGGGTCGGTTCGGAATCGAGAAAATAATTATGGTCGAATACCATATCCGGGTCGCGGCGGAACTCTTCGAGATCGCAGAGCATTTCGGCGGCGCTCTGGTACCTCTTCATACGGTCTTTCCGCATGGCCTTTTCCGTTATCTGCTCGAGGCCCAGAGGTATTTCGGGGTTGATTTCGCGGGGGCTTTTGGGCTCCGTCTGAAGCTGCATTATGGCGACCGAAACCGCGTTTTCGGCCTCAAACGGCAATTCGCCCGTAAGCATTTCGTAAAGTATGATACCCACGGAATAAATATCGCTTTTCTCGTCGGTGGATTCGCCGCGGGCCTGCTCGGGGCTGATATAATGAACCGAGCCTATGGCTTTGTCGGTTATTGTACGGTGCTCGCTGCGCGCGAAACGGGCGATGCCGAAATCGGTTACCTTGATAACCCCGTCGGGGAGGAGCATAATGTTCTGCGGTTTAACATCGCGGTGAACTATGCCGTTGTCGTGCGCGTGCTGCAGCGCCCGCAGTATCTGGATTACGAAATGAACCGCGTCTTTCCACCTTAGGGCTCCCTGCCGCGCGATAAATTCTTTAAGCGTTATGCCGTCGATATACTCCATTACGATATATTGCAACAAATCCCCGAAACTTACATCGTACACCTTAACGATGTTGGGGTGCGACAGCATGGCAATAGCTTTCGATTCGTTTTTGAAACGGCGCAGGAATTCCTCATTAGAGGAAAATTCCTCTTTCAGAATTTTTATCGCGACAATCCTGTTGTCGATATTATCGTATGCCTTGTAAACATACGCCATTCCGCCGACGCCGATAAGTTCGCGTATTTCGTATCTGCCGTCTAAGCGCTTTCCGATAAATCTGTCTTTATCCATACCAAATCTCCCGAAAAATCAATCGTAAATTAACAAAACAGCCGTAATATTATCCCCTCCGCCGCCGGCTTTGGCGGCGGAAATGAGTGAATCGACTATTTTTTCCTCCGGCGTGTTTGAGATTATCGATTCGATTTGACTGTTTTCAACAAAATCGGTCAGTCCGTCGCTGCAGAGCAGGAGTCTGTCGCCCGCGATGGGTGCAAGAAAGTAAAAATCGATGTCGATTTTTCTGCTCGCGCCGACCGCGCGGGTGATACTGTTCTTTTTCGGATGGTTGCGGGCTTCGGTTTCGGTTATCTGTCCGCTGTCGACAAGAGACCGTACAACCGAATGGTCATGCGTAACCTGTGTGATTTTGCCGTCGGCGTAAAAATAAGCGCGGCTGTCTCCCACATTCGCCACTACCGTATCGCCGCCGGAGACACAGGCGGCTACCGCGGTTGTACCCATATCGCGATAGGCGGGGTTTTCAGAGGCTGAACCGTATACGGCGTCGTTTGCCGCCGTTATCGAGGATTCGAGGAGGTTTTTCATCGACGCCGAACTCATGCGGCCGCGCAGGCCGCGCCGCACCCTTTCGGTAATAACCGATACGGCGAGCGAACTTGCGACATCTCCCGCGTTTTCTCCGCCGACACCGTCGCAAATTACGGCGCAAAGCGTCTGTTCGCCGCGCTTTTCAACCGCGAACGAATCCTGGTTTGTGGGCCGGACAAGACCCCTGTCGGTAGCTCCGTAGCTTTTCATTACACTTCCCCCGCCGCTGATTTCCGTATATTGCGATTTCGCAACTGCCCGCATGACGCGTTTACATCCGCGCCGAGCGTGCGCCTTACCGTAACCGGAATACCGCTTTCCTCTATCCGCCGCCGGAACGCGTTTATACGATCCCGGGTCGGCGGAGTAAAGCCGCGCTCTTCAATCGGATTTACGGGTATCAGGTTAATGTGGCACATAATGCCCCGCAACAGTTTCGCAAGTTCGATGGCGTCTGACTCGCCGTCGTTCACACCGTTTATCAGGGTATATTCGAATGAAACGCGTCGCCCGCAGGTTTCCGAGTAGTAGCGGCATGCCCCGATAAGTTCTCTTATACCGTAAACGCGGTTCACCGGCATAATTTCGCTTCGTATATTATCGGATACCGCGTGCAACGAAACCGACAGCGTAACCGGCAGATTTTCTTTCGCGAGCCGACGGATATTCGGTACTATGCCGCAGGTGGAAACCGTGATGTGCCGGCAACCGATATTCATACCGTCGCCCGAAGACACAAGCCGGATTAAACGCACCGAATTGTCGTAATTATCGAGCGGTTCTCCCATTCCCATCATAACGACATTCGAGACCCGCTCGCCCGCGTCGTTTTCCGCGGCGGCAATCTGCGCTTCGATTTCCGAGGCGGTAAGGTTTCTCGCGAACCCGTTACGGCAGGAGGCGCAAAACGAGCACCCCATCCTGCATCCGATCTGGGTCGATACGCAGACCGTGAGCCCGTGGCGGTAACGCATAAGAACCGATTCGACTAATTCGCCATCATGGCATTGATACAAATATTTTACCGTATTGCCGCGGTAAGATGCAAGCTTTTTCTTCAAAACAAAGGTTACAATATAGAAACTATTTTTAAGCGCTTTTCTCAGTTCGAGGGAGAGATCCGTCATTTCATCAAAAGATGACGCGTGTTTTTTGTGCAGCCATACGAAAATTTGTTTCGCGTGAAATTTCGGGAACCCGTTATCGGCAAGCCACACCGCAATCTCATCGACGGTAAGCGAGCATATATCGGCGGTTTTCACCCGCTAATCCTCCGTTTCAATCGGGAGCATCCGCGAAAAGCCGTTGAGAAAATCCCGCGTGGACATACGCCGTTTGCCCTCGGGCTGTATTTCTCCGATTAAAATCGAGCCGTCTTTGCATGATAGATACAGATTGCCGCCGCGCGCGAAAAGGGTACCCGCAGCTTCGTCGCACATGCCCGCTTCTTTTGCGGAAAATACTTTATACTGTTTCCCGGCCGCCGTAAAGAAAGCGCACGGCCACGGAAGCAGCCCTCTTACAAGGTTGAACGCCTCTCTTTCGGTCGCCGAACGCGTAATTTTCCCGGAATCGCTTCTCAGCATGCCGCAACGGCACGCACGGCTTTCGTCCTGCTTCTTCGGGTTCAGTTTCCCGATTTCCAAAAGCCGGAACGCCTCGGCGAAAAGCCGCGCCCCCTCTAAGCTTAAAGTACGCGAAAGAGATACCGCGTCGTCGCTTTCGCGTATCGGAATTTGCCGTTGCAGTAAAATGTCGCCCGTATCGAGCCCCTCGTCCATTTGCATAACCGTTACCCCGGTAACGGTTTCCCCGGACGTTATTGCCGACTGTATCGGCGATGCCCCGCGATATTTCGGAAGCAGCGAGGCGTGAAGATTCAAGCATCCGTAACGCGGAATTTCAAGTATCTCGTGCGGCAGAATTTTACCGTACGCGGCCACCGCCGCCGCGTCGGGAGCAAGCGAACGGAAAACGCCGATAATTTCCGCGGATTTCAGCGTCGCGGGCTGGTACACCGGAATATTCAGCTCCAGCGCTTTTAATTTGACGGGCGGCGCGCTTAAAAGCTGTTTTCTTCCCGCCGGCTTGTCTTCCCGCGTAAAAACCGCGATGATTTCATGCCCCGCGGAGTAAAGCGCTTCAAGGCACGGCACGGCGAAATCGGGCGTTCCCATAAAAACAATTCTCATTCGCCGGTGTCTTCGCTTTCTTCGATTATTTTATCGGTAAACAGAATACCGTCCAAATGATCGATCTCATGGCAGAAAGCCTTTGCGAGAAGTTCTTTGCCCTCAAGTTTCATCCACTCTCCTTTGCGGTTCTGCGCCCGCACCCGCACATAATTCGGCCGTTTGGTAATTCCGCGCCGCCCGGGGCATGAGAGACAGGCCTCTTCGGTAAGCTGACTGCCGCGGGTTTTTTCGATAACGGGGTTTACAAGTTCCACGGGCCCGTCGCCGACATCTATAACGCAAACGCGCTTTAATATTCCCACCTGCGGCGCGGCGAGACCTACCCCCTCGGCGTTTCTCATCGTCTCGAACATATCGTCAATCAGTTGCGAAAGCCGGCTGTCGAAAGTGTCGACCTCACGGCATTTTTTTCTCAGCGCCGGGTCGCCCGCCTGCCGTATAATCCTTATTGCCATTTTACTTTCCGCCTTTACAAAATCGAATCGGGATTCGCGTCAATAATCAAATCGGTATCGCGAAATTTGTTTTCAGCGTAAAAATTCTCTTTTAATTCCGAGAACAGTTTCCTCGTTTGCGAAATATCGCCGGTTTTGAAAATCATTCTGTAACGGTATCTGCCTTTAACCATCGCTACGGAACACGGCACGGGGCCCAGGGCAATCATTTTGAGACCCGAATAGCCGCTTTTAAGCCGGTTTTCCGTAAAATTCGCAGTAAACCGCGCCGCTGCAAGTGCCGCTTCCGCCGTACCCGCCACCGTGTAAACGGCGGTAAGATTACAGTAGGGCGGATAAACCATAAGCCGGCGGTTTAATATTTCATCCCGGAAGAAACTCACATAATCCTGATTGGCCGCAAGACGGATTATTTTGTTTTCCGGGTCGAAGGTTTGTATTACGGCTTTGCCGGGATTGTCGCCTCTGCCGGCCCGCCCCACAACCTGGGTCAAAAGCGAAAAAGTGCGCTCGAAACTGCGGAAATCGTCGCTGTAAAGCGATAAATCCGCGTTCAGAACCCCTACGACCGTAACATTCGGGAAATCAAGCCCTTTGGCTACCATTTGCGTGCCGATCATAATATCGTATTTTCCCGCACCGAACGCCGAGAGTTTTTGCTCGTATGCCTCCCTTGTCGCCGTGCTGTCGGCATCCATGCGCAGTACCCGCGCGCCGGGGAAGAGTTCGCGCAGTTGCGCCTCGGCTTTTTGTGTCCCGAGCCCCGAATAGCGCAGGTGCGGATTCCCGCACGAGGGGCATACGCGAACCGGCGGAACGGATTTCCCGCAGTAGTGGCAAACGCATCTGTCGACGGAGGAATGATAGGTTAAAGATATGCTGCACTGTTCGCAGGTCGCGACATAGCCGCATACGGGGCAGGAAATAAATGTGTTGTGGCCCCGGCGGTTCAAAAGCAGTATGGCCTGCTTTTTCGCGTCAAGCGCCGCCCCGACTTCGCTTTCGAGCGTACTGCTGAATACGGAGGTGTTGCCGTTCGCCTGTTCTTTCCGCATATCGACCGTTTCAACCGACGGCAGTTTGGCGTTGCGGTACCGCCGCGCGAGAGTTACCAGCCTGTATTCGCCGGCATCGGCTCTCGAATACGATTCTATCGACGGGGTCGCCGAACAAAGTAAAAGCAGCGCGCCGTGGTACCCGGCCCGCAGTCTTGCCACTCCGGCGGCGCGGTAGCGGGGGGATTTTTCGGATTTATAACTGCTCTCCTGCTCCTCGTCGATAATAATCAGACCGATATTATCAAGCGGGGCAAAAACCGCCGACCGCGTTCCCACGGCTATCGTGGCTTTTCCTTCTTTTACCCGCCGCCACTCGTCGAACCGTTGACCGGCCGACATCGCGCTGTGGAAAACCGCGACTTTATCTCCGTATCTCGCCCCGAATATTTTAACGGTTTGCGGGGTTAAGGCTATTTCCGGCACCGTTACAATGGCGGATTTGCCGTCTTTCACGCACAGATCGAGCAGTTTAAGGTAAACGCTTGTTTTGCCGCTTCCCGTAACGCCGAATAAAAGCGCCGTTCTGAATTCGGGGGAGCGGTAATCCTCCGCCAGGGCGTCGTACGCCTTTTGCTGCTCGCCGGTAAGCGTGAGCGGCGTTTCATCGCCGCTCTCGCCGAAGACATACGGACGGCGGTATTCCGTAATCGATTCCGTTTCCAGAAAACCGCGCTTTATCATATTTGCCACTACGGAGGAGGTAACTCCGGCGGCGGAGCATACTTCTTTAACTGTGGCGGATCCCGCGGTTTTCAGGAAATCAATCACTTTTTTCCGGCCTTCGGTAAGCCGTTCCGGTGCGGCATTCCCGCTGAGGTGAACCGATTTTACGGTCGTTGCGGCGGAGTTCCGCTTTACGGTGCTTTCGGAGATCAGGAGTTTCCGTTCGCACAGCTTTTTCAAAACGTCGTGGCATTCGGGAATTTTGGTTCTTTTTTCGATTTGCTCCTCGCGTAACGGAACCGCGGATGCCCGAACGGCGCACAGAACGGCGCGTTCGTCCGCCGACAGTTTAGCAAATTCCACGTCGTCTGTATTGCCGGAAACGGCGTATGTTTCAACCGCAGACACACCCGCGCCGGGGGGCAGCAGTTGCCGTACCGCCTCGAACCATGTACAGTATGTGCTTTCCCGCAGATATGCCGCTACGGAAAGCATTTCCTTACTCAGCACAGGTTCCGCGTCGATTACCGACAGAACGGGTTTGATCCCGTCCGCGGCATCGCCGTTGTACACCCGTATTACGGTACCCGTTATCACGCGGTTCCCCCTGCCGAAAGGGACAGACACCCTTTTCCCGGGTGTTACGGTGCGCTCTAAAGCAGGTGGAATGAGATAATCGAACAGTTTATCGATTCTGCGAATACCGCGGTCAACCGCGATCGAGGCCAGCGCGGCGCCGTGTCGCGACGGTTCGCTCAATGCTTTTTACGCATTTCAATCTCGTCGGCTATTTCATCGATTGCCAGTGTTACCGGTTTCTCTTTCAGGATTTCTTTAACGCTTTCGGCGTCGGCGGAAATTTCTCTCGCTCTTTCCGCGACATCGAGAACCAGACGGTAGCGGCTTTCCCCCGAATTGATAAGTTTTCCGATATTGGGATTTAGCATGATAAAAACTCCTCTATCAGTTTTTTTCTGTTTTCGGCTTTGCATCGCATACTGCGGATTACTGCGGCCGCCTCTCCGCAGGCTCTGCCGAGTTCATCGTTAAGAATAATATAATCGTATTCGGCCGCGCGTGCAATCTCTTTTACCGCGATCTGCATGCGTTCGTCGACGCTTTCGGCCGAATCGGTGCCGCGTCCCGCCAGACGCTCGCGCAGAACCGTTAAAGAAGGCGGCAAAATAAACATCGACACCGCCTGTGGGCAGCGCTCTTTAACTTTCTTTGCCCCGTTTACATCAATTTCGAGAATCACATCCGTTCCGCGCCCGATCCGTTCAAATACCTGGCTTTTCACCGTCCCGTAATATTCGCCGAGATAAACGTTGTACTCGAGCAGGGCGTCGGCTTCAATAAGGCTTTCAAATTCTCCGCGGGATATAAAGTGGTATTTTTCTCCCTCCGTTTCGCCCGCGCGCATGGCGCGGGTAACGGAGGAAATCGAGAGTTCTACGGAATCGACATTTCGTAAAATCGATTTTATAATGGTGTCTTTTCCCGAACCGGAAGGCCCGGATATAATGTAAAGCTGACCTTTCGGCATTTTACGCACCGCCTGTTTCCCCGGAGTCGGTTCCGTTGAATTTCGCGGAAACGGTTTCCGGCTGAAGATAGGTAAGAACGGTATGTCCGCTGTCGGTAATTATCACCGCGCGCGTTTTTCTGCCGTGGGTGGCGTCGATCAGCGCGCCGGCATCGCGGGCGTCTTGTATCATTCGCTTTATCGGCGAGGATTCCGGCGATATTATCGCCACAATCCGTTCTTTTACAACCATATTGCCGAATCCGATGTTTATAAGCTTCATTTCGGGCCTCCGCAATAAAACCGCCGGGGCGGATGTTCTACTCGATGTTCTGAACCTGTTCGCGTATCTTTTCGATCTCCGATTTTATATCTACAACCGTGTGTATTATGTCCGCGTCCTGCGCTTTCGAGGCCATGGTATTCGCCTCGCGGTTCATTTCCTGGGTTAAAAAATCCATTTTTTTCCCCGCCGGCCCATCGGAATCGAGCAAATCCCGGAACTGTTTCATGTGGCTGCGCAGTCTTACGGTTTCTTCGTTTATATCGATTTTATCGGCGAAAATCGCGGCTTCATTCAGTATCATACGTTCGTCGATGTCCGACGGTGCCAGCAGTTCGCGTATCCGCTTCTCCAGACGCGCGCGGTACGCTTCGACCGTTCGCGGCGATTTTTTCTCGACCCCGTCAACTTTTTCGGATATTATGCGAAGCCTTTCGGCTATATCCTCGCGCAGTTTAACGCCTTCCGCAATCCGCATGGCGGTATAGGCTTTAAGTGCGCCGTTCAGAACCTCGAAAACCTCGCCCGTTATTGTCTCATCATCCGCAACCGGCTGTTCGATCGAGAAGAAACTTTCAATTCCCGCGAGTGACGACAGCGATAAATCGTCGGGCAGGGAATATTTTTTGCCGGCGTCGCGCAGCGCGGCAATATATTCCCCAATCGCGGAAATATCCGTTTTGATTTTGCCTCCGCCGCCGTTTCCCGCGACCGAAACGGATACTTCAACCTTGCCGCGGCGTACGGTTTTTCCTATTTCCGCTCTTAAAGGCGCTTCCAAAAACGCGTATCCGCGCGGCAGTCTGCATGTAAGATCGAAAAACCTGTGATTAACCGATTTTATTTCCACCGCTACCGTTTTGCCGCCGAACACCGTTTCGGATCTGCCGTAGCCTGTCATGCTTTGTATCATATTTGCGCCTCACAGCTTTCCGATGCATAACTTCACATTCTGTATTTTACCTTTTTTTGCGGCGAAAGTCAACATTTTTGAGGAAAACCGCCGTCGATAAGCCCGTATGTGAAGTCGGAGCCGCAGGGCGTCGGCTTCCGGCAGGCAAGGGCGAACAGATCGGTCGCGGCGCATTCGAGCGCGAACACGGGGTCTCCGCGCAGTTCGGATGTTCTGATTATTATGCGGGTGTTCCTGCGTTCTCTCGAATTTTTCAGAATTTCCTTTCCCGCGCCGTTTGCCGCCAGAATTCTCGTATAGGGCGGCTGTGTCCCGAACAGGCCGCCGTCGATATCGAGGAAGGCGGAAAGAACCGTCCGGCGGATACGGGCGAGAGTGTAACGCTTGGTTTTTACCGAAAAATACAGTTCGTCGAGTGTGGCCGCGGTTCGTGAACGGTTGTAAATGCGCTTTTCCAGACCTTCGCTGATGTCGGGCAGGCCGCGGAAGCGTTCGGGGGGCATAACGCGCAGTTTGGCGAGTATGGCGGTTTGAAGGGTTGCAATGTCGGCATATCTGCCCGCCGCTACGGATTCCTCCCAAATACCGCGGCTTTCAATCGGAACAAATTGCAGCGCTTTTTTCAAATCGCCTTTGGCAATCAGTTCCCTTATTGCCGACGACGATGCGATTTTGCCGTCAGCTTTCCCGCCGTTATGACCCGTTCCCGCGCGTTTAACCGCGATAAATTCCGGATTGTAGGATATCCGTTTTGCCGCGCTTATGTATTCAACCGCCAGAGTGTCGTTGGGGCGGGTGACGGCGGTGCAATCCGCGCCGATTTCGGCAAGCGCGCCCTCTCTCGCCGCGGCGAATGTAACTCCGCTTTTCAAACGTGCTTTCAGCGCGGGCGCGATACGGTCGCTTTCAAGAGCGGCGGCGGTTCGCGTTAAAAGGGCAATATCTCCGCATTCACTGCCGAACGCCACGGCATCGCAGCACAGCGTCCGCGCAATGCTTACGCCGCCCAGCGCAAAATTATTCGCCGTCGACATTGCCCACGGCAG
Source organism: uncultured Eubacteriales bacterium (assembly GCA_964602735.1). Classification (GTDB taxonomy): domain Bacteria; phylum Bacillota; class Clostridia; order Oscillospirales; family Acutalibacteraceae; genus CAZRRV01. The sequence continues at coordinate 16,927 of CAZRRV010000026.1, forward strand.
TGGATTCTCCGCGACCAGATCGACTCCGCATGCAAGCGCCGCCCGCGCTCTGTCGAATTTCGAAAATTGCGCGATATCGCCCCGTTGGACGAAACTGCCGCTTATAATTGCCGCGATATGCGTATATCCAGCCCGCCTTACCTCATTGATAAGATGACGGTGGCCGTTGTGGAACGGATCGAATTCCGCGATAATCGCCGCCGTTTTCATGGGTTCACCGCGTTTTCGGGCGGCGCCGGACTGTTCGGCGGTTCTTTCATCAGCAGCCGCATATAGGCGAAATAAGGGGAAACGCCGGTAATCGCGACAGCCCCCGAACGTAAAATTTTCACTGTTGAGGGATACGGGTTTTCCGCCGGTACGGGCGTGCAGAAAAAGAAAGGCACCGACGCCGCGCGGCACCGTCTTATCAGCCCGACGATCGATTCCGCGTCGCCGGAGGTACATGCCGTGCCGCTGTGATAGCCGGCGTGAAGTACAGCGTCAAGGGTGTCAATACTGAAACAATCGTAATTCTGTAGGGGATAAGGACGGATAAACAGTATATTCGCGAATTTATCAGGCAGCGAGGCGGCAGGGCACACGGGCATTTCCTTAAAGTTTGGATTTTTATTAAACCTTCCGCCGGAAAAAATATATGACGGCGTGCCGAAATAATCAACGAATTCGCCGTAAACGGTGCACGGGGTTACGCGCGAACCGTTTATCAAAAGCTTGTGGCTCCCGTTTTGAAACGCCAACCAAACTCCGGCGATACACTGTTTTATCGCGCATACCGCGAGCCGCAGATTATCGAAAGCGTCGGTGCCGCGTCGCGCGGCGGGGATGAGCGAGCAGGTGAACACAAGCGGAATCCCGATATCCGGCAGGAGAGCGGACACGGCGGCGGCGGTATAATGAACCGTATCGCTTCCGTGGGTGACGATTATGCCGTCGTAATTCCCGCCGGCGGTTTTTACAACGGTTTTCAGTATTCGCATAAGCGTGTCGCCGCCGATGTCTTCGCTGAAAACCGAAACGGGATTAAAAACGTCGAAGGTGATATTTTCGCGGCGGTACAAATTACTCAGACGTTGCCGCAAGGCAGATTCCCCGCGCGGCAGAGCCATAACATTCCCGTCAGTTCCGCCTATTGTGCCGCCCGTTTGGATCAGCGCTATGCGTAACCCGTTCATTGCCGTTTCTCCCCGTAAAGTTCGCCTGTACAGTATGCGTCTTCCGCTGCCGTGACGGTGACCGGCAGAACAAGCCCGGTAAGGTCTTTGTCTGATGTGACCTTTATTCTGATATATGTTTCGCCGTAACCCTCGCAGAATCCGTTTTCAAATGTTTCGAAAAGCACATTCTCGATGCTCCCGACGAGTGACAGCCGGAATGCGCGGCTTGCTTCTCCGCACACTTCGGAAAGCCTGCGGCAGCGTTCCTCTTTTATACGGCGCGGAATCTGCTCCGGCATTTCCGCCGCCGGCGTTCCGGGTCTTTTGGAAAACGGGAAAATATGCACCCGGGCGAAACCGATCTTTTTAACCAATTCGATTGTCTGTTCGAAATCCTCCTCGCTTTCGCCGGGGAAACCCGCGATAATGTCGGTTGTAAGTGAAACCTTCGGGAACAGCGACCGCAGTTTTTTCGCAAATTCCGCGTATTCGGCGGAGGTGTATCCGCGGTTCATGGCGCGCAGAATCCTGTCGCTGCCCGATTGCAGAGACAGGTGAAACTGTGGGCAAAGCGCTCGGTTGGTTTTTAGGCGTTCGAGGGTCGCGTCGTCGAGCATATCAAATTCAAGCGAACTTAAACGCACCCGGTCGATACCCGTCGAACAGACGGCATCCGCCGCGTCCGCGAGAGAAAAGCCGTTATCTTTTCCGTAAGCCGAAAGATTGATCCCCACAAGCACAATCTCACGGTATCCGTTGCCGCGGAGCGCAACCGCTTCTTTGTATATATCGTCCGGCGTACGGGAGCGCACGCGCCCTTTGCATCTCGGAATAACGCAGTAAGAACAGAATCTGTCGCAGCCGTCTTCTATCTTTATTTCGGCGCGGACGCGGTTTTTAAGACCCGTAACGGCGGGGGTACCGTATTTTTCTTCCGGGGAATGCGTTCGGATATTAACGGTGCGTTCCGTTCCGTTTATACTTTCGCGCAACAGTGCCGGAATCTCGTCAAAAGGCATATTGCCGATTACAATGTCGGCCTGGGTAAGGTTTTTCGCGTCGTCGGGAAAGCCCTGCGGATAGCAACCGAAAAGAACGGTACGGGCGCCGGGGCAGATGGCTTTAAGTTTTCGTACCGTCCGGCGTGTTTTCCGGCTGCTTTCGGCTGTAACGGTACAGGAGTTGATGAGTATAAAATCCGGATTTTCGCTCAAATCCGCGCGGCGGAACCCGGAACGCTCAAGCACTTCCGAAAGCGACTGCGACTCGTATAAATTTACCCTGCATCCCAGTGTTTCGATATAAAAACCGTATTTGTTTTCCGTTTTACAGTTCCGCCTTTCCGTACGGCGCCTCGCGGCAGTCGTGTATAACGCCGGATTCGCGCCGTCAGCCGAATATGATTCGCCGCCCGTTATTCCGCCGGATAAAAAACCGGCGCGACCGAAATAATATTCCGCCGCTGTTAAAGTATAACAACACGGCGGAACATTGTCAACGGTCGGTGAAAAATTAAGGCAACACCGCATAAAGACCCGGGGTCGGATGCGCCGCCGGATTTTTCGTTAAGAGAAAGCAAAAAGCGCATGTAATACTTTGTGTATTGCAGAGCGTTTTTGTGAAATATAGCGGAAAATGCCGGGCAGATGACATTGGGAGCCGACAGGCGTTCGCCCGGCGGTGCTGCCCTAAATATGTTGCGGAAATTTTCCGAATCGGGCAAACCCGGTGCCTGCCTCGGAAATTATCCGGCGGTAAAGCGGCGGGAATATGCCCGCGTACGCGTGCCGGGTTTGTCGTGCGTTCAAACCGCCGGACAATTCGGATTAAAACGACCCGGCGTGCCGTCGGTTGCGGAAAATTATTTTACAAGCGACGCCATAAACACCCGGCAGTCATGCGAGGGGACGGACACGCGAATGTAGTCCTTAAACCGCTCGCTGTCGGAATCGTTAAATACGTCGGTGAGTGCCAACCCGTAGCCGCACTCCGCGGTGAGCCCTATATCGACGAGAGAAACAAACGCATCGAGATCCTGATCGCCGGTGTTGAAAATACCGAGCGCGTATTCCCCGCCGCTTAAATGCTTAAACAGCTCAATCGGTTTCAGCGAAAGCGACGATGCTTTGTTGATATGGATGGGCGGGCGCGCCTCCTCGTCCTGATCTATGCGGATCAGATACGGATTTAATATCAGTTTTCTGTTTTCCGGGCTCAGATTGCGAACATCACAGCCAATCATAAGCGGCGAACCCATCATGCACCAGAAGGCGAAGTGGAATCGGTATTCGCTTTCGGTGCAACCGTATCCGCGGCCGACATTTCCGTTGCCCGAATTGCCCGCCACAAGCATATCCATATCGTTGAAGCAGCCGGGGGCGGAATAGCAGTATTTATCGAGTTGGCTTTCGGCGATTTTGCAAATCGACTCGAACGTGTCGTTTATATCCTCTGTTGAGCGGTACAAATCGGCGCCGACCGATCTCGCCCATGTATGAACTTTTTCCGCTCCCCAGTTGCAGGCCGAAAAAACTATATCGCGGCCCGTGGCTTTAAGCGCCATCGCCATTTTTTGATACAGAATCTCGCCCGGCGCCGAACGCGGTTTACAGCAGTTGTCATATTTCAAATAATCCACGCCGATATCCGCAAAATACTGCGCGTCTTCAAATTCATGGCCGAAACTCCCCGGATAACCCCCGCAGGTAAGCATTCCGTCGCAACTGTACATTCCGAATTTAAGCCCTTTTTCATGCACGCGGTCGGCGATGTATTTCATACCGTGAGGGAATTTTTCGGGATTTTCGCGAAGTTTGCCGTTTTTGTCGCGCTTTTTGCACTGCCAGATATCGTCGATAACAAGATATTCGTACCCGGCGTCGAGCAAACCTTCGTCCGCCATAGCTTCGGCTGTTTCCAAAATAAGCCGTTCGTCGATATCTCCCGTGAATGTGTTCCATGAATTCCATCCCATGGGCGGTTTTTTTACAAGCATAAAAATCTCTCCTTTCCGAATATGAGTTTAGGCGTCGTCAATCCGTTTGTCAAGCTAAATTTGCGCATTTGCGGCATTTTTCCGTGGTATATATCCGAATTTTAACAGATAATGTTTGACGCGGATGATTTCGCCGCTTACTCATGCGGCGTAAAGAAGAATAAAGTTGCGCACGCAACGGGACGGAGGCGTAGCGATCGGTAGGTTCGGAACGGCAACGGGCAGAAACCCTGTTTGCCGCAGGGGGACGATGCCGGCGGCAAAAAATAAAAAGCCGGCATTATATTTCCGTGCCTTTTATTTCCGACCCTACTCGAGATTTGCGTGATTCTGCAACGGTTCCGTCACCCGAAGCGACAGTTCATCGGCGAGCCGTGCGGTAAGAGCGTCAAGCAGGATCAGCAGACTTTGCTCAAAAGAGCTCCCGCCCGGCTGCCGGGATGCTCCGCCGCCGGTCACCTGATTTGTAACGGCGGGAATTTTGACAACCGTGTCCGCGGCACGTGCCAGAGCGGAATCCTCAAAAATTGTCAGAACACCAAGCTTTGCGCCCGCCTCTTTGGCTTTCCGTGCCACAACCCGAAGCGTGGCCGTTTCGCCGGATGCGCTTCCTATCAGCAGCAAATCGCCTTCCCGGATAGCCGGCGTTACAACCTCGCCTACCGCGAAAACTGTAAATCCCAGGTGCATCAGTCGCATCGCGAAAGCTTTCATCATCAGAAGAGAGCGTCCCGCTCCCGACACGAAAATCCGCCTTGCCGCGCGAATATCTTCTTTCAGCGCCGTTACTTTTGTTTCATCGGTTTCCCGCAGGATTTTCGTCAGATCAAGCAGAATACGGTTTGCGTACTCACAAACCTCCGCAGCTTTAATCTGTTCCGCCGGTTTATGAAGCGCGGTATGCGATTTTTCCGTCTGTATATCTGCTGTTTCAGGGAATACCTGCATAATCTTTTTCTCCTCGCTTAACATCGTTTTCGGACTGTTTTGTCACGGATTCGGTGCGCCGATTCATCCGGCGATTCCGTCACTGCGGATTGCCGGTAGGCCGCGGGGGTTACGGTATCCGAAAATTTCGAAAAACGGCAGTCGCGAACGGCTCATAAATGTTCCGGGCCGGCGGAACGAACAGCTTTCGAGGATTCGAAAGGGCGGGGGAGACCGCCCGCCAAGCCGGGTGGAATCGGGCTATTCGATTCTGCGGCAATAACGGTCGGAACCGGCAACGGAGCCGACAGCTCTCACGGATTCCGCGGC
>CAZRRV010000027.1:0-20272 GCA_964602735.1 uncultured Eubacteriales bacterium
ACCTTCTTTATCCCTCTTCCTTTCCACCCTCTGTTCGGTTTTCAGGGTATATACGGTAAATCCGTTTTAGGCTTAAAAGCCCGAAACGGATTTTTGTTTTGCCGAGTATCGGTTAATGCCGGGGTAATGACCGCCTGACGATATCACACGACCGCCGTTGTGGAGTGCCGCGTGTCGCGGAGGTTATTCGGAGCGAAAAATTTCATCCCGGTAATATTTTCCAGCCCTCCGGCGGCGCAAATCATGAAAAAAGGAATGAAATTCACCGAAGAACGGCCGCCGTTGCTTTCCCATACGGTAAAAAACAGGATTATGCCCGAAATGCAAAGCTGAAAAACGAACACCCGCTGATTTTCGATCTGTCGCCGTACCGAAAAAAGCGAAAGCAACATCACCGCGAAAAATATGCTGTTCGCGATCGCGGAGTATACTGGATAGCCCTTCCCGCCGGGCAACAGGAATTTGTGCAGTGCCGACGGCGACGCCGGACTGTCGTCTAAAAAATCGGAAAAAGCGTATGTGCCGTCGGGAAACGCCCCGCCGGCTTTTTTCAGGAACAGACGCGCCGTACCTCCGGCGCCCGCTTCTTTTACCGAGTTTACGATCTGTTCTTTCATGGCGGCGCGGCGTTCGTCTGAGCTGCCCGCGGATCTCGCCGATGAAAATATTTCGTTGCTGTATTCTCCGTTCCCGGTGCAGCCGAGAGCCAGCCAGTAGGTTACCGGCATTCGCTCTTCTTCGATTTTCCGCGGGTCGAGGTGCCGGCCGCGGATCGTTCCTACAATAAAGTTTACGCTTATGATCGATACGGTGCAAATCAGTGTAAAAGCGGCGAGTCTCCTCCAATCTCGCCGGAGCGCAAGCGTGATTATTCCCGCCGGTAAGAGTATCAGAACGGTAGCTTTAACGGCGCCGCCGACCGCGAGCAATATCGCTCCCGCCGTGCACAGCGCAGCGGACATACCGGGTTTTCGGCCTTTCGCCTCGATAAAAAGCGCCGCGGACGCGACGGGAAAGAACATCGAAAGGGTATCGGTGTAGAAGACGGCGCCGCAGAACCAGAATGGCGAGAACAGGAACAGGCAGAGCAGAAGCACCGCGCCGCGTTTCCCGAACAGCCTCCCCGCAATCCGTGACGAAACAACCATTGTAAGGCTCACAAGCAGCATATTCAGCAGTACGGCGGCAAAATAGAAATTCTCCGCGCCGAAAAGGTAAAAAAGCCGGAACCACAGGTAGAGGAGGAACATGGCGCCGAAATTGTTGGGGAAAATGTAAAAATAATCGGCATGGCAGTGCTTTGACGAGTAGCCGGTAAAATCACCTGTCAAGACCCATTGCTCCGCTCCCCTGTATATGGCCTCCAAATCCCACGCGGGTTCAAACCGCAGAAAATACGCCAGCACCGTTCCGCCCGTAAAAAGCAGAACGAAGGCGCACACCGTGAATATCGCGAGGGTGCGGTTCGTAAATTCGCAAAGCCGCAACATACGGTAGAACACTGCAAAACCGGCTAAAGCCGCCGCCGTGCAAAGAACGGTTGCAATCGTGTGAGCAACGCCGTTTCCGCCGGAAAACATCGACACCGAAAGCGATAATCCCGTTAAAAGAAGAAATATAACCGAAAACATTCCGTAAAAAAACCGCGTCGGGCGGCCGGGCGGTCTCTTTTCGGCAATGCCGGATTCGCACATTGGCATCACTTCCTCTGCGGTTCCGTCAATATCTCGCGCGAGCGGGTAATGCGAACCGGATTTCTCGTTACGGGCGGTACGCGGCGTGCCGTTCGAAAGTCGCCGTAATGTTCAGGCGCGCCGCGGGGTATTGACGGCGTCAGCTTTTCGCCATCATGGCGTTATAGTGGCGCTCCTGCCGCATACAGTAAAAGATTTTTTTGAAAGCTTCTCTGTACTCCGGCATTTCATTGTAGCCGATTTCCGGCAGTACCGCGCCGTCGGGCGAGCCGATATCCGCGAGCATTTCCTCGGCTGCTTTCAAAATCGTACTGCTTTGTGCCGTGCCGGTTGATTCGGAGGCAGCGCAGCCGTCGCGTACGGCGTCGCGCAGACTTTCCCCGTCGTAGCCGCAAATCCGTATAAAATAGTATTCGATGATGTTCCTCATAACATTTATCATTGCCGCCGGCGAGTTTACCTCTTTAAGTTCGCTCCACAAAGCGGTGTAGCCGTCTTGAACCGGGTTGAAGTTTTCGGTTTCGGAGGGATTTTCGGGATTTTTGCGCGTTTTAGGCGCTCCGACGGCAGAAACATTGTTCTCTTTTCTGATAACATAAAACGATACAAAACCGTATCCGTTCTCCGAACGATCCGTTATTTCCCTGAAAAAAACACGGTTGTGTGTAAAAATAAAGATCTGCTTTATATAGCTGTCCGATTTTTTTGATTCGGGAGGATTCGCGCTGTTGCCGCAAATTCCGATCATTTCGCGCACAGCCGAGCTTACCGCCGACATGGTATCCCGATCCATTCCCTCGACGGGATCGTCGATTACGACTATTTTATCTTTTGCCCCGCCGGCGCCGGCGCTGCCTTTAACCGTCGCCCGGAAATAGAGAAAAGATATGAAATTTCTTTCTCCCTCGCTCAGATCCTCCGCAACCGCGCCGTTGTTTCGTATAACCTCGTAAACATTTTCGCAGCCCGGTTTTTCACGAAGGGAAAATCCCTGGAAGCCGGCGCGTTTAATCGCGGAATTTATGTTATCGACGGCGGTTTTTGTGTTCACCGTATGCTTTTCGAGCTCCGCGATTTCGGAGGAAACCGCCGAGGATTCCGCCCGCGTTTTTGCCGTTTTCGCGGTCAGCTCGGCGGCAGTTTCGCGGAGTTTTTCCGCCGTTTCGGTATAGTGCGCCGTTTCGTTACGCAGCATATACGCGATATGAGACCATACGGCGCGCGAGCATTCTTTTCTTTTCGCCGCGCGGTCTTTCACCACCTCGTTGTTTGCCCTGATTTTAGCGTTTATCGCGTCGATTGTCCGTCCGATTTCAATCAGCGCGGAATCGGTATCCTCAAGGGAAATTTTTTTCGCCGCGTGATCCGTTTTCTCGGCAATCCGCTGCCTGTTGATTTTGATTTTCTCTTCAAGCAGCGACAGCTCTGCCCGGTACTCCGCCGGATCTAGCGACGGCATGGTGTCGTTCAGATTCGATTTCAGCGTGTTTAACGCCGCCTGGGTTTCCCGCGCGTAAACCGTTTCAAAGCGCTTTATTTCGTTAAGGTTTTGCCTGTATTTTTCATCGAAACAGGCGGCGAGTTCCGACTCGAACCCTTTCGGCAGCTCCCGGCTGCAGTAGGGGCATCTGCCCGACGCCGCGTTCGAGTAGCACTGGTGCCCGCGGCGAACCCAGTCGGTCGCGCCCAGAGCCTCGATAAAGCCCGCGAGAGGGGTTTCCCCGCTGCTTGCAAGAACCTCGTTCAACAGCCTGCTCCCGGGCAGGTTCCCGTAGGTCGCGGCAGTTGTCACTTTTGAAAACAACGGATATTCGCGCGAGTTTTGATCGTAAGCCGCGCGGTAAAGTTCCCCGAGCTCTCCGAGATTCTGTTCGGCGGGGGTTTTAACATCGAGAACGGCGAGCGCGAAATTTTTTTTGGTATTTTTTCCCTTCATCGCTTCGGGGAACATTTGGCGGATTTCTCTCGCCTTTTCCCAGCATATATTAAGCAGGCGTTCCCTTTCCGCCGTTTCCTCCGCGCGCGCGCGGCCCGCCCGTTCGGCGTATTCGCCGGCGAGACCGTCGAGTTTTGCTTTTTCGGCGGCCTTTTCCTCAATTTCCCTCTGTATTTTTATGTTCGGTTCGCTTAAGGTAAATACGCCCTTTAAGTTCCCGTATGTTTCAAAATTACGTCTTGTAAAATCACTGTCGAACAACAGTACGTCATAATCGGCGGCTGTGTGTCCGTCCGCCCATTCCACGCCGGTGCCGCTTTTTAAGGCCTGCGCGACCGTCGATTTGCCGGTGCCGTTTTTGCCGTAAAAAAAGTTTATATATGTCGGTTCGATAATTTCACCGTTGAAGGTGCGGGTGTTCAGGGTGATTTTCCGAATCGCGGATTTCTTTTTTTCGTTCACGGGCGGCCGTCTCCTCGAAACAAAATGGTTTCCGTCACGGCAAAAGGGTGTCTGCCGGTTCGGGCGAACTGCTTTCAAAAGAATGGTAAAAGTAATGATCCAGTATCTGCTTTGCAACGGTTCCGGTAGTCTGGCTGCTTTCTCCGTGTTCAAAGATCACCGCGAGAGCGATTTCCGAATTTTCAAAAGGCGCGAACGCGATAAACAGAGAATGATCCGGCCCCTGGTTCTGCGCCGTACCCGTTTTGCCACCGACCCTTATCGGATAATTTGAAAAATACGCCCGCGCCGTACCCTCTTCGGTAACGGAGAGCATCCCCTCTTTAACAACCTTGATAATGTCGGCGGAAAACCCGGTGTTTACTTCCACTTTCGGGCTGCAGTCGATCACATCGTCGGTAAGGGTATAATCGGTTACCCGCTTTATGATTGTCGCTTTGTACCGTGTCCCGCCGTTTGCGACCGTGGCGGTATAATTCGCGAGCTGCAGGGGCGTAAACATATTGTACGACTGCCCTATGGCCGCCTGAATCGTATTGCCTTCGTACCACGGCTCGTTGATGGATTTCGTGTATTCGGGCCCCGCGAGTATGCCGGCTTTTTCGTCAACCTCCACTCCCGTTTTTTCACCGAGCCCGAGTTTTTTGCAGGTTTCGTTTAATTTCCCGATGCCGGTTCGCCGGCCCACCTCGTAAAAGTAATAATTGCATGAGCGCGAGATCGCCTTAACCATATTTACGTTTCCGTGAACGGCATGGCACTTGTGGGGATAATCCTCGAAGTAGCGGTATACCCCGGTGCATCTTATAATGTCGTTTACTCCGATGGCGTTGTTTGTAAGAGCCGCAATGGCTGTGGCGGGTTTGAATGTCGACCCCGGCTGGTAGGCGCCGCAGAACGCGCGGTTCATAAGAGGGGTGCCCGCGGTATCGGCGGTCAACGCCGCTATATCCCGCGAATAGGTGTTCAAATCGTAACTCGGATAATTCGCCGCGGTAAGAACCTGCCCGTTATTTACATTCATTACAACCGCGCTGGCTCCCGTAATCTGCGAGCCTTCGCCGTTGAATTTTTTGAATGTGGTCTCAAGGGCGGTTTGGGTCAGCCGCTGCAGCCCGGAGTCGATAGTCAAAATAACGGTGTTCCCCTGTACCGGCTCTTTCGTCACCTCGGAGTTTATAAGATTGCCGTTTCTGTCGAACTGATAAAGAGTCTCTCCGTCGACGCCGTGCAGGTATTCCTCATACGCCTCCTCTATTCCGCCTTTGCCTATTTTATCGTCATAAGAATAGCCCTTGGCTTTTTTCTCCTCCCAGTCCTCGGCGGTCATTTTCACAACCGAGCCGATAAGATGCGGAGCAAGCGTCCCCTCGGGATATACCCGCACGGGCACCACACGCACCTCGATCCCCGAAAGCAGGTTTACCGATGCCTCGTTGATCCGCAACATAAGATCCGACGGTATATCCTCGGCGAAAGTAAAAGGATTGGAAACGGAAAAATCGAGTGATTCCATGGTGTAGCGGACGCCCATTACCAGCCGGCGCATATCCCCGTTCAGTTCCTGAAGACCGTAGCGCGATACCATGGTGTCATAACAGTCGCGGGCCGTGGCGTAATGGTTGAGTTTAAGCTGTTTCTTCATTTTCGCGACGGCGTCTTCGTCGTCGGAAAAACGCGGATTGTCGCCGGGGGCAAGGGGCATATCGTCGTTCCAGTCTACCCCCGCGGCGGTGAAGCTGTTGATCAGTTGAACGATGTTTTCGTTTATCCGGTTGTCTTTCATGTACGCTTTGTTGAAAACCACATTGTAACCTGTCCGGTTTATCGCTATGGGCCGGCCGTACCGATCGAGAATTTCGCCGCGCGCGGCCTTTATTACCACCCGGCGGGAATAGTCTCCCTCGCCCTGGGCGGAATACTTGTCGGCGTGAATGATCTGCAAATCGACCAACTTCGCAAGGTACAGCGTCATTACAAATATCATCAGAATAAGCAGCAGCCTTACCCGTTTGCCGATTTTTGATTTCGGGTTCAATACGCTACCTTCTTTCGATTCTTTCGGTGGAGGAAATTATCAGTGAAATGAGCAGATAAAGCGGTATGCACAGTACAACGGTGTAAAGCGCCGACGGCAGACCGATTTTAACGAAATATTCAACGGGTGAATTGTTTGTAAAGTAGAACACGATCCATTTGACGAAAAAATACAGAACGCAGAAAATCACGGTTATCAGAGATACCGATCGGCGGTTGCGGTTAAAAAAATATGTCATCAGAAAGCCCGAAACGCAACCGAACAGGCAAAACACGACGGCGTTGAAAGTAGGGGAGGACCCCGCGAAAATATCCGCGGCCGCGCCGATTACCGCGCCGATTACCGCGCCGGGCACTATTCCGAAATGGAAACCCGAAAAAAGAACCAGCGGCAGCAAAAGCATGGGATAGCCGCCGTAAACCGCGGGCAGGATGTTCCCGTACTGCAACAGAAGAAGCCCGAAAGCGATTAAACCGACGGAAAGATAGCTGTACCGCCGTATAACGCGGGGCGTCATTCTTTGTCCCCCGGCGCGAATGTTTCGGCTCCCTGGCCGGTAAAGCTTGTAATAATCATTACATCGCTTATGGAATCGAGTTGTACTGCGGGCTTCACCGCGGCGTAAACCGAAATATCGGTCTGCTGCGGTTCTATCGATTCGATCGTACCCACTATCAAACCGGCGGGAAAAATCCCACCTCCGCTTGTAACGATATAATCTCCCACGGTTATCGACGACGAGCGCGGAAGATTTACCATTTTCGTCAGCCCGTCTTTCGCGAGTTCGAGACCGCCCTCTATCACTCCTATGTCGCCGGTGCGGTTGTCTTTCGCCCCTACGCGGATATCGGCGCTTAAAACGGTGGTGACTTTCGAATATGAAAGCGCCACCTCGGTAACATAACCGATAAGACCCGAATCGTTGATTACCGGGTCGAACCGCGCCACCGAATCGAGCGAGCCCTTGTTTATAACAAAACTGCGGTAAAGATCGTTTCTGTCCTGCGCGATTATCGACGCGGGCTGAAATTCAAAATCCGGGTGCGCGTCTTTTATATCGAGATAGTTTTTGTAAAATTCATTTTCGCGGGCGGCGTTTTCGTTTTTTACGGAGTCGCTTGTCAAACGGTCGATTTCCCCCTGGAGTCGCTCGTTTTCCTCCATAAGGCGTTCATTGCCGGCAACGGCCGTGAAAAAGTTTTTCACCGTCCCCGTAACTTTGTTAAACGCCGACTGCACCGGCGTGAACACCGCCCCGATCACGCTTGAAAGGGGAGAGGCCACACCGCCTATAACGGCGACCGCGACGGCGATTACCAGAACCGCGGCAATAACCGAAACAATAATTTTGAACTGTTTGCTTCGCAAAAAAAACCGCATTGGAAATACTCCGTTACCTGAATTTTTTTCCGCGTTTAACTATGTAGGTGTCGAATGTGCGTATCGATTCGAGGCGGACGGCGATGCCGGTTATCACGCAGTCGGTCGGATTTTCCGCCACCGTTATCGGCATGCCGGTTTCGGAGGCCAGCAGTTCGTCGATCCCTCTTAAAAGCGCGCCTCCGCCCGTCAGGGTCATGCCTTTGTCGATAATATCGGCCGAAAGTTCGGGGGGCGTTTTTTCAAGTACAAGCCGCGCCGCGTCTACAATCTGTTTTACATCGCCCTCTATCGCCTCGCGTACATCCTCCGAAGTTACGGTAACGTTTTTGGGCAGACCGTCTACCGCGTCGCGCCCTTTTATTTCCATTTCTCCCTCGTCAACATAGGGGAGCGCGGAACCTATCTGTATTTTAACATCTTCCGCCGTCCGTTCCCCGATTAAAAGATTATGCTTTTTCCGTATGTAATTCATAATCGATTCGTCGAAATTATCCCCGGCCACGCGGATCGACTGTGCGGTGACAATATCCCCGAGCGATACAACGGCGATTTCCGTCGTTCCGCCGCCTATGTTTACAACCATATTTCCCGCGGCTTCGTTTATCGGCAGACCGGCGCCTATCGCCGCCGCCATCGGCTCTTCTATCAGGTCAACCTCCGTTGCGCCGGCCTGTTTCGCCGCGCCGAACACCGCGCGCACCTCAACTTCCGTCACGCCGGCGGGAACGGCGATCAGCACTCTCGCTCGCGAGAACAGATTTCCGCGCATTGAATCTTTGATGAATTTTTTCAGCATCGCGGCGGTAACGTCGTAATCGGCGATAACCCCGTGTTTCAACGGCCGCACCGCTACTATCGAACCCGGAGTTCTTCCTATCATTTCTTTCGCGGCGTTGCCGACTGCGCGGACTTCGTCGCTCCTTACATCATATGCCACAACGCTCGGTTCGCGTATGATCGTATTCTTTCCGCGTATGCATATCCTTGTGTTCGCGGTTCCCAAATCTATACCTATGTCTCTGGCAAACATTGCTTCCCTCCGAGAGAATATCAGTCCGGCTATTATTATACTATCAATCGGCGCCAATCACAATATCCAATTAAAAAGTTTACAATTATCCGCCCGCGGAGAATCGGCGCCCGTTAAAATCTTTCGCATCTCCGCTCCGTCCGCGCGAACGGGATAAATCTGCCGACCGGCTTAAGGCGGTCATCTGCCGGGAAAGAAATACGGGGTGTGTCTGTTCCCCGGGCATGCCCGTATAACGCGTTGTTTTCTTAAAGTATCGGTCAAACCGCCGAAAAACGCTTTGCTTCAATACTTTCGCGAACCGGCGCCGGTTCGCGCTGCGGCTCCGCCGCCCGTAAGACGCGGCACGGCTCGGAATGTTATTGTCAATCCGCCGCCGGCCGCGGTTTTGCCCGCGCGGTTGGAATGTCGGCTAAAATTTCCGTCTGCCCCGGCGGGGGAGAAAAAACCGCCGTCAGGTCTGCACGGGGACGGGCGAATTTTTCTCTTAAACCGGCGCGGTCACGATCCGCCGCGGCGCACGGGCGTACCGTAAACCGCCGAAAGCAGCGCTCCCGCGCCCGGACCGTAAATCTTCCCGTAAACCGTCGGCGAATGCGCTTCCCGACCCGCCCGCTACGCGCGTTGGAAAAGACAAAATAACGGGCACCCGCCGGACAGCGGATGCCCCGTAAGCACCGGAACCGCTGTCAGTTCCGGTTGAAAATTCCCAGAATATCCACGTCGTCGTCATCATCTTCCGACGGCTTGTTAATGTCTAAAATTTCATTCAGCTCGGCGTTTTCGGTCTTTTCTTTATCTTTCCCCAGGCCGGTGGCGATAACCGTAATGCGGATTTCGTCGTCCATCGTATCGTCGAACTGAACGCCCCAGATGATGTTCGCTTCCTGATTGGCTCTTTCGGCGATAATCGACGAGGCAAGTTCCGCCTCTTCCAGACCGATATCGGGTGACGCGGTAATACTGATGATAACACCCGAGGCGTTGTCCATTGAGGTTTCGATAAGCGGGCTGTGGATAGCCTCGTTCGCAGCGGTTTCTGCTTTGTCGCGGCCGCTCGCGGAGCCCACGCCCATATGCGCGTAACCGGCGTCTTTCATTATCGAGGTAACATCCGCGAAATCGAGGTTTATCACCGCCGTGGTGTTGATAAGTTCGGCGATGCTTTGAACGCCCTTGCGCAGAACATCATCGGCAATCTGAAAGGCGTTTATAAGCGTTATCTTCTGTTCGGAGACAAGTTTCAGCCTTTCGTTCGGGATAACCACCAGGCTGTCGACATGTTCGCGCAACGCGGCAATTCCGACTTCCGCCTGATCCATTCTGCGCTTGCCCTCAAACGCGAAAGGCTTTGTGACTATGCCTACGGTCAGAATCCCCATTTCTTTGGCTATCTGCGCCACAATCGGGGCGGCTCCCGTTCCGGTTCCTCCGCCCATTCCGGCCGTTACGAATACCATATCGGTCCCGCGGAGAGCGGCGGAAATCTCCTCTTTCGATTCCTCGGCGGCTTTCTGCCCCCTCTCCGGGCTTGCTCCGGCTCCCTGCCCTTTGGTAAGTTTTTCACCGATTTGGATTTTTTCGCCGGCCTGCGATTTCAAAAGCGCGGCTTTGTCGGTGTTTATCGCCACAAATTCCGATCCGCGAACCCCGGCTTCAATCATGCGGTTGACCGCGTTGCCGCCGCCGCCGCCTACTCCTATTACCTTAATTGTAACCACATTGGCCTGAGTACTTTCGTCAAACGCCATAAAACAATCCCTCCAAAATTATATCCGAGCCGATTTTGATTTATATTTTCACTTACAGAAACAGTTTAGCACGAAATAAGTGAAATTTCAATATTTTTTATACGATTTTGCTTTTTTTGTTGCAAATTTACGCGGTGTCGTTTTTCACCATGTAACTCGCTTTTTTGTTTTCTGGCGTCCATGCCGAAAAATCGATGGTTCCCGACTCTTCGTCCGGTATGTCTTTCAGTATTTTCGCCGCCATACGCATTTTCGCCCCGTAGGTTCCCGGTTCGCCGAGACGTACCGTTATGCCGTCCGCTGTCGTAAATTCGCAGCCGTTCAGCGTGTTGAAATCCGCCTCTTTTACGGGGATTTTGTATTCTTCGGCTGCCTCACGCAGTTCGTTGAATGCTCCTTTTTGCGACTCGAGCTCGAATTTAACTTTATTTTGCGGCTCGCATTTTATGTTTTTTATATTGTAGACGGGAAGATTTTCCTTCGGGTGCGACACGATTTCAAGCACCGTCGTATCGCCGGCGGCAACCGCGTATTCGTCTCCCGTTCTGAATTGTATCGCCGCGGCCCGGCTTTTTATTTTCAGGGTTAGTTTGCCGGAAAGCGAATATCCGTAGGATACGCTCTCGATGTAGGGAAAACTCTTCAGCAGTCTGCCCTTGCTTCCGTTAAACAGCGTCGGAATGAATTTATCGCCGCTTTTTATGCCGAGCTTTGAGATTATCTGTTCGTCCCGGTATATGCTTTTTCCGCTCACCTCGACGGATTTTACGGGGAAAAACACGGTAACCGAAAGTATCGCGACGACCGCAACGGGAACAATAATAAGGAAAGCAATAAAGCCTTTCCTTAAACGGCGTTTCCTTTTCCTGCGCCGCGCCCGTTTTATGTTTCTGTCGTTCGCCGTCATTTTCCGTCACCCCGTTTTTTTCCGTTGTCGCAAAGGGAATAAATCACATCGGCTATCCGCCGGTTGGCGTCGCTAATCGAGAGAGATTTCGCCCTGTTTTCCATATCCGATCGCCTGTCACCGTCGGTCAAAATCGCCGACGCCTTTTCGGCAAGCGCGTCGCCGCTCAGATCCTTCTCCTCAAGCAGTACCGCCGCTCCCCGCTGCGACAGTGTGAGCGCGTTGCGGTACTGGTGGTTCTCGGCAACATAAGGGGAGGGGATAAGTATCGATGCCTTTCCGCAGCACGTCAGTTCGCTTAATGTTATGGCGCCGGCGCGGCAGATTACCAGATCCGCCGCCGGCAGCAGCAGATCCATATTGTCGATATACCGCGTAAGATGCAGCAGGGGGCTGTTTATATCAACATTGCTTTCCTTAAGCATATCCAGCATGGGCTCGTAACCGCTTTTCCCGGTCGCGTGGAAGAAGTGAAAATCCCCCGACTTAAGCCCCCATTTAAGCAGCCCGCAGACGGCCTCGTTTATCGGGCGGGCGCCGAGACTGCCGCCGAACGAAAGCACCGCCGGCCGGGAATCGAGACCGAGAATTTTTCTGGCTTCGGCTTTTGTGTACCTGAAAAGCGACGGCCGCACGGGATTCCCGGTAATAACGGGCGCGTTTTTCGGCTTTATGTACCGCTTGGCGTCGGGCATCGCCAGCATTACCGCGTCGACATTCGGGGCAAGCAGTTTCGTCGTAACGCCGGGGAAAGCATTCTGTTCGTGAATTGCGGTTTTAATTCCCGCTTTTACCGCCGCGTGAACCACGGGGCCGCTCACATAGCCGCCGGTTCCCACAACAATATCGGGCTCGGTTTCCGCCAGTATTTTTTCGGCGTCGGAGGTGGCGCGAAACACCCGGTATATGTTTTTAACATTCTCGCCGATGTTTTTCAATGTCGTTTTTCGCTGGAATCCGCGTATGTCGACCGTATAAAACGGATAGCCGGCTTCTTTAACCAGCCTGCTTTCGAGCCCGCGTTCGGTTCCTATATAGAAAATTTTTATGTCGGGCTGCCGTTCTTTCATATAATCCGCTACGGCGAGAGCGGGGTTGATATGCCCGGCGGTGCCTCCGCCGGCGAAAAGGATTCTCATGCGCTGTCCACCCCGCGTTTGCCCCTGTACGGGGGTTTGTTTTCGGCGTAATGTTTCGGCGCCGGGTTGCGCTGCGGCTCACCTCGGCGTTCTCCGCCGTTTTCGCCGCCCTCCCGCGCGTCGGTCCGCCGGGCTTTATCGGCCTGGTCCGCCCCCCGCGATACCGACAGAACGATCCCCATTTCCGCGAGCAGCAACAGCAGCGAGGTTCCGCCGTAGCTGAAAAACGGCAGACTGATGCCGGTGTTCGGAACAAAATTCGTCACAACCAGTATGTTAAGCGCCGCCTGAAGACCGACCTGAAAAGTAAGCCCCAGGGCAAGCAGGCCGGAAAATTTGTCCTGCGCGTGCATCGCTATGCGTATACCGCGCCACACCAACAGGCAGAACAGCAGAACTATGGCGAGAGCGCCTATCAGCCCCAGCTCTTCGCATACAATCGAGAATATAAAATCGTTGTGAGGCTCGGGTACCCAGAATTTCTGCCTCGACTGTCCTATACCGCGGCCGAACAGTCCTCCCGAACCGACGGCGAGCAGCGACTGAATCGTCTGGTAGCCACCGCCGAGCGGAGTGGCCCACGGATCAAGCCACGATTCCAGCTTGTCCGCCACATAGCCGATTTTGCCGCTCGCCATTACAATAACCGCTCCCGCGGCAAGGATTCCCCCGCCGGCTATAATATATATAAGCCTTATTCCGCCCACGAGCAGCATAACCAGACCGATCGCCACCAGAATAATCGTCGCGGAAAGGTGCGGCTCCTTAAACACAAGCAGGGTTGGAACGGCTATCAGCACGGCGGGAATAACCACCCCCCGCACGGGTGATTTCATCTGCGAGGAATGAGACGAGATATATGCCGCGAGGAAGAGTATCAGCGCGAATTTTGCCAGTTCCGAAGGCTGGAAACTCACGGAACCTATAACCATCCAGCGTTTGACATCGGTGCCGGGCATCATAGGCTCCGAAATCAGCAGAAAAGCGAGCAGGCCGAGCGACAGAACATAAATCAGCCACGCGAATTTTTTTAATACGCGGCAGTTTAACTTTGAAATACCCAGCATCAGCCCCACGCCGAGCACGGCGAGTATGCCCTGCCTTAACACAAATCTGTAACTGTTGCCGTACCGCGAGCGGGCGTAAGCGTAACTGGCGGAAAACAGCATAATAAGCCCTACGACCAGCAGGATCAGTACAAGCGACAGAAAAGTAATGTCGATTTTTCCGGCCTGGCCAAGCGAAAATTTTTTTTTCTCTTTCCGCCGTCTGGTCTGACTTGCCGCCAATGCTCACACCCTCCTTTCACAAACGGATAACGAATTATGCGGGCCGTTTCAGCAAAACACGAACAGCAGCATTGCCGCCAGCCCTCCGAGCAGCGTGACCGCCGAGAATACGGCTACGATTTTGTTCTCGCTCCACCCGCAAAGTTCGAAGTGGTGGTGGATCGGGCTCATCTTAAACAGGCGTTTTTTTGTTTTTTTGTAATACAAAACCTGCAGGATGACCGAGAACGCCTCGATAATGTAAATTACGCCCGCGAACAGCAGCAGAACGGGTTTCCCGGTGCCGAACGCCACGCCGACCGTCAGCCCGCCCAAAAACAGCGACCCGGTGTCGCCCATGAAAACTTTGGCGGGGTGCATGTTCCAGATAAGAAAACCGAGGCAGGACCCGGAGGCTGCCGCCGCCAGCAGTTCGTTGCCGAACCTGCCCGAAAGCGCCGACACGAGAGCGAAAACGAAAAACACGACGGCGCTCACCGAGGCCCCGAGGCCGTCGATACCGTCGGTTAAATTAACGGCGTTTACGAATCCGTAGATGAAAACAAGCGCGATCGGCCAGAAAATCAAACCCCAGCCGTGCAGAACATCAACATTGCCAATCCACGGCAGCCAGGTGGAATCAAGCCCCCCGAGGCGCAGCGTAAACAGATAAACCGCCGAGGTCAGCAACTGCAGCACCGATTTTTGTATAACGGTAAGCCCCAGGTTCCTCTTTTTTACCACTTTTATGTAATCGTCCAGAAATCCGATAAGTCCCATGCACAGCGCAAGTCCCACCGCGGCGAAATAAGCCGTGGCGGGCATACCGAAGCGCATTTCCCCGGCGAGCCTGCCGCCGGCGAGAGCGTCGATTCCGAACACCGCGAACGAAAGCAGCAGAATGGGGATCGCGAAGATTATCCCCCCCATTGTGGGGGTGCCCTCTTTCGATTTATGCCATGACGGTCCGATGTTCAGTATCGTCTGCCCGAATTTAAGCTTCTTCAGGAACGGGATCATGGGGAACCCAAGCAGAAAAGTAAACAGGAAACCGGCTATCGCGGCAAACGAAACAGTAATATAATTCATTCGGCAGTCACCTTTCCCGATTTCCGCATTCTTTTTTCGGTTAAACCCGCGCGGGGAGTTTTTCCAGCGCCAGGCGCACTTTCTCCCTCTCGTCAAAAGCGATTGTTCGGTCTGAGAATATCTGGTAATTTTCGTGTCCTTTTCCGGCCAGAAGCACGATCTCGCCGGGAACGGCGTGCGATACGGCGTAATTTATGGCGTCGGTTCGATCGGGAACGGTTACATACGCCGTTTTCGTATCTTTAAGTCCGGCCGTTATATCATCGATAATCGCCTGCGGATCCTCGCCGCGCGGATTGTCGCTCGTTATTATCAGGAAATCCGCGAGAGCCGCGCACACTTTGGCCATAATCGGGCGCTTTGTTTTATCCCGATCCCCTCCGCACCCGAAGAGCACCGTAAGTTTTGCAGGCCGGCATTCTTTGAGCGCCGTCAGAATTTTCTCGAGTCCGTCGGGGGTATGGGCGTAATCAATAACCACGCTGAAATCGCGCCCGGTGGGAACCGTTTCCGCCCTGCCCGGAACTCCCGGCATATCCGACAGCGCACTGCAGATTGTATTGATCCCGATCCCCGCCTTTACCGCCGCCGCGGCCGCGCACATCGCGTTGTAAACCGAAAATTTTCCCGGCATCTTCAGCCGCACCCTGCCGATAAGCGAGTAGCCGACAAAATCGAAGACCGCTCCTTTAAGCGATAAATCGACGCTTTTGGCGGAATAATCGGCGTTGTCGTCGCTCAGGGAATAGGTTACGACCGGGCATTTAAGACCCTCGCTTAATTGCGGATACCACGGATCGTCATAATTCATAACGGCGAGATCGGCCGCCTTAAACAGGCTTTTTTTCGCCTCCATATAATTTTGCATGGTTTTATGGTAATCGAGGTGATCCTGCGTTAAATTCGTAAAAAGCGCCATCGCGAAGCGTAGACCGTAAACCCTTTTCTGATCGAGCGCGTGCGACGAAACCTCCATAACCGCCGTATCGCACCCCGATTCGACCATTTGCGCGAAAAGGCCGTTTAACTCGTAAGGGTCGGGGGTGGTGTTCTTGGCGGGAATCTCGCGGTCGCCTATCATGTTTTTGATTGTTCCCACAAGACCGACTTTATGCCCCGCCGCCTCCAGAATCGCTTTCAGCATATACGCGACGGTTGTTTTCCCGTTTGTGCCGGTAATGCCGATAAGGCGGAGCCTGTCGGCGGGGCGCCCGAAACGCGCGGCGCACATTTCGGCGTAGGCCGCCCGGGTGTCGGCTACGATAATCTGCCTGTCGAGGCCGAGATCTTTCCGGCAGATTATCACCGCGGCGCCCTTTTCGAGAGCGTCGGCGGCGTAACGGTGGCCGTCATGAGCCGAGCCTTCGATGCAGACAAAAGCGTAACCTTCCCGCACTTTTCTCGAATCGTTTGTAATATCGGTTATTTCCGTATCGCCGAAAGCGCCGACATTCAAAAGCGTTTTTAATTTCATAACGGCACCTCCCTATTTTTTCGCGGTGGCGGAGACCGGGTCATGCCCTAAATACGGCAGAATTTCCTCCAGTATTTTTCCGCACGGCGGCGCCGCGACCATGCTTCCGTAATAAGAATCCCCGTGCGGTTCGTCGAACAGCATCAGTATGGCGATTTCGGGGTCGTTTATCGGGGCGACGCCGCAGAACGACGCGATATAAAGCCCTTTTTGACCCGTTTCGTTCATTTTCGCGAGTTTTTCCGATGTTCCGGTTTTCCCGCCGATGCGGAAGCCCTGAACATAAGGCGCCCTTCCGTTGCTGCCGTCGACATCTTTCTCCATAAGGTATCGGATCTTTTCCGATGTTTTTTCCGAAACCGCCTGCCGCTTTACGACGGGCGAGGTTTTCGATACGGTTTTGCCGTCGCTGTCGACGATTTCGCTTACCACATACGGTTTAACGAGTTTGCCGCCGTTTACCGCCGCCGATACCGCCGTTACAAGCTGTATCGGCGTTATGTTGAACGACTGCCCGAACGACGCCGACGCGAGCTGCGTAACGCCCATATCCTCTGCTTTGTAATATATGGGATCCGCTTCGCCCGGCAGGTCGATGCCGGTTTTTTCGGTAAGGCCGAATGCCTCGAAGTATTTCGAGAATTTTTCGACCCCGAGCAGCTGCCCTAAAGTGATAAAAGCGGGATTGCAGGAATTCTGCATTGCCTGGGTAAGATTCTGTCTCCCGTGGCCGCTCTGATTACTGCAATGGTAAGTTCTGCCGCCAACGGTTATCGACCCCGAACAAAAGTAAGATTTTGTATCGTCGGTTACGTTTTCTTCGAGAGCGGCGGCGGCGGTGACGATTTTGAAGACCGAACCGGGATCGTATACGTCCGAAACCGCTTTGTTTCTCCACTGCCGGTTGCGGAGTTCCGTGATTTTGGCGGTTCTCTCGTCGCCGGTCAGTTTATCCGCAACGGCGCTGTCTTCCTCCGAAAGCGCGAAAGGATCGTTCAAATCGTAGTCGCCCTTTACCGCCATCGCGAGGATTTCCCCGGTGTTCACATTCATGCAGACGGCTACCGCCCGCTCCGCTACCTTGTGCTCGGTTATACCCTGTTCCAGATACTTTTCGCACACGCTCTGAATATACGAATCTATGGTAAGAATAAGCGAATTGCCGGGCTTCGCCTCTACGGTTTTTTCCTCGGTGAAAGGCATATCGTTTCCGTTCGCCTGTTTTGCCGCGATTACTCTTCCGGGCGTGCCGGTAAGCTCGTCGTCATACTGAAGTTCGATTCCGCCGAGACCCTGCCCGTCGTCGCCCACGAATCCCAGCACCACCGATGCCAGACTGCTGTTCGCGTAAAATCGTTTGCTTCCTTCGTCGAGGCCGAGGTAGCGGTTGAGACCGTATTCGCTGTCGGAGATATATTCGCGTATCGCGTCGGCGTCCTGCTGTTCGATTTTTTTCGCCAGCACGACATATCCGCTGTCTTTGCTTAAAGCCGCTTTGATTTCGTCCGCGTCCGCGTCCAGTATTTTTGAAATATTTTCGGCTATATCGCCGATGATGCCGTTCCGCTTCGCTTTGTCGGGTTCCGTTGCGGCGAGGGTTTTCGGCATGGCGTAAAGGGTCCATACCGAGGCGCTCGCGGCGATGAGATTTTTGTTTCTGTCGTAAATATTGCCGCGTTTCGCCGCGATTTCACGGTCGTAAAGCTGCTGCTCCGCCGCTTTTGCGCGGTAAAAGTCGCGCTTTATAACCATCGTGTAGAACAGACTCGCCGTTGTCGCTCCGCCGAGAACGACGCACAGGCAAATCAGAACCGCAAGCATCCGTTTCAGCATGCTTTTTGAAATGCCCCGCTCCGCTTTGTTACCGCTTTTCATCTTTCCGTTTACTTATCGGGTTCCAAATAGATAATCTGATCGCGTTCCGGCTTTTGCAGACCGAGTTCCTCCGCCTTTTCGCGGAGATTTTCATAGGCTGTCCTTTGTTCAATCTGCATTTCGAGCCCGGTTTCACGGCTGTCGAGTTCCCGTATAACCTTAATCGTTTCGTCGGTTTCCTCTTTTACGCCGGTTATTTCGGCGCGGAGATATATTTCGGCGGAGATTATCGCGAAAAGGAAAACAACCGCGAAAACAGTCGCCGCGACGCGCGATTTTTTTGGTTTGCGCGACTGCTTTCTGATCGGCATTTTCCGTATTTCCGCCCGTCTTTCGGTGCGCCTTATGTCGCGCGCGGCCGAACCGTCGGATTCGAACAGGCTGTAATCATACGACGCCACGCTTGTGTAATAACGGCTGTTATCCATTTTTTCGCTTACTCCTCTCCGGGAATTTTTATATTTTTTCGATCACCCGAAGTTTCGCGCTGCGCGCTCTCGGGTTGTTTTCCGTTTCCTCCCGCGAGGGGACAACCGGCTTTTGAAATAAAAGTTTGCCGCGCGGTTTCCGTCCGCAAACGCAAACCGGGAGATCGGGCGGGCAGACGCAGCCGGTGCAGAAATCGCGGAACGCGTTTTTAACGGTTCTGTCTTCCAGTGAATGAAACGTGATAACGGCGAGCCGCCCGCCTGGCGCCAGAAGATCGAAAATATCGCCGACGGCCGGAGCCAGTATTCCGAGTTCGTTATTTACATAAATCCGAACCGCCTGGAAAGTGCGCCTCGCAGGGTTGCCGTCCCGCCTCGCCCGGGGAGGAACGGAGCGTATCACGATGTTCGCGAGTTCGCCGGTTGTTTCCACGGGTCTGCCGGCGCGCGCCCTCACTATCGACGAGGCAATGGCGTCAGCGTATTTCTCTTCCCCGTAATCGCGCAGAACTTTCGCTATCATGTCGCGCGGCGCTGTGTTGATAAAATCCGCCGCGGTTTCCCCGCTTCGGCTCATACGCATATCCAGCGGCGCGTCGTCCGAGTACGAAAATCCCCGGGCCGGGGTGTCGAGCTGGTGCGATGAAACGCCGAGATCGAGCATGGCGCCGTCAAAGGCGGCGATGTTGAACCGTTCCGCTATCCGTTTAACATTCGCGAAATTATCGTTCACGACGGTCGCGGGTAGCCCGTTCAGCCGCTCCGATGCGGCGGCGACCGCGTCCGGGTCGCAATCCGCCGCGATAAGCCTTCCCGTAGAAAGCCTTTTCGCGATTTCAACCGAATGACCGGCTCCGCCCGCCGTGCCGTCGAA
The DNA here is from genome assembly GCA_964602735.1 of uncultured Eubacteriales bacterium. Lineage (GTDB taxonomy): Bacteria > Bacillota > Clostridia > Oscillospirales > Acutalibacteraceae > CAZRRV01. Next base: position 19,349 of record CAZRRV010000027.1, read on the forward strand.
ATAAACCCCGTCGGGGCGGATATTCAGCGCGTCGATACATTCGCGCAGCATTACCGGAATATGGCGGAAAGCCATTATTCGAGCCCGGCCATTATTTCGCCTATGGATTCGGGCGTATCGAGCATGGATTCGGCTTCCCAACGCTCTTTGTTCCATATTTCAAGCCGGGCGGACATTCCCAGAATGTAAACCTCGTCGCCCAGTTCGGCGTATTCGCGCAGATTCTGCGGTATAAGCACACGCCCCTGCGCGTCGCACTCGGTTCTCGCCGAGCCGGAATACAAAAATCTTTGCAGCCGGGCGGATTTAACCGTGGGGAACGAGCGTATCTTCCCGTCGAGGTTTTTCCATTCCTCTTCCGAATAAACGCAAAGGCAGCGGTTCCCGTCGATCCCGCGGCAGAGTATGAAAGAGGAGCCGAGTTCGTCGCGCAGTTTGGCGGGTATGAATACGCGCCCTTTTTTGTCGATTGTGTGGCGGTATTCGCCGTAAAACATCGTTCGCTCCTCCTCTCGGCCGATTTTCGGGATTTTAACCCACTTGAAAACATTTTTATGAACTTCTAAACCACTTTGCACCACCAATTATACAAAAGAAAAAAATAAAAATCAAGTGCTTTTTTTATAAAAGCAAAAACTTTTTTCCTTTCTGCGGCCGCGGGAGTGTACGCGCCGGCCCCCGCGTCCGCGGGACTGCGGCGGAGCCATATCTTTCCGTCGCCCGGGCGGGGTTTTTGGTTACTTTTTCAAATTCGGTATTGACAAACGCCGCTCCCGTGGTATAATACCTCCGATGTGACGAAAAAAATTTCAAAAAATTCGGAAAATTTACAAAAAAGGGGTTGACAAACGGTGCGGGTCGGTCTAAACTTTAACAGACAGACAGACAGACAGACAGACAGACAGACAGACAGACAGACAGACA
>CAZRRV010000028.1:0-20118 GCA_964602735.1 uncultured Eubacteriales bacterium
GCCACCACCAGGACGATACTACCAATGATGCATAATTGTTTCTTATGTTTAATGATCCAATCTTTCATACTTTCCCGCCCTCACATTCAAAACCGTACGGTTTATGCGCTTTCGGCTTTCCTGACGTCTTTTTTATCTTCCCTGCGATCGTCTTTTCTCTCGCTTTTATCTCCGTTTTCCTGTTCGCCGCGTATGCTCTCGGCTTTAAGCGCTATAAGCTTTTGCGATATTTCGCTTCCGGATACCGCGAAAAGCGATACGAACAGGCATAGATGCAGAATATCGTCGGGCGCCTCGCGCTCATCGCAAAGTATATCGATAAGCCGCATCATTTCAATATACGATTCGCGGCGGATTTCGCAAAAATAATTGTAAATTTCCGGCAGTGTTTCGGCGGTTACCCCGAACGAAAAAAAGTTTTTGATTTCCTGAATCGACAGCGCCTGTTTCAAAACGCAGATGATTAAAAGGGTGGCTATGTGCGCCCGGTTGTATTTCTTTTTTATCGGCGGATCAAGCAAGCCGATTTTTACATAATTGTTAATCATCGCGTGGGTAATCTGCTTGTCGGACTTGTCTAATTCCGGCTTGCCGCCGTAAAGCGAATTATCGAGCAGACTTATCACCTGATCCATATATAAATCGAAATCGGGAAGGTTCTCCCAGCGCGGGAGAGCCCTCGGGGCGAAAACATCCGCCCAGCGGTTTCTGCCATGTACCGTTTCCGCCAAAGTTGTTCACCGCCTTTATTGTTTGTGACTGTCGCCCTGAATTTATTTAAGCATAACACATTATGCGATTTTTTTCAATTAAATTCTAAAAACTCATTGACAAAATAATAATTATGATATAACATAGTATACGATATTAGATTACATGTAAACGGAGTGAAGTACGATGGCTTTCAAACTGATTACCGACAGTTGCGCGAATCTTACCCGTGAAATTATCGACCGTTACGACATTACCGTAATTCCGCTTGAGTACACCATGAACGGAGAACAGCATTCGATAACGCCCGAAATCGGCGAAGACGATTTCAAGGCTTTTTACGGGAACATGCGCGAGGGGCAGATCGTCAAAACCGCCATGGCGAACGGCGAGAATTTCCGCCGTCTGTTCGAGGATATACTGGAATCCGGGGAGGATATTCTGTACATCGGTTTCAGTTCGGCGTTAAGCGGTACGGTGCAGTCGGTCAAAGCCACGCTTGACGCTTTGAGCGGGCAGTATCCGGAACGACGGTGTATCACGATCGACAGTTTGTGCGCCGCGATGGGGGAAGGACTGCTTGTAACGCACGCCGCAATGCTGAGAGAAAGCGGCAAATCAATCGACGAGGTAGCCGACTGGACCGAACAAAACAAATTGCGCCTTGTTCACCTTTTCACGGTTGACGACCTTAAATATTTGCGTCGCGGCGGGAGAATTTCGGGCGCGACGGCACTTATCGGCTCGGTTCTGCAAATAAAGCCGCTTATGCATGTGGATAACGAAGGGCGGCTGGTTGCATTCGGCAAGGTGCGCGGGCGCAAAAATTCGATCGAATCGTTGCTCAAACGAATGGGCGAGATAATCGAGAACCCGGAGCAGCAGATAATATACATCATTCACGGCGACTGTTACGACGAGGCAAAGCACATCGCGGATGAAGTACAAAAACGCTTTAAGCCCAAAAAGACGGTTATAAACTATGTCGATCTTGTTATCGGCGCCCACTCCGGCCCCGGCACTCTCGCAATCTTTTTCCTGGGCCGGGAAAGATAAGGCAACACCGCATAAATACCCGGCATCGGATGCAACGGCTGATTTTCCGTTAAACAAAAAGCGCGGGGAATACTTCGCTAATTTCCGAGCATTTTTGTAAAATATAAGGGAAAAGTGCCGGCAGATGATGTCGGGAGCCGTCAGGCGGGCACCCGGCGATATTGCCGCAATAATTTCGTAAACACCCCGCCGCGCGGCGGGGTTTTCCTCGCGCCGGGCGGAACCCGCATTTGCCCGTATTCGGCATGGTTTTGTTAAAAACTGCGCCTCGCAGAGCCGCCGGCGCTTTCCTGTTATATTTTCCGGAAGTCTTCGCAAACACATCGGTTATTCCCTCCGTCGTTTCATCATATGGCGAAAGCCCGCCGACAGTTGCCGGGCGCGCGCCGGTTGACCGTGCACTAAAGAAAAATATAAAAACCGCGGGTTGCGTTAAACCGTACCCGCGATCATTTGATTTCGGTACAGAGTATAAAATAAGCCGCGCGAACATAGCCGCCGGCGGTTCGCGGACGCGTTACCCGCGAGAATTTCCCGTGCCGTTATTACGAAAACCCGCGCTTCCCGATCCCCGAGAGCGCGGGTCTTACCCGATATTCCTGTTTTCGCGGGAAATTACTCAAACACGCCTTGTCATACTCCCGCGGCTATTTAATCAGTTCGATTATCGCCATTTCGGCGGCATCGCCGCGGCGGTTGCCCGTCCGTACAATCCGGCAGTAACCCCCGTTACGGTCGGAATACGAGGGCGCTATTTCGTCATAAAGCTTTTTCACAACCGCTTCCTTTGTGATAAAAGCCATGGCGCGCCGCTTACTCGCAAGCGAGTTGTCTTTCGCCAATGTGATATATTTTTCGGTCTCACTGCGGACTTCCTTCGCCCTTGTTACGGTGGTTTCGACCTTGCCGTTTTCCAGCAGATAAGTTACCAGCCCGCGCAACATCGCTCTCCTGTGATCGGTGGTTCGACCGAGCTTTCTTGTCCCCGGCATACTGTTTCTCCTTTCGCGATTATTCGCCTGTCTCTTTTAAGCCGAGACCCAGAGAATCGAGCTTTGCTTCGATCTCCTCCAGCGATTTTCTTCCGAGATTGCGAACTTTCATCATTTCCTCAACCGTCATTTGCGTAAGATCCTGAACCGTATTTATATCGGCGCGTTTTAAGCAGTTGAAGCTGCGAACCGAAAGATCGAGTTCCTCAATCGTCGTTTCAAGCGCTTTCACGTCTTCCTCGGTTTCCTTCTCCACGAAAACCTCGGTTTCCGCGGCGTCGGCCGAGAGATCGATAAACAGGTTGAGATGTTCGGTTAAAATCTTTGCCGCTTTCGATACGGCATCCATGGCGCTAAGGGTTCCGTTCGTCCATACCTCGAGCGCGAGACTGTCGTAATCGGTCATATTCCCTACACGGGTATTGCTTACGGTGTAATTGGCTTTCACAACCGGCGTGTAAATCGAATCGAGCGGAATTACCCCTATAATACTGTTTTTGCCTTTGTTTTCTTCGGCGGACACATATCCCCTTCCCTTGTCGACGGTTATTTCCATCGAAAGTTTTCCGTCGCTTTCGAGAGTGGCAATATGCAGGTCGGGATTGAGAATATCCACCTCGGAATCTTTTTTTATCGAAGCCCCGGTAACCTCGCCCGGCCCGGTAACATCAATATAAAGCGTCTTCGGACCGTCGCCGTGCAAATTCGGGATTAAACCCTTCATATTCAGAACAATCTCGGTAACATCTTCCTTAACGCCCTCGATCGCGGTAAATTCGTGCATAACACCGTCGATTTTTATCGATGTTACCGCGCACCCGGGCAACGACGAAAGCAGTACGCGACGCATGCTGTTGCCGAGGGTCGTACCGTATCCGCCCTGTAGCGGCGCCAAGACAAACCTGGCGTAAGAATTGTTCGCCGATACATCCTGCACATCGATTTTCGGTTTTTCCATTCCTAACATAAAAGCTCCCTTTCTACGCTTACAATCAAACCGTATTCGGCTTTTGAACGGAACGAACCGTAATATTACTTCGAATAGAACTCGACTATAAGCTGTTCGTCAACCGGCGCGTCGATAGCGTCGCGATCGGGCAGGCTTACTACTTTAACTTCCCACGCTTCGCGATTTGCATCCATCCAGTCGGGAACGGGACGCGAACCGTTGGCTTCGGCAATCGCCTTAAACTTCTCGCCGGTTCTGCTTTTTTCGCAAACCGTAACGGTATCGCCGGCGCGCAGTAAGAACGACGGTATATTTACCCGTTTCCCGTTTACCTCGAAATGGCCGTGCCCCACCAGCTGGCGCGCCTCCGCTCTCGACGAGGCGTAACCCGCGCGGTAAACCACATTATCCAAACGGCTTTCAAGCAGTTTTAACAGGTTTTCTCCCGTAACGCCCTGTTTGCGCTCGGCAATTTCGAAATAATGATGGAACTGTGACTCGTTTACCCCGTAAAAGCGCCGTGCCTTCTGTTTCGCGCGCAACTGTAATCCGTATTCGGAGGTTTTCTTTCTGCCCTGCCCGTGCTGGCCGGGCGCGTAAGTTCTGAGCTCCGCCGAACACTTTTCGGAATAGCAACGGTCGCCTTTCAAAAATAATTTCTGCCCCTCGCGGCGGCACTGCCTGCAAACGGCTCCGGTATATCTTGCCATGCTGTAATTCCCCCTGACTATACTCTTCTTCTTTTAGGCGGACGGCACCCGTTATGAGGAATGGGTGTAACGTCTTTTATAAGCGTTACCTCAAGCCCCGCCGATTGCAGAGCGCGAATCGCGGCCTCTCTTCCGGCTCCGGGCCCCTTTACATAAACCTCAACCGTTTTCAGCCCGTGTTCCATGGCGGCTTTCGCGGCCGCCTCGGCGGCGCTCTGCGCGGCGAACGGGGTTGACTTTCTCGAACCCCTGAACCCGAGTTCGCCGGCCGACGCCCACGAAAGAGCGTTCCCCTGAACATCGGTAATCGTTACGATTGTGTTGTTAAATGTTGACTGGATATGCGCCGATCCCCGCTCGATATTCTTCTTCTCGCGGCGCCTGCGCGTGACGGTTCCTTTTTTTACCTTGGTTGCCATTTTGACGGTTCATCCCCCTGTTACTTCTTCTTATTCGCTATGGTCTTCCTCGGACCTTTGCGTGTACGCGCGTTGGTTTTCGACCTTTGCCCCCGCACGGGCAGACCTTTACGGTGGCGGGTGCCGCGGTAACTCCCGATTTCGATCAGCCGCTTAATATCGAACGCTACGGCGCGGCGGCAGTCGCCCTCAACCTGAAGATTTTTATCGATATACTCACGCAGTTTCGATACCTCGTCTTCGGTAAGGTCTTTTACACGCGTATCGGGATTAACCCCGGTAGACGCCAGAATTTTTTTCGATGTGGTAAGCCCTATCCCGTAGATATAGGTAAGCCCTATTTCGACCCGTTTCTCTCTCGGAAGGTCAACACCGGCTATTCGTGCCATTTAACTCGCACCTCACTTCTCGATAATTTTCAATCAGCCCTGACGCTGCTTGTGTTTTGGATTTTCGCAAATAACCATCACTTTGCCTTTGCGTTTGATTATCTTGCACTTATCGCACATTTTTTTTACTGAAGGTCTTACTTTCATTTTTCTTCCCCCGTGAAATTTATTTGGTGCGCCATGTGATGCGCCCTTTTGTTAAATCGTAAGGCGACATCTCAACCGTTACCCTGTCGCCCGGCAGGATGCGAATAAAATTCATTCTCAGCTTGCCGGAAATATGCGCCAAAATTATATGATCCCCTTTAATGCGAACACGAAACATCGCGTTCGGCATAGCCTCAACCACAACGCCCTCAACTTCTATCATGTCCGCTTTGGACATTCGGGAACCCCCTCTCGACTCCTGTTCCAATCGCGCAAGGCAATGCGAAGCTGCCTGTCGGTTTTAATACATTCTTCCGGGAAAACCGTATTTGTTTTCTGCGTATGCCTGGGATTCTTGCGTTTCGGCCTTTCAAGCGGCCGCTCTTTGCCGTCGGCGACCAGAATATTTTTCCCGTCGTACCCGACCGTTACAAGAAAATTGCCTTTATCCCGGCCCGCGAGCGACAGAACAATCGTTCCCCTTTGCAACGGCATCGGCACAACCTCCTAATCGCATGTCGTGAGAATTACGGGACCGCTCTCCGTAACGGCGACGGTATGTTCGAAGTGCGCCGAAAGCGACCCGTCTTTCGTTGAAACCGTCCAGCCGTCTCCGGCAACCCTTACGCCGGGCAGCCCGGCGTTTACCATAGGCTCGATGGCTATTGTCATTCCGGGGACAAGCCTCACTCCGTGTCCCGCTTTTCCCCAGTTCGGAACCTCGGGCTCTTCATGAAGTTCGGTGCCGACACCGTGCCCCACGAACTGCCGAACCACGCTGAACCCTCTCGCCTCGACATAATTTTGCACCGCAGACGATATATCGCCTATCCTGCAACCCGCCCGCGCCGCTTTTATGCCCTCGTATAAACTTTCGCGCGTGGTGCTTATCAGCCGTTCGGCGCGATCGCTTATCGAACCGCACGGGAAGGTTGCCGCGTTATCGCCGTTGTAACCGTTGTATTCGGCGCCCAGGTCAACGCTTACTATGTCTCCCTCGCGCAGACGGATATGCCTGCCCGGTATTCCGTGAATTACAACATCGTTCACCGATATACACGCCGCGGCGGGAAATCCGTTATCCTTGAAATTCGGCCTGGCTCCGCAACCCAGAATATATTTTTCGGCAATCCTGTTCAGTTCCGCGGTGGTTATTCCCGGCTCGACGGCTTCTCCTACAAGTTTAAGCGCCCTTGCCGATATAACGCACGCCTCGCGCATTCGGTGCAGTTCCTCGGAATTTTTCAGGGAAATCATTCCGGCTGCAGCCCCAGTGCCGCGAACATGGCGGCGGTTGTGTCGGCAACCGCCTCGCAGCCGTTCACGGTGACGAGTTTGCCGGTTTTCGCATAATAATCTTTCAGCGGTTCCGTCTGCCTGTGGTAATTTCGCAACCGTTCCAGTACCGTTTCCGGCGAGTCGTCGTCGCGCCGGGTAAGCTTTGCCCCGCATTTATCGCATACGCCGTCGGCGGCGGGCTTTTTGTATTCGATATGGTACGACGCTCCGCATTTCGGGCAAACCCTTCTCCCCGAAAGCCGGGAAACAATGGTTTGATCCGCAACTTCAAGCGAAAGGACGCGGTCGATCCGAACACCCATGGCGTCGAGAGCCTCCGCCTGCGGGACGGTACGGGGAAATCCGTCTAAAATAAAGCCGTTCGCGCAGTCGCTTTGCGCCAGCCGCTCTTTTATCACCCCGATTACAATATCATCGGGCACCAAAGAACCGCTGTCGACATAGCCTTTCGCGAGTCTGCCCATTTCGGTGCCGGAAGCTATTGCCTCGCGCAGCATATTCCCCGTCGATACCGCGGGAATTGCCAGTTTACCGCACAATGCCTCCGCCTGGGTTCCTTTGCCCGCGCCCGGGGCGCCGAGAAGAATTAAATTCATAATATAACTCCCCGCGTCAGTCTAAAAAGCCTTTGTAATGCCGCATCATCATCTGCGACTCGAGGTTCTGCACCGTATCGAGCGCCACGCCGACAAGAATAAGTATCGAGGTACCGCCCACGGAAACATTAATGCTTCCGACATTGCCTATAAGTATCGGCAAAATGGCGATTAAGCTGAGGAACAGCGCGCCCAGCAGTGTAATCCGCGAAAGTATCTTCGAGATAAAATCGGATGTGGGCTTGCCCGGCCGTATTCCGGGAATGGCGCCGCTGTTTTTGCGCAGATTGTTCGCCATTTCAACGGGATTGTACTGAATTGTAACATAGAAATAGGCAAACGCGATAATCAAAATGAAATATATGGTGGCGTAAAATCCGCCCCTAACGCTGAACAGCGTTAATAACTTGTACCACGACGAGGTGGTGTTCTTCATAAACGAAAGTATCATCGTGGGCATCATAAGAATCGAACTCGCGAATATAATCGGCATAACTCCCGACATATTGACTTTAATCGGAATGAAGGAATTCTGCCCGCCGTACATTTTGCGGCCGACGACCCGTTTGGCGTACTGGACGGGGATCCTGCGCTCCGCATTGGTCATCCACACGATAAAAGCAATTACCACAAGGAAAGCCAGAACTATTCCGATAACCGCCGCCTGCTTACCGAGTTTCCAGTTGGCGAGCAGAACATTGAACACCTGCGGCCCGCGCGATATGATTCCCGCAAACAGCAGCACCGATATGCCGTTGCCTATACCCCTTATATCAATCTGTTCGCCGAGCCACATCATAATCGCCGAACCGGCGGTAAAGCACAATATAATAACGAAAGCGGCGAAAACCTTGCCCTTCGTTACGCTGATATAGCCGCTCGAATTAAGATAAAAGTAGTAAGCCATACCCTGAATAAGCCCCAGTATAACGGTTGCGTACCGGGTATATTTGGCAATACGGCGCTGACCGTCTTCCCCGTCTTTCGCTATCCGCTCGAGCGGGGGAATAGCCACGCACAGAAGTTGCATGATAATCGAGGCGTTAATGTAAGGCGTTACGCTCATGGAGAAAATCGCGCCGTATTCCAGCCCGCCTCCGGTAAGTATCGAAAGATAGTTGAAAAATTCGTTAGCCACCCCGCCGGCGGAATTCCGCAGCATTTCAACATCAATAAACGGAACCGGAATAACCGAACCTACGCGGAATATGACGATTATCAGCAGAGTAAAAAGGATTTTTTTCCTCAAATCGCCTATCTTCCAAGCGTTGCGAAAAGTTTCGAACATTCAAACCACCTCTGCCGTACCGCCGGCCGCCTCGATTTTCGCTTTTGCGGAACCCGAAAACGCCGCGACTTTAACGGTTATCGGCTTGGTTATTTCTCCGTTCGCGAGAACTTTTACGCCGTCGCCGGTTTTTTTGATTATTTTCTTTTCAAGCATCGCCGCGGCATCCGCTACGGCACCCGCCTCAAATGCGGCGTCGATTGCGGAAAGGCTCACGGTAACGATTTCCTTCGCGAAAATATTGTTGAACCCGCGTTTAGGCACACGGCGCTGCAGCGGCATCTGACCGCCTTCAAATCCGAATTTCCTTCCACCTCCGGAACGGGCTTTTTGCCCCTTGTTGCCTTTCCCGGCGGTCTTGCCGTTGCCCGAACCCTGCCCGCGGCCGATCCGTTTTACCGGTTTCGCGGAACCCGCGGCGGGTGAAAGCTCATGTATTTTCATTATAACGCACCTCCTCGTTTCAGGCCTGCCGAACCTCGACCAGGTGACTTATTTTGCGGATTTTCCCGTTTGTCTGGCCGTTATCGGGCTGCTCGCGACAATCCCCGATTTTATATAATCCGAGCGAATGCGCGGTCGCGATTTGATCGTCTTTACATCCGATAAGGCTTTTCTTCAACACAACCGTCAAAGAAACTTTTTTCTTTCTCGGCATTGCCTGCTCCCCCTCAGCCTAAAATTTCGCCGACCGATTTTCCGCGTACGGAGGCTACCTCGTCAACGTTGCGCAACGCCTCGAGCCCGTTGAATGTCGCTCTTACAACATTGCAGGGGTTATTCGAACGCAACGCCTTTGTGCGAATATCTTTAATTCCGGCCGTTTCGAGCACTGCGCGAACCGGACCGCCGGCTATAACCCCGGTTCCAGGCGCGGCGGGCTTCATCAGCACCCTGCCCGCTCCGTAAACACCGATAATCTCGTGCGGAATTGTGGTTCCTTTCATCGAAATTTTTATCAGGTTCTTCTTCGCGTCGTCGATCCCCTTGCGTATCGCCTCGGGAACCTCGCCCGCCTTGCCCATGCCGAATCCCACGATGCCGTTGCCGTCTCCGACGACAACCAGCGCCGAGAATTTCATAATTCTGCCGCCCTTAACGGTTTTCGACACACGGTTTATGGAAACCACACGCTCCTGCAAATCGAGCGCTTCGGCGTCGATATTCGTAGCCAAAAGTATTCCCCCTCTCAGAATTTAAGGCCGCCCTCGCGGGCTCCTTCGGCCAGCTCGCGGACACGTCCGTGATACAGATATCCGCCGCGGTCGAAAACACATTCCGCTATGCCTTTCGCCAAAGCGCGCTCCGCAAGAGTTTTTCCGACCCTGCGGGCCTCTTCGCAGTTGCCGTGGCTTTCGCCGAAATCTTTTTCGTTCGATGAGGCGCCGCAAATCGTTTCGCGTTTTCCGTCGTCGATCAACTGAGCGTAAATATTGCTGTTTGAACGGTACACGCACAGGCGCGGCCGGCTAGCGGTACCGAAAATTTTCCCGCGGACGCGTTTGTGGCGTTTTAAGCGGGCTTTATTCTTATCCGGCTTTTGAATCATATTTACACACTTCCTCCGTTATTTCTTGGCGCCTTTGCCGGCTTTACCCTCTTTGCGGCGAATATGTTCGCCGACATAGTGGATACCTTTGCCTTTGTACGGTTCGGGCGGACGCTTTTCGCGTATTTCGGCGGCGAACTGCCCCACCTTCTGTTTATCGGCGCCGTGAACCACGATAAGGTTAGCCGACGGAACTTCGATGGTAATACCCTCCGGCTCGGGAACCACGACCTGATGCGAAAATCCCAGATTCATTACCAGATCTTTACCCTGCTTCGCCGCGCGGTATCCCACTCCGCTTACCTCAAGCTCTTTCTTAAAGCCCTCGGTGACTCCCAGAATCATGTTATGTATAAGGCTTCGGGTAAGACCGTGCAGCGAACGGCAGAGTTTGCCGTCGTCGGCGCGCTTCACCACAACCTCGCCGTTCTCGACCGACAGCGTCATCTCCGGGCGGAACGACTGTGTAAGCGTGCCGCGCGGACCCTTTACGGTGATTTCGCGACCCTTGAGCGTTACTTCCACCCCGGCGGGAATCGCGACGGGTTTCTTTCCGATTCTCGACATTCCGCAATCCTCCCCTACCAGATAAACGCCAGTACTTCGCCGCCCACGTTTTCCCTGCGGGCCTGCTTGTCGGTAATAATACCTTTAGAGGTCGATAAAATGGCGATTCCGAGACCTCTCATCACTTTCGGCATATTTTCCACATCGGTGTAAATGCGCAAACCGGGCTTGCTTACTCTGCGTAGCCCTGTGATCGCGCGCGATTTGTTGGGGCCGTATTTAAGCACGATGTGTATTATTCCCTGTTTTCCGTCGTCAACGACATTGTACCCGCTGATATACCCTTCGTCGAGCAGTATCTGCGCGATACTTTTTTTCACATTGGACGCCGGAACATCTACCGTATCGTGCTTCGCCGAGCTGGCATTGCGAATCCTTGTCAGCATATCGGCAATCGTATCGGTAATTTGCATACCGTCAACCTCCTTTAGTATGTGCCTCTTTCGCTTACCAGCTGGCTTTTTTTATGCCCGGAATTTCGCCCCGGTACGCCAGTTCGCGGAAACATATACGGCAAATTCCGTATTTGCGCAGATAAGCGTGCGGCCTTCCGCAGATTTTGCAACGGTTATATTCGCGGGTGGAAAACTTCTGCGGCCGCTGCTGCCTGATTTTCATCGATTTCTTAGCCATATTCCGGTTCTCCTTACTTCGCGAACGGAGCGCCCGTCATCGAGAGCAGTTCGCGCGCTTCCTCGTCGGTTTTCGCCGTGGTTACGAAAATAATGTCCATTCCCCGAACTTTATCGATTTTATCGTAATCGATCTCTGGGAAAATAAGTTGCTCTTTTACGCCCATCGAATAGTTCCCGTGTCCGTCGAACGCATTGGGATCGATCCCGCGGAAATCGCGCACGCGCGGCAGGGCGATACTGAACAGTCTGTCGATAAATTCGTACATTCGGTCGCCCCGCAGGGTTACTTTGACTCCCACCGGCATTCCTACACGAACCTTGAAATTCGCGACGCTTTTTTTCGCTTTGCAAACAACGGGGCGCTGACCGGTTATCCTCGATATATCATCGACCACCGAATCGATAACCTTGGAATTGTCTCTCGCGTCGCCGCATCCCACGTTGATAACCACTTTTTCAAATTTCGGAATTTGCATAACGCTTTTGTATCCGAATTTTTTCATCAGCGCGGGAGCGACATTCGCCTTATAATCTTCTTTGAGCCTTGCCATGACCTATCCTCCCACGCTAAAAGATTTCGCCGCATTTTTTGCAGACGCGGTCTTTTTTTCCGTCTTCGTAAATTTTATACCCCACGCGGGTCGGCTTTTTGCATTTGGGACAGACAATCTGAACCTTGCAGGCATAAATCGCGCTCTCCGCCTTGACAATGCCGGAAGGATCGCCCGGTTTTTTGGGCTTCACGTGTTTCGAAACCATATTCAGCCCTTCAACGATAACTTTTCCCTCTTTGGGGCTTACCTGCAGTACCTTGCCGGTTTTGCCGCGGTCTTTTTTCTTGTCCCCGGTTAAAATAACTACCGTATCGCCGGTTTTGATTTTCATTTTACTCATCGTTCGCCCTCCCGGTTAAAGCACTTCGGGCGCGAGGGAAAGAATTTTCATATAATCCTTTTCCCGAAGCTCGCGGGCAACCGGCCCGAAAATGCGGGTGCCTCTGGGGTTTTTATCGTCGCGGATAAGAACCGCTGCGTTTTCGTCGAATCTGATGTAACTGCCGTCGCCGCGGCGAAGTCCTTTGCAGGAGCGGACAATCACGGCCTTTACGACCTCGCCTTTTTTCACGGTTCCGCCCGGCGTCGCCTTCTTAACCGACGCTACGACAACATCGCCGATATTCGCGTATCTCCTGCCGGAACCGCCGAGCACACGAATGCACATAAGCTCCCTCGCGCCGGTGTTGTCGGCGACCTTCAGAAGCGTTTGCTGCTGTATCACGGTCGTTTCCTCCTTCGCTTATTTGGCCTTTTCGATTATCGAAACCAGGCGCCATCTTTTATCTTTCGATAACGGTCTGGTCTCCATTACTTCCACACGGTCGCCAACGCGGCATTCGTTTTTCTCGTCGTGCGCTTTAAGCTTTACCGTCTTTTTAACGATCTTTTTGTAAAGCGGGTGACGGACATTGTCTTCAATCGCGACGACAACGGTTTTATCCATCCTGTCGCTCACAACACGGCCGACTCTCGTCTTACGAAGATTTCTTTCACTCATAGGGTTTACGCCTTCCTCTCGCTACGCGTTGTCGCCGCCGCGCGACTCTTTCTCGGTAAGAACGGTGAGAACCCGCGCAATGTCTTTTTTAACGGCGGGAATACGCGCGGGATTTTCAAGCTGATTGATGGCATGCTGGAATCGCAGATGAAAAAGCTCGTCTTTCAGCTTGGCGAGCTGAACGCGAAGTTCATCGGGAGTTTTTTCACGAATCTCTTTGGCTTTCATGCCTGTTCACCGCCCATTTCCTCTTTTGCCACAAAGCGGCACTTGATGGGGAGCTTGTTCGCGGCAAGGCGCAGAGCCTCGCGCGCCAAACTTTCTTCCACGCCGGCTATTTCAAACATCACTTTACCCGGCTTTACAACCGAAACCCAATACTCGGGTGCGCCTTTACCGGATCCCATACGGGTTTCGGCGGGTTTTTCGGTAACCGGTTTATCGGGGAAGATCTTAATCCATACCTGGCCGCCGCGCTTGATGTAACGGGTCATGGCTATACGGGCCGCCTCAATCTGGTTCGATGTTATCCACGCCGGCTCCAAAGCCTGCAGACCGTATTCCCCGTAAGAAACGGCCGTTCCACGGGTCGCCCTGCCCTTCATCCGTCCGCGCTGGACACGACGGTATTTTACGCGTTTGGGCATCAGCATCAGCGAGCGCCTCCTTCCTTCGCGGCGGTTCTTCTGCCGCCTCTGCCGCGGCCGTCGCGCCTGTCGCGCCTGTCGCGGTTATCGCCGTTCTCCCGGCTTTCGGCGCCGTCGGCGCTTTTGCGGTCGCCCTGCAGAACCTCGCCCGTATATACCCACACTTTAACGCCGATTCTGCCGTAGGTGGTATTCGCCTCGGCAAATCCGTAGTTAATATCGGCGCGTATGGTCTGGAGAGGTATGGTTCCCTCATGGTACTGTTCGGTTCTGGCGATTTCCGCGCCTCCCAAACGCCCCGAAACCTGCGTTTTAATTCCCTTTGCGCCGAGGCGCATGGCGCGCCCGATGGCGAGCTTCATCGCGCGGCGGAAAGAAACGCGTTTTTCAAGCTGCGCCGCAATATTTTCGGCGATCAGCGTGGCGTTCAAATCGGGGCTTTTTACCTCCACGATATTTATAAACACATTGTTGTTCCTGAGCATCTTCTGGCATTCGACGCGGAGTTCTTCGATCGCGGTGCCGTTTTTGCCTATTACGAGACCGGGCTTTGCGCAGTGAATATGTATACGGACGCGCTGACGGTTCCTCTCGATCTCGATTTTCGCGATGCCGGCGGCGTAAAGCCTTTTCTTGAGGAATTTGCGGAGGTTATAGTCTTCAACCAAAATATCGCCGAAAATCTCGTCGTCGACGAACCACCGCGAATCCCAGTCGCGAATAACACCGACCCGGAACCCGTTGGGATGTACCTTCTGGCCCATAACTTTTCCCTCCCTTTCTAATTATCCGTTTCCCTGAGCACCAGGGTCACATGAGATGTTCTTTTCAGTATTCTGTGGGCGCGGCCGTGATCCTTGGCGCGGATCCTTTTGAGGATCGGCCCCGGGCAGGCGTAGCATTCAGCAACATAAAGTTTGGAAACATCCATGCTGTGATTGTTCTCGGCGTTCGCCACCGCCGAGTTGAGCAGTTTTGTTAAATACTCGCACCCTGATTTCGGGGTGAACCGCAACACCGCCCGCGCTTTTTCAACCGGAAGATTGCGGATGAGATCGAGAACGATCTGCATCTTTCTGGGAGAAATTCTGGCATACCGAAGTACGGCTCTTGATTCCATTGTGAGCGCCCTCCCTACTTCTTAACCGGCGCGGTAGTCTTCGCGCCCGCATGTCCGCGGAATGTTCTGGTAGGCGCGAACTCGCCGAGTTTATGCCCTACCATATCCTCGGTTATGTAAACCGGAACATGTTTCCGCCCGTCGTGTACCGCGATGGTGTGACCGACAAAATCGGGGAAAATTGTCGACGCGCGGCTCCATGTCTTAAGTACGCGCTTTTCGCCGGTCGCGTTCATCTCCCGAACCCGTTTTAGAAGAACGGGTTGCACAAAAGGCCCTTTTTTAACGCTTCTTCCCATATCCGTTTCCTTTCGTCGATTACCTGTCGTTGCGGCGTTTTACAATCATCTTATTCGACGCCTTGTGGCGGTTTCTCGTCTTATATCCGAGGGTGGGCTTGCCCCACGGGGTTACCGGCCCCGGGCGGCCGACCGGCGCCTTGCCCTCGCCGCCGCCGTGCGGGTGGTCGTTCGGGTTCATAACCGAACCGCGAACCGTCGGCCTCCATCCCATGTGCCGCTTGCGGCCCGCCTTGCCGAGATTTACATTCTCGTGCTCGGGATTGCTTACCTGCCCTACGGTAGCCTTGCAGTCGAGCGGGACATTGCGGAGTTCCCCCGACGGCATACGCAGCAGGGCGTATTTGCCCTCTTTTGCCATAAGCTGAACCATATTTCCGGCAGAACGCGCCATCTGCGCGCCTTTCCCCGGGTAAAGCTCAACATTGTGCACGAATGTTCCGACCGGTATCTCGGCGAGTTTAAGGGCGTTGCCGACAACAATATCGGCGCCCGTCCCGCTTACGATAACATCGCCCACTTTCAGACCCGCCGGGGTAATGATGTACCGCTTTTCGCCGTCTTCATATTTAACGAGGGAAATAAACGACGAACGGTTCGGATCGTACTCGACAGTCATCACCGTAGCGGGGATGCCCTCTTTATCCCGCTTAAAATCGATAACGCGGTATTTCCGGCGGTTTCCGCCTCCCTGGTGCCGCACCGTAATGCGACCGTACGAATTGCGGCCGGCGTTCTTTTTTACCGGCTTTAACAGGCTCTTCTCCGGCCCGGTTTTCGAAAGTTCGGAATAATCGATAACCGTCATTCCGCGGGTACCCGCCGTCGCCGGCTTGTAATGCTTTACGGCCATTTTGTCACTCTCCTGTCAGCTTTGAAAGAAATCGCGCGCCCGGGTTATTTCAGCCCCTCGAAAAACTCGATCGGCTTTGACTTGGGCGAAAGGGTAACGATCGCCTTTTTCCACGACGGCGTATATCCCTCGTAGCGACCCATGCGGCGCGACTTTCCCCTTACCGATATGGTGTTCACCTTTACGACCTCAACCGAAAACAGTTCCTCCACGGCGCGCCTGATTTGCGGTTTGCCAGCGTTTTTCGCGACTTTGAACGCGTATTTTTTATCCTGAACCGTATTCATGCTCTTCTCGGTTATCACCGGTCCTAAAATAATATCCTGCGCTGCCATTACGCGTATACCTCCTCGATTTTGGAAACGGCGCCTTTTACGATAACCAGCTTGTCGGCGTTCAAAATGTCGTATGTGTTTATCGTGTTGACCTGCGCCGTTTTTACGCCGGGCAGATTGGCGGCGCTGCGAATGGCGAACGGATCGTTGGTTTCGAGAACGATAAGCGCCTTGCCCGCCGCGCCGATTGCCTTCAGGCAGTCGGCAACCGCTCTGGTTTTGTATGTTTCGAGGGTTAAACCGTCGAGCACAATCAGATCGCCGGTAAGAACCTTGTCGGAAAGAGCGGATTTAAGCGCCAGCCTGCGGACTTTTTTATTGAGGCTGTAAGAATAGTCGCGCGGGTGCGGGCCGAGCGCTATCCCTCCGTGGCGCCACTGCGGAGCGCGGGTGGAACCCTGCCTCGCGTGACCCGTGCCTTTCTGCCTCCACGGCTTGCGCCCGCCGCCCGAAACCTCGGAGCGGGTTTTGGTAGACTGTGTCCCCTGCCGCTGATTGGCGAGATAGTTCACTACCGCCATATGCATAACATTTTTATTGGGTTCAACCCCGAACACCGCGTCGCTGAGAGCGATTTCGCCCACCGACTGCCCGTTCATATCCACAACCGCTACATTCGGCATAACTCAAACGCCCCTTTCTTAAGCTTTGGCTTTCACGCTGTCGAACACCGTGACAATCGAACCGTTCGCACCCGGAACGGCGCCCTTTACGGCGATAAGATTGTTTTCGGCGTCGATTTTAACAACCGTTAAGTTCTGTACGGTTACCCGTTCGTTTCCGAGATGCCCCGCCATTTTTTTGCCCTTCATAACGCGGGACGGGGTGCTGCTCGCGCCGAGCGAACCGCCGTGACGGGCGACGGGCCCGGTACCGTGAGACATTTTGAGCCGCGAAAAATTCCAGCGCTTGATAACGCCGGCATAGCCCTTGCCCTTGCTCGTCCCGGTAACATCGACACGATCCCCCGCCGCGAAAACATCCGCTTTCACAATATCGCCCACGGCGAAGCCCGAAATATCGTCGAACCGGAACTCGTGCAACCGGTTTTTCGGCGCGACATCGCCTTTCGCGAAATGCCCGCGCATCGGCCCGTTCACTTTTGAGGCTTTAAGGTCGCCGAAACCCATCTGAACCGCGGCGTATCCGTCGTTTTCAACGGTTTTAATCTGGCTTACGACACAGGGGCCGGCCTCGATTACGGTCACCGGGACTACATTGCCGTTTTCGTCGAACAGCTGGGTCATTCCGACCTTTCTGCCTATTATTCCTTTTTTCATTCTTCTTCTCCTTTTCGGTTATCGGTTGGCAAACGCCAACATGACCTGCCGGGGGCTACAGTTTAATATCGATATCCACCCCGGCGGGGAGTTCCATGCCCGTCAACGCCTCGACGGTGCGGTTTGACGGACGCAAAACATAAATCAGGCGCTTATGCACCCGCATTTCAAACTGCTCGCGGCTGTCTTTATATTTATGCACCGCGCGCAGAATCGTAACCACTTCTTTTTCCGTGGGCAACGGCACCGGCCCCGAAACACGCGATCCCGTTCTTTTCGCCGTTTCTACAATCCTTTCGGCGGACTGATCTACCAGCGCGTGATCGTAACCCTTAAGCCTGATTCTGATTTTTTCCTTTACTGCCAACGATTTTCGCCTCCTCGAATTTTTCGGACAACATCGACGCTTTCCGTACAACGAGCCGGGTGTTCAAACCACCGGCATCATAAAACCGGGATGACGGATCCCCTCCGCCATTCCGGGGCAGACGCATATATGCTCCCCCTGCAACGCCCCCGGGCGGCAACCCCGGCGGCAGCGAAACCTGCCCGCCCGGTTATAAACCGAACATACGCCGCGGGAATACCCCGCTTAACACCGGCAAATTTACGCCTCGGCGCACACCGGCGATTTTTTCGCGCCTTTGTATTATAACACCGACATTTGCCGATGGCAAGAATTTTTTTTATTTTCACTGTTTTTAATTGAATTTTTCTGTTTTGCTTATAAATGCGCGTTTTGCGGCGAATTTATTGTACAATCCGGCACCCGCCGCCGGCTGTAAAGCCCGCGCCTTCCGGCGCGGGCTTTAAGATTATATCGGAATCGGCCCGGCGCCGCGATGCCGGCGGCCGTCCGCTACCGCTCGATTGCCGCGGGGCGGGCAAACAGCGGCGCGATTTTCGCGGGGTCGATTTTCGGTTTGCGATCGTAGGTGTAAAGGCCGTTCTGCTCCTGCTCGACATCGGTGAGCTGAGTGTAGCACATGGCGCATATGAGTGGATTGTCGAGCAACGCGTCGTTCGTGCCTTTAAGCCGCAACAAAAACTCCTCCTCGTTCTTCGGAAGGTTGCCGTAACCCCAGCTGTGCTCCCCCGCCAGCCAGCCGCAACCGATACCGCCGTACTCGCTTACGAATAACGGCAGCCCGGCTTTGTAACTCTGCCGTTTCGATTTTACCTCAACGCACTCGCCGTTTTTGAGGTTCGCGAAATGGGAAGCGAATTTGTCGGGGAACTGCTCGTAATCGTGAACATCGTACACATCGTCGGTAACGACGTGGACCCAGCCGCTGGTGTCGATGCAGGGGCGGGTGGGATCGGCGGCCTTGGTGGTTCTGTAGACAAGCTCTATAAGCGGGTCGTACTGCCTGTCGCTCGTTTCGTTAAACGGGCACCAGCCGATAATCGCGGGATGGTTGCGGTCGCGCTCGATCTCCTCAATCCACTCGGGGAGCATGGTATACACCGCTTCCGGCCGCGTGACATCGAGACCCCAGTTCGGGTACTCTCCCCACACTATGTAACCCTTGCGGTCGCAATGGTACAGGAAGCGTTCTTCAAAGACCTTTTCATGCAGACGCGCCCCGTTGAAACCCATGGCCGTCGAGCGGTCGATATCGCCCTCGAGTTCGGCGTCGGACGGCGCGGTGTAGATCCCGTCGGGATAAAAGCCCTGATCGAGCACCAGACGCTGGAAAACCGATTTGCCGTTAAGCAGGAATTTCCCGTCGCGGAATTCGGCCGAACGCAGACCGAAATAGCTTTTAACCCTGTCGTCCCCGAAAGCGAGGGTAAGATCGTACAATCCGCCCTTGCCGATCTCCCACGGATGCTTTTCGGAAAGCGGCACGGTAACGGTAACCTGCCCGCACGCGTTTTCGAGCGCGGCGCCGCCGGTCGCCTTCCCCCCGAACGAGGTTTCAACCGAGAAATCCGCCTTCCCGCACAACTCCGCCCAGACGGTGACGGCGCCCGCTTTCAAATCGGGGTAATACCTTACCTTTTCGATATGGGTTTCGGGCATAAATTCGAGCCAGACGGTCTGCCATATCCCGGTTGTGCGGGTATAGTCGCATCCGTGCGAGAAATACAGTTCGCTCTGCTTGCCGCGCGGCACGCGGGGGTCGCGTTCGTCGTCCTCGGCATGCACGACGAGAGTGTTTTCCCCCTCCCGCACATAATCCGTAATGTCAAACGAGAAAGAAACATAGCCGCCCCTGTGCTCGCCGGCTTTCTCACCGTTGATATAAACCGCGGCTCTGTAATCCACGGCGCCGAAATGCAGTTTTATTCTCCCCCCGAGTTCCGCCGTCGAAACATCGAAGGTTCTGCGGTACCATACGGAATTCATAAAATCGGTATCCGCCACGCCCGAAAGCCTGCTTTGGGGGCAGAACGGAACGTTTATTTTCATATTGTACCCCGGCGCTCCGGGTTTATGCATCCCGCGCGCCTCGCCGCTGTTCCCCCTGTCGATTTCAAACTCCCATTCGCCGTTGAGATTGCGCCAGCCGCCGCGCATAAACTGCGGTTTCGGATGTTCGGTTCTGTACTGCATAACTCTCTGCCTTCCTTCTGTTTTTTCCGGAGGGTGCCTTCCCCGTCCCTCCTCGTCTACCATACCACAGCGGCGGCGTAAAATCAACCGCTATTTTATTTTTCCCGGCCGGCAGCGCCGGCTGCCATGTCGCGCCGCTTAATTATGCGCAAAACTTCGATAA
>CAZRRV010000029.1:0-19654 GCA_964602735.1 uncultured Eubacteriales bacterium
CATAAGAAACAGAAGTATTCATTAAAGCACGATGCAATGCACCGTGCTTTTATTACGCCTTGAAAGGACTGTGACATGGTAAAAGACGGAGGCGGAATAATGTGCCCGAAATAAGACGCGGCAGGCAGACCCCCACACGCTCTTTTATTTTGCCGTATACCGAAACGCGGGGGGCCGAGGCGGTGGAACTGTACGCCGGGACGGGCAGAATCGCGCAGGAATGGCAAGCGTTGCTTTTATACGATATACTGGCAATAACCGACGAGGGCTTGTGGACACACTCAAAATTCGGGTATTCGGTACCGCGCCGGAACGGGAAAAACGAAATTGTGGCAATGCGGGAAATGTACGGGCTGCATAAAGGCGAGACAATACTTCACACCGCCCATAGAACAACCACTTCACACAGCGCCTGGGAGCGTCTCTGCGGCCTTTTGGACAGCGCCGGTACGGAATACGCCTCGGTTCGCGCGACCGGCAGGGAGCGAATACAGCTCGATACCGGCGGGCGGATAGAGTTACGCACGCGTTCTACAAAAGGCGGGCGCCGTATATATAAATATACGGCGCTGTGCCGGCAAATTTGTGCTTGCTTTTTTCGCGTTTTCTGTTATAATTTCATATTGGGAAAATTCGATATAATAAATATATTCCGTTTCGGTTTACGGGGTCTTTCAACATAATTTATCAGAGGTGGAAGTTATGGACGGTAGCCTGCGGGCTCTGCGGGAGAAAGAGGGCGCGCTTTCGGACTCGGTTGCGGGGAAAAGACTTGCTCTGTTTTTCGACGACGGTCGGTACGACGAACTTGAGCGTTTCGCTTTGGGAACCTGCGGCGCGGGGGAAGTCGTCTGCGCATACGGCCGCTGCGGCGGATCCCCGGTTTTCGCTTATGCGCAGAATCCTGCGTGCAATAACGGGGCGATGGGCAAACTTCAGGGGGATAAAATAAAGCGCCTTTACGAATCGGCCGCGGGAACGGGCGCTCCCGTGGTGGCGTTTCTCGATTCGAGCGGCGCTTTTGCCGACGAGGGACTCGACGCGCTTAACGCGTACGGAGAAGTTATAAACGCCGCTTCGGCCCTTTCGGGGGTCGTGCCGCAAATATCCGTAGTGTTCGGCGGGTGCGTAGGTTCCGCGGCGCTGCTTGCCGGTCTGTCGGATTTTGTGATCTTAACCGAAAAGGCGCAATATTGTATGACATCCGAATTTTTATCGGGCGAGGGGGTAGGCACGGCAGTCGCCGCCGCGAAAAGCGGAGCCGCCGCGATTGTGGCGGAAGATGAAGCCGGGGCGATAACCGCCGCCGCGAAACTGTTGTCATATTTGCCGGGTAATAATCTGGATGTCCCCCCCGCGTTCGAATACGCGCCCGCCGCCGGAACCGGGAGAACGGTATACGCGGTGGCGGACGAAGGAAGTTTTATGCCGCTTTACAGCGAGTGCGGAAAATGTTCGGTGACGGGATTTGCGCACGTGGGCGGCGTCCCGGTCGGGCTTGTATCTGTCGGCAGCGACGAATACGGCGGCGGTAGGCTCTGCGAATCGGGCGCGAGAAAAGTCGCCGGGTTCGTACGGTTCTGCGACGCGTTTTCTTTGCCCGTCGTAACGCTTGTCGACTGCGCCGGCTTTAAGGTTACAAAGGAATTGGAACTTTCGGGCGGCGTGCGGATATATTCCGCACTGGCCGCGGCTTATGCCGAAGCCACGACGGCGAAAATTTCGGTGATTACGGGCAGGGCGTACGGAGCGGTTTACTCGACGTTCGCCGGTAAAACTTCGAACTGCGATATTGTGCTTGCGTTGCATGATTCGGTTATATCGGCGTTGCCGCCGGAAACCGCCGTTCAGTTTTTATGGAAAGACAGAATTACCGGGGATAACCGCGAACAGTTGGAGAATGAATATAAAGCCGGCTGTTCGCCTTTTGCCGCCGCCGAAAAAGGGCTGATCGACGATGTTATCGCCGAGGAAGACATCGCGACCCGTGTAATATCGGCGCTCGAAATGCTGTCGTCAAAGCGTGTTTCGTCTCCCGACAGGAAACATTCGAATATTCCGCTATAATAATTGGAGGATGGGTTATGAAAAAATTAAAGATTACCGTAAACGGCAGATCTTACGATGTTGCGGTGGAAGAAATAGAGGACGGTAAAGCCGATGTTGCCGCAACCGTCGAAACCGCTCCGCCGAAACCGGCCGCTCCCGCGGCGGGAGACGGGGATCCCGTTACCGCCCCGATGCCCGGTAACATTATGAAAATTCTTGTATCGGCGGGAGGCAGTGTTAAACGCGGCGATGTTTTGCTGATTCTGGAAGCGATGAAAATGGAAAACGAAATCTGCGCGCCGAGAGACGGCGTTGTAACTTCCGTTACCGTCGCCGTGGGCGAAACGGTGGATTCCGGCAGGGTTCTGATGACTTTACGCTGATTGTTGGGGGATTAACTTAATGGCTCGTATTGGAATTACCGAAACGGTTCTTCGCGATGCGCACCAGTCGCTTATCGCGACGCGGATGACGACGGAGGAAATGCTGCCGATATTGCCGGCGCTCGATGATATAGGCTTTTATTCGCTCGAATGCTGGGGTGGAGCCACCTTCGACGCCTGCCTCAGGTTCTTAGACGAGGATCCGTGGGAAAGGTTGCGGATTATTCGCGGGAAGTGCCCGAAGACGAAGCTGCAAATGCTTTTCCGTGGGCAGAATATGCTGGGCTACCGCCATTATGCCGATGATGTTGTCGCGTATTTTGTTGAAAAATCGGTGGCGAACGGGATCGACATTCTCCGAGTGTTCGACGCCTTAAACGACATCCGCAATCTCGATACCGCCATGAAAGCGGCCAAAAAAGAGAAAGCGCATCTTCAGGCGGCGATCTCGTATACCACCGGGCCCGTTTTTACGGTTGAATATTATACCGATTACGCGAAACGCCTCGAAAACAACGGCGCCGATTCGATTTGCGTTAAAGATATGGCGGGGCTTTTAACTCCGTACGCCACTTACGATCTGGTGAAAGCCCTGAAAGAAACGGTAAAAATTCCCGTTCAGGTGCACAGCCATTACACTTCCGGGCTGGGATCGATGGTTCTCTTAAAAGCGATTGAGGCGGGCGCCGATCTGATCGATACGGCGATGTCCCCGCTTGCCATGGGTACTTCGCACCCTGCCACGGAGTCGATGGTGGCGGCTTTGCAGGGCACCGAATACGACACGGGGCTGAATCTCGAGGCGCTTGACGAGATAGCAAAATACATAAACACTTTGCGCGAAAAATATCTTGAAAACGGTCTGCTTTCCCCGAAAATGCTGAAGTCCGACGCGAAAGCGCTTATTTATCAGGTGCCGGGCGGAATGCTGTCGAATCTTTTCTCGCAGTTGAAGCAGGCGGGGAAGGAAGACAGGCTTTCCGATGTTCTGGCAGAGGTGCCGCGTGTCCGTGAAGAGTGCGGATATCCTCCGCTTGTAACGCCGTCGTCACAGATTGTGGGCACACAGGCGGTGCTGAATGTTATATCGGGCGAGCGCTACAAAACCGTTACCAAAGAGTTTAAGGGTCTTGTGCGCGGAGAATACGGCAAAACCCCGGTTGATATAGATCCCGCGTTCCGGCGCAGGATAATCGGCGACGACGAGCCGATTGAGTGCCGCCCGGCCGATCTCTTGAAGCCCGAGCTTGAAACTTTGCGCGCCGAATGCGCGAAATGGACCGAGCAGGAAGAGGATGTGCTGTCTTACGCGCAGTTCGGAACGGTCGCGGAAAAGTTCTTTGAGCGGAGAGCCAATCGCAGGTACGGCGTCGACGCCGACCATGCCGACGCCGCCGGGCATATCCACCCGATGTAATTTAAGAAATGACCGCCCGCGCGCGACTCGGGCTTTTGACGCGCAAGAAAATGCGATAACGGCGGTACAGGCGGAATTTAACGTAGAAGGAGAAAAACAGATGAGTGCGTGGGAAATAGTAATCGGCATTTTAATGCTGATAGTTTCGGTGATTATTATAGCCGTGGTTTTACTTCAGGAGGGCAGGCGTTCCGGCATCAGCGGCGCCATATCCGGCGGAGCCGACACATTTCTCTCCAAGCACAAAGCGAGAACATTCGACGCTTTTCTGGCGAGGTGGACGAAATACATTGCCATCGCGTTTTTCGTAATCGCCATTGTGGCGAATGTTATAGCGCTGCGCAAATAGCGCCGGGTTTATTCGAATCGGGCAACGGCGCAGCCGGATAATGCGCGGATTTTGCCGGGTGGTTTACATTCCGCGTCTGCGGCGCGGCTTTGCGGGGATTCGCGTAAACAAGATTGCCCGGGCAGAGGGTCCGCCGCGCTTTACCGGGATTTCAGCCGGCGCGCAAAACATTCGCCGTTGGGGTTGTTCACCCGGCGGAGAATTCCCGGCGCAACCGCACGGCAATAATGGTTTATGCGGCGCCGCATAAAATTCACCGGGTATGCAAATAAAAGCTCGCGTTTGGCGTTATACGGTAAGCGCGGGCATATTTGTTTAAGGCAACACCGCCGGGTAGCCGCATGGCGGATTTGCGCGTCGTATGCCTGCGAATTTTCCGTTATGTTTTACAAAAATGCTCGGAAACACGGGGAAGTTTCCTCGCGTTTCCTGCCTTATCCGAGATAAAATCCGCCGGCGCATTTGACGACGGGGCTTTATGCGGTGTTGACTTAAGGCGAGGCGCCGCGCCTTTACCGTTCGGCGGGTTTGTCTTCAAAAGAGGGATGGTTTTATGTTTCATCTGGTTACGGGCCCGGTACACAGCGGGAAAAGCCGTTATTTGCTTGAACGGGCGCGCGAGGTGTTGCGGCGGGGGAAACCCGTGTGGTATGTTGTGCCCGAACAGCTTTCATACGAGACCGAGCGCACATTCCTTGAAAACTGGGGTGTCGCCGATGCCAACAAAATTCATATAGCGACATTTACCAAGCTTTACGATGCCGTTTTTAACGCTTCCGGAGGCAAACGGGCGCCGATTATAGACGACGCCGCAAAACTGCTGATGATTATGACCGTGATACGGCGCAATGCCTCCGAACTTAAATATTACGGACGATTTTCAAAGTCCCCCGCATTTGCCGACGCTCTTATCGGTGTAATCGACGAACTGTTGCAGAGCGGCACCGACCCCGAGGAACTGTATGAAATTTCTTCGCGGGTCGAATCCGATGTACTTGCGGATAAAACCCGCGATATAGCGCTGCTGCTTTCGGCATATCGCGGTATGCTCGCCGACAGTTATTTTGAACCCGGGGATTTGCCGCGCCGTATGGCGGAACGCGTCGACCGTTACGGGTTGTTTGCCGGTGATGTTTTTTTCTTCGATTCTTTCGACGGATTTACCGGAAGCGAACATATTTTTATCGAGTCGGTTATGCGCGTGGCAGAGGAGATTTATATATCTTTGCCGGTTGACGGCATGGCGGGCGAAGAGAACGGGCTGAATATCTTTGCGAATGTGCGGGAGGAGGCTGAAAAACTTTTCCGCTCCGCGGAAAAATACAATGTTAAAATCGCCGAAACCGAGGTTTTTACCGAAACCGATTACGCGGATCCGGCGCTCCGCAAACTCGAACGGGTGCTTTGCGAGAAGGATGAAAGCGGGTTTACGGGCGACGCGTCCGGCGTTACGGTTATCGAGGCGCCCAACCCCGTAGAGGAATTCGATTTCGCCGCGTTTGAGATAAAACGACTGGTGGCCGGCGGAAAGTACAGATATAAAGATTTTGCGATAGTGGCGAGAGACTGCAAAAAATATACCGGCATACTCGAAAGCGTAGCGAAAAAATACTCCGTTCCCGTTTTTTTCGATAAACGCCGCGCGCTCTGCGATTTGCCGATTTGCCGGTTGCTGCTTTTGGCGCTCGAGGCGGCACGGCGTATATCCACCGAAACGGTTCTCTGTATGCTCAAATGCGGACTTTTGCCTTTCGACGAAGACGAAATCGTACAGACGGAAAATTACTGTTATATCTGGGATATCGAAAGCCGCGAGTGGAACACGGAGTGGACGAAAAATCCGGGAGGGCTGAAAGCGCCCGACGGGAATACGCCCGAACGGCTTAAAAGGCTCAATTCGGTGCGGCAAAGAGTGCTGTCGGTTTTAAGACCTCTAAGCGAAAACACCGATAAAACGGCGACCGGGATTGTAAAAGCGCTGTATTCTTTTATAACGGGAAACAATATTCCCGAGGCGCTCGCCCGCCTTACCGAAAAGTTGAAAGACGCGGGTGAATTTGAGGAGGCGCAGTGCCAGATCACCGGTTACGACCGCCTGATAGCCTGCTTTGACCGGTTCGCCGCCTGCGACGACGGCGAAATTCTCGATTACACGGTTTTCGCGCGCCTGTTCGCGTCGATTGCGAGCCGGGAAATCGTCAATGAAGTTCCGCAAAGGCTCGATTCGGTTATATTCTGCTCATCCGCGCACGCGCGGGTAACCGACGCCAAGGTCGTTTTTATGGTCGGAGTAAATTACGGCGAACAGCCCGGGATCGGAAATATGCACGGCCTGTTTACCGACGATGACCGTAAGGCGCTGCGCTCATCCGGCTTGAATATCCGCGATCCGTTTATTTACGGGACGCTTGACGAAAAATTCAAGTTTTACGCGTCAGCCTGCGCCGCCGCGGAGCGCGTCTATTTTTCATATTCTCTGCTGAATTCATCGATGGAGAGTTCCGCCCCTTCGCCTGTTGTTTCGCAGATCGAGGGCGTTTTCAAAAACCGCAAATATCGGTATTCCATGGCGGGAAACAGCAGGTTCGACTGTATGTTCGATAAAGAACCCGCTTTTGAAAAAGCGGTTCTGCAAAAGGGAAACGGTAACGACGGCAGCGCCGCCGCTTTGGAGCTGTTTTCCCGCGACCGGGCTTACCGCGATAAAATCGCGCGTATTAACGGCGCGGGGGAATTGAATCTTTCCGGCGATACGGCGAAACTTCTGTACGGAAACGAACTTAATCTTTCGGCTTCGCAGATTGAAGATTTTTATACCTGCCCGTTCCGGTATTACTGCGAATACGGTCTCGGGATCAAACCGTTGGCCCGCGCGGAGATCAACGCCTTGAACCGCGGCACCCTGTTTCATTATTTTTTGGAAAAATTCATCGACTGGCACAAAGATGATTACGCCGAAATGGACGAAACCGATATTTCCGAAGAATTGGACCGTATAGCGCTCGATTATCTGGGCGAGTTCGGAATCGACCTTGGAACCATGTCGGAGGAGTTTAGGGAATCGTTCGCCCTGCTTTCCGACAAAATATTGGCGATTGTCCTCGATATAGTAAACGAGTTGAAAAACAGCGGTTTTAAGCCGGCGGCATGCGAAGTCAGGATAGGACGCAACGCCGATATCGAGCCTCTGGTCGCTATGATCGACCGCGCGAGAGTGACGGTAAGCGGGGCAATCGACCGTGTGGATTTCGCGAAAATAAACGCCGACACTTACATCCGTATAATCGATTATAAATTATCGGGGAAAAATCTGAAACTTGACGATCTTGTTTACGGCATGAATATGCAAATGTTTATTTATCTGGCCTCGCTTGTAAACGGAAGAAACGTTAAGCCCGCGGGTGTGCTGTATAAATCTTTTAAAGCGGAAAGCGGAAAAAACGGTTCCGCGGTAATGAGGTCGAGGGGGATAAAACTCGAGGGCCCGGATATAAAGAAAGCCATGGATTCAAGCGGCGCATATATTTCGTGGGGGAAACACGAGTCTGAGCAAACCGTCACGGGCGGAGAATTTGTGCAAATTTTCAACCACGTTTCGAATATGATCGATTTGATGGGCAGAAAACTTTACGGCGGAACTATCGCGGCGAAGCCGCTGAAAACGGAGGATCCATGTAAGTACTGCGATTACCGCCCGGTCTGCCGCAATGAGAGCGAACAAAATTCCCGCGAACGTACGGACGACGGAAAGGCGGAGGCGTTGAAAAAAATGACGGAAGCGGCGGAAGAACGCCGCGGGAACGGGGCGGAGACGGAACGGCGATGAACAACATGAGAAATAAGGGGCAGGAGCAGGCGATAGCCGCCGAAGGCGACGTGCTTGTCACCGCATCGGCGGGTACGGGGAAAACCACCGCGCTGGTAGCGAGGGTTATAAATCTTCTGAAGTCGGGCGCCGCGGACGCCGATGAACTTCTGGTGGTAACATTCACCAATGCCGCCGCCGATGAAATGCGGCAAAAAATCGAAAAAAGTCTGAACGCGGAGATTAAAGCAACCGGAAGCCCGCGGCTCGCGAGGCAGAGGGTGCTGCTTAACAACGCGAAAATCTGCACAATCGATTCGTTCTGCGCGGATTTCGTGCGGAGCCATTTTGAACTCGCGGGCGTCGATCCGGATTTTAAGATTGCCGACAGCATAGTTGCCGAAGTGGAAAAGAACGCGGCGTTCAGGCAAACCTTTGAAGAAATGTCCCGGGCGGGGGATCCCGGGTTCAAAATCATGACGCAGTGTTTTATGCATGACGGGATCGACAACCTGAAAGCCCATATTTTTAATATTTGGAAATACGCCGTAAGCATGCCTTTCCCGGAAGAGTGGCTGCGCGAGGTAGCCGGAAAATGCGACGGCGGAGAATGGGAGACGGAAATTTTCTCGGAGGCAGGCGAGGTTATAACCGAATGTATCGACAGCGCGAACGGCTGCCTGAGCGAAATCGACGGGATCCCCGAATTAAAAAAACAGTACGATATATTTACCGGTATGCTTGCGATACTCTGCGACATACAAAACGCCGTCGCGGGGGGAAACTGGGATTCGGTTCGCGAAGCGCTCGATAATTACAAAGTCTCCAGGTTACCGGGGGAAAACCCGGAATACAAAAATATATGCGCAAAACTGAGTAATGTTAAAAGTTCGATAAAGAAGGGGATCGACGGTTTAAGAAATAAAATTTTTCCCATGTCTTACGATGAAATACGCCGGAACGGCGAACTGTCGTGCGAGGCGGTGAAAGCCGCGGTGAGGTTCACGCTGAGGATGAACGAATTGTTCGAGGACGGTATGCGCGCCTCGTCGTCGTATACTTTTGATATGGTTGAGCGGTTCGCCCTCCGTATGCTCTGCCGTCCCGACGGGCACGGCGGAATGTTGCCGGTCGACGGGGCGGATATTCTTCGCGGAAAATTCAGGGCAATACTGGTCGATGAATATCAGGACACGAACGATCTGCAGGCCGCATTGTTCGGCGCACTCGCCGGAAAGCCCGCCAATCTGTTTACCGTAGGCGATGTCAAGCAAAGTATTTACGGGTTCCGCCGCGCCGATCCCGAAAATTTTAACAGACGGCGCAAAGAACTTCCCGAGTATAAAGAAGGCCGGCGCGACGGTAAAATCGCGCTCTCGATAAATTACCGCAGTTGCCGGGAGATATGCGATTTCGTTAATTTCACTTTTAATATTCTCATGCGGGAAAAAACCGCGGATATCGACTACAGCGGGAGCGAAATGCTTGTGTGCGGCTCGGAAAACGGAATGTGTTCCGGCGGCGGGGTGGAGTATCATATTATCGACAAAAGCCAAGAAACCGACATTACGGATAATAAACCCCGGGGCGGAGCCGCCGCCGAAGAGGCGAGGTATATCGCCGGTTATATAAAAAGGCTTGTAAACGGCGGGCAGACGGTG
This sequence comes from uncultured Eubacteriales bacterium, assembly GCA_964602735.1. Classification (GTDB taxonomy): domain Bacteria; phylum Bacillota; class Clostridia; order Oscillospirales; family Acutalibacteraceae; genus CAZRRV01. The sequence continues at coordinate 9,665 of CAZRRV010000029.1, forward strand.
CCCGACGAGAATAACCCCGGCGCGCGGCGTGCGGTGACATACGGGGATTTCGCGGTTCTTATGCCGTCTCCCGGTCCCAAAGCGTATGTTTATGCCGATGAGTTTGCCAAATGCGGAGTACCTATTTCCGTGGATATAAAAGAATTCTGGAAAACGCAGGAAATCATGCTTGCCGTATCGCTGCTTAAAACCGTCAACAGCCCCGCGGACGATATAGCGCTGCTGGCGATCCTGAATTCCGAAATATTCGGCTTTACGCACGACAGAATTGCGGTAATCAAAGCGAAATACCGCGGCGATACCCTTATAGCGCGCATTACCGCCGCCGCCGATGCCGGCGGGGAGGACTGCGCGTCGTTCCTGAAAGTGCTTGCGGGCTGGCGAATCGCTTCGATTACCCAAACGCCGGGCGAACTGCTCGCCCGAATTTACGACGATACCGCTCTGCCGGTGATTATGGGGGCAAAACCGAACGGCGAGCGGCGGCGCGAAAATCTGTTTAAGCTGCAAAGCTACGCCGATTCGTATATGCCGTCCTCACGGGTGCCGGCACTGTCATCGTTTCTGCGGAATATCGACGAAGGGGAGGATATCCGTATGCCGTCGCCTTGCGGAGGGAACGCCGTTCGCATGATGAGTATTCACGGTTCCAAAGGGTTGCAGTTCCCCTGCTGTATTCTGGCCGGCAATTCCAAGGACTTTAACAAAAATGACTCTGAAAAAACCAATGTTGAGATTGACGACAGGCTGGGAATCGGGGCAAAATACTATGACGGCAAAACCGGGTTGTCGTATGAAACATTGCCGCACATTGCGGTTCGTCTGCGTGCAAAACGGAAAGAGACGGCCGAAAAAATCCGTCTGCTGTATGTGGCGATGACCCGCGCCGAATATAAGCTCGACATTGTGATATATAACGAGAAATTACCCGTATCGGAAGTTCGCGACGGTACGGTAAGCGACAGGGCAATTCTGTCGAATCTGAAATTTTCGCAGTGGCTGCTGATGGCGGCGCTGATGCACCCGGATCTTTCCGCCGCGCTGCTCGAGCACAGATCGTCGGAGACGGGCGGCGTGCGGATCCGTTTTGCCGTCCCGTCGGAAACATCCGATTTAAGCGAAAACATCGAACATTGCGCGGCTTACGACGAACGGCTGGAAAAGCTCGCCGATAATTTTTCGTATGTGTATCCCTATGCCTCCGTGAATGCGGTACGATCGAAGGTTTCGGTAACCGACCTTACCGAAAAGACCGAAGACGCCGGAAAGGCGTTCGCCGTTCGCCCCGCTTTTGTGCGCGAATCGTCGGCCAACGCCGCCGAAACGGGAACCGCTTTCCACAGATTTATGCAGCTGTGCGATTTCCGTAAAGCGAAACAGTCGGTACGCGATGAAATAAACCGCCTCGCGGAATATGAGTATCTAAGCGAAAGCGAGGCCGGAGCGCTGATACCGGAACCGCTCGAAGCTTTCTTTAATTCCGATATATTCTCCCGCGTCTGCGAGGGGAAAATTTACAGAGAATTTCCCTTTGTTGTGCCGTACGGCGCCGCGGAAGGCGGCGACTATACCGTTTTGCAGGGGGTCGTTGATCTCGCGTCGGTAAAGGACGACGGAATTTTACTGCTCGACTACAAAACCGACCGCGTTGACGGCGCGGACGAGCTTGTAAACAGGTACGGGGAGCAGATTGCCCTGTACAGAAAGGCGCTGGAGGAAATTTTCAACCTGCCCGTAAAAGAATGCGGCATATATTCATTCCGGCTGAATGAATATATCCGCCTGTAAATGAATATTTATTCATTATTTTGCACACGGCGATTCCGCGCCGCGTACCGTCGCCGTGGGAAGGACATATTGCCGAGGCGGCATAACGCGCGGCGGGCGAATTGGCGATCGGCGCGTCGGCATATCAACGGATGCGGCGCCGTGCCGCTTCGGGATCCTGCCGGGCATATTGCGCCGCGTTGCACGGCGGTATTATGCGGTGTTGCCTTAAAGAGAAAAATCGGAGGATAAAATCTTGTGCAGATAAACAAATCGGCGGTTGCGACAAAAAATTGCTTGAATATTTATACATTAGTGCTATACTGAATATTGTATTAGTTCGCGAATATTTTATGGAGGGAACATAAATGAATAAAAGCGATATAAAAAAGGTCGTGCTTGCTTATTCCGGGGGGCTCGATACTTCGGTAATTATCCCGTGGCTTAAAGAAAATTACAACAACTGCGAGATTATAGCGGTGTCGGCGAATGTCGGGCAGGGCGCCGAACTCGACGGACTGGAGGAGAAAGCGCTGAAAACCGGCGCGTCGAAACTTTATATCGAGGATTTGACGAAGGAATTTTTAGAGGAATATGTTTTCCCCTCGCTGAAAGCCGGCGCGGTATATGAGGATTATCTGCTGGGTACATCGTTCGCGCGTCCGCCGATAGCGAAGCGCATCGCCGAAATCGCTCTGAAAGAGGGTGCCGACGCGATTTGCCACGGTTGTACGGGCAAAGGGAACGACCAGGTCCGTTTTGAACTTACCATCAAGGCGTTCGCGCCGGATATGCCGATAATAGCGCCGTGGAGGGAGTGGAACATAAAATCGCGGGAAGAGGAGATCGATTATGCCGAGGCGCATAACGTCCCCTTAAGAATAAACCGCGAAACCAGCTATTCGAAAGATAAAAACATATGGCATTTGAGCCACGAAGGGCTTGATCTTGAAGACCCCGCAAACGAACCGATGTACGGCAAACCCGGCTTTCTCGAGATGGGGGTATCTCCCGAACAGGCGCCCGACAGTGATACCTATGTTACTGTTCACTTCGACAAAGGCATTCCCACCGCGGTCGACGGCGAGCGGCTGGATTCGGTTGCCCTCGTTGAAAAGCTTAACAGGCTTGGCGGCGAAAACGGCATAGGTCTGCTCGATATTGTGGAAAACAGACTTGTGGGAATGAAATGCCGCGGCGTGTACGAAACGCCCGGCGGCACCATACTGTACAAGGCCCATTCGGTGCTTGAAACCCTCTGTCTCGATCGCGACACCATGCATTACAAGCAGCTTGTGGCGCAGAAATTCGCCGAACTTGTTTACTTCGGTCAGTGGTACACTCCGTTGCGGGAGGCGCTTTCGGCGTTTGTCGATTCCACACAGCAAACGGTTACCGGAGATGTAAAACTGAAACTTTACAAAGGCAATATCATCAACGCCGGGGTAGAATCGCCGTATTCGCTTTACGATCCCGAAATAGCGACGTTCGACGAAGACAATGTTTATAATCAGTCGGATTCCGCCGGATTTATAAATCTGTTCGGTCTGCCGATAAAAGTCAGGGCGAAAATGAAAGCGAAGAACGGCCTTTTATAAAAGCGGTATGAAAAAGAAAATATTTATCGACGGCAGCGCGGGGACGACCGGATTGCGGATTTACGACCGTTTGTCGCGGCGCGATGATATTTCGCTGATTACACTGCCCGAAAATTTGCGCAAAGACGAATCCGCGAGGAAGTCGGCGATGAACGAAAGCGACGCGGTTATACTCTGCCTGCCCGACGACGCCGCTAAACTGGCGGTTGAATCGGCGCAAAATCCCGATACCGTAATTATCGATACCTCAACCGTCCACCGCACCGAGCCGGGCTGGGTCTACGGGTTCCCGGAACTTTCCCGCCGCATACGCGACGCCGTCCCGGCCGCGAAAAGGATCGCCGTGCCGGGCTGCCATGCCGGAGGATTTATCGCGCTCGTGTATCCGCTTATCGAAAGCGGGATTTTGCCGGCCGGCGCGCTGCTTACATGTTACAGCGAAACGGGGTACAGCGGCGGCGGCAAAAAGATGATCGCCGAATACGAAAGCGACGGGCGGGCTTTAACATACGGCGCTCCCCGTCAGTACGGAATCGGGCAGAACCACAAGCATTTGAAAGAAATGATGTTGATTTCCGGGCTCGAACAAGCTCCCGTTTTCTGCCCGACGGTGTCGGATTTCTACAGCGGGATGCTTGTAACGGTGCCGCTGTTCCGAAAACAGATAAACGGTACTGCCGAAAGTATCCGCGAGGTTTACGCGGAACGCTATAACACCGCAGTTGTAAGGTATCTTCAAAAAATCGACGATAACGGATTTGTTCCCGCGTCGGCCCTGTCGGGGAAAGATTATATGGAGGTGACCGTTGCGGGGAACGACGACCGTATCCTGCTTATGGCGAGATACGACAATCTCGGGAAGGGCGCGTCCGGCGCGGCCGTTCAGCTGCTGAACCTCGTGCTCGGGGTTCCCGAAACAACCGGGCTTGCATTGTAGATTGGAAAGACGGGCGGAAAATATGGAATTTGTAAACGGAGGAGTATGCGCCGCCGGAGGGTTTGCCGCCGGCGGAATACACTGCGGGATAAGGAAAAACCGCGCGAAGCGGGATCTCGCGCTTGTCGTAAGCGAGCGGGAATGCTCCGCCGCCGCGGTTTATACTACGAACCTTGTAAAAGGCGCGCCGATTGCGGTTACAAAAAAACATCTTGCAAACGGGCGTGCGAGGGCAATAATATGCAACAGCGGCATCGCCAACACCTGCTGTGCAAACGGCGAGCAGACAGCGGAGGAAATCTGTGAAATAGCCGCGAAGGAACTTAAAATTCCGGCGGATGACGTTGTTGTGGCGTCGACCGGGGTTATAGGCCAGCCGCTTGACCCGGCGCCGATTCGTTCGGGTATGCGCGAACTTGCGGAGAGCCTCGGAAAGGACGGCGGCTTTGCGGCCGAGGCTATCCTCACAACCGACCGCAAGCGCAAGGAAGTTGCCGTAAAATTCAACATCGGCGGCGTTGAATGCGCTCTCGGAGGTATGGCAAAGGGCAGCGGTATGATACATCCGAATATGGCCACTATGCTGGTTTTTATAACCACCGATGTCGCGATAAGCCCGGAAATGCTCGAACGCGCGCTTAAAAGCGATGTTGCGAGTACCTTTAATATGGTCAGCATTGACGGCGACACTTCCACCAACGATATGGTTGTTGTTTTGGCGAACGGCTGCGCCGGCAATCGCGAAATCACCGCCGATGGGGATGACTTCGCCGAATTTATGCGTGCGCTCAATACCGTAACCGTGGCGCTGTGCAGAGAGATCGCCGCCGACGGAGAGGGCGCGACAAAAATGCTTGAATGCCGCGTCACGGGGGCCGAAAGCGTAGGCAGTGCCCGAACGGTCGCGAAATCGGTTGTCTGTTCTTCTTTGGTAAAAGCGGCGATGTTCGGAGCCGACGCCAACTGGGGAAGGGTTCTGTGCGCTATCGGTTACAGCGGAGTGCGGGTAGATGTAAACCGCATCGGGGTCGGGTTCCGATCCGCCGCGGGGGAGATTGCCGTTTGCGAGAACGGCACCGGCGTTGAATTTTCGGAGGAAAAAGCGAAATCGATACTGTCGGAAGACGAGGTTGAAATCTTAGTAAATCTCCATACCGGCCGCGAATCCGCTACGGCGTGGGGTTGCGATTTGACTTACGATTATATAAAAATAAACGGCGATTACCGAACTTAACATTTAACGCGAAAGGGGAGCGGTTGCTGTGAATCTGTCTAATGCCCAGCGCGCCGAAATTATTATGCAGGCGCTGCCGAACATACAAAAATATTATCACAAAATTCTTGTTGTAAAATACGGCGGCAACGCGATGATAAACCCGGAACTCAAAGACGCCGTAATGGGCGACATCGTACTGCTTTCGCTGATCGGCATCCACGTGGTGCTTGTACACGGCGGCGGGCCCGAAATAACAGATATGATGAACCGCGTGGGTAAAAAACCGGAATTTGTGAACGGTTTCCGCGTAACCGATAAAGAAACGGTCGATATCGCCCAGATGGTACTTGCGGGCAAAATCGGGAAGGATCTCGTTAATATTCTTCAGATGAAAGGCGGCAAGGCGGTAGGGCTTTGCGGGCTCGACGGGCATATGCTGAAAGCCGTGCGGAAAGACCCGGAGCTGGGGTACGTGGGAGAGATCAGCGAGGTGAATATCAATCCCGTCACCGATATGCTCTCAATGGATTATATTCCCGTGATTTCCACCGTAGCATGCGACGACAGCGGCAATGTTTACAATGTAAACGCCGACGCGGCGGCGGCGAAAATAGCGGGGGCGCTAAAGGCGGAAAGCCTTATTTCAATGACGGATATAAGCGGCATTTTACGCGATAAAAACGACCCTTCATCGCTTATCGGGAAAATAAATGTAAGCGACGCTCCGCAGCTGATGCGGGAGGGCGTTATTTCCGGCGGGATGATCCCGAAGGTAGAATGCTGTATCGAGGCGATACGGCGCGGCGTAAACAGGGTGTTTATAATCGACGGGCGAATCGAACACGCGATTTTAATCGAAACGCTTACCGACGAGGGAATCGGCACAATGTTTGTATCGGGGAAAAATTTATGACGGTATTTGAAAAAGACAGCGAGTATATCGCGAACACATACGCGAGGTTCCCGGTTGAGATAGTGTCCGGGCGCGGCGCTTTGCTTAAAGACGCCGACGGAAAAGAATATATTGATTTAACGAGCGGCATAGGAGTAAATATTTTCGGGATGTGCGATCCCGAATGGACGGAGGCCGTAATCGCGCAGATGCGCAGGTTCCAGCACACCTCCAATCTGTATTATACCGAACCGTGCGTCACTCTCGCCGAGGAGCTTTGCCGCAGGACGGGATTCAAAAAAGTTTTCTTTTCCAATTCCGGAGCGGAGGCGAACGAATGCGCCATTAAAGCCGCCCGTTTATACGGCGCGAAAACCGGAAGATACAAAATCATAACGGTGCGCGACAGTTTCCACGGCAGAACGATAACAACTCTCGCGGCTACCGCCCAGGATTCTTTTCACCGGGATTTCGCTCCGCTGACGGAGGGATTTTTATACGTTCCCGCGAATGACTCCGACGCGCTTTGCGAAATCGTCGAAGAGAACGACCCGGTCGCGGTGCTGTTTGAAACGATACGGGGAGAAGGCGGCGTTCTGCCGCTTGATACGGATTTCATCGATAAAATAGTCGATATTTCCGAAAAACGGGATATGCTTGTTATGGTTGATGAGGTGCAAACCGGCAACGGGCGCACCGGCGCGCTGTACAGCTATATGCGTTACGGGTTCGTGCCCGACGTCGTAACTACCGCCAAAGGTCTCGGCGGCGGGATCCCCATAGGCGCCACGCTTTTCGGCGAAAAAACCGAAAACTGCTTCACTCCCGGCACCCACGGTTCAACATTCGGGGGCAATCCGCTTGCCTGCGCCGGGGCGGTAAATATTCTGCGGCGGTTAGATGATGCCATGCTGAAAAGCGTGCGCGAAAAAGGCGAATTTATTCGCGGAAAATTAGAGAACCGCAGCGGAATAAAAGAGATCCGCGGAATGGGGCTTATGCTTGGCATCAAAACCGACAGGCCTGCGGGCGAGGTAATAAACAGGTGCCTTGAAAACGGAGTGCTGTGCCTTAAGGCGAAAGATGCCGTAAGACTTCTGCCGCCGCTCAACATTACTTTCGATCAGTTGAACACGGCGATTGACATCTTAAAGGAGTGCATTGAAAAATGAAACATCTGCTGAAACTTATGGATCTGTCGGGCAGTGAAATTATCGAAATTCTGAATCTGGCCGATCAGCTGAAATACGAAAAGAAACACGGCATCGCGCACCCTCTGCTTGAGGGGAAAACGCTGGGAATGATTTTTCAAAAAGCCTCGACGAGAACGAGGGTATCGTTTGAGGTCGGAATGTACGAACTCGGGGGCAGCGCGCTTTTCCTGAACTCACGCGACCTGCAGATAGGCAGGGGAGAGTCGGCGGAGGATACCGTAAGGGTTCTGTCGCGTTACCTAAACGGAATTATGATAAGAACCTTCGAACAGGCGGAGGTTGAAAAAATCGCCGAAATCGGATCCGTTCCGGTTATAAACGGACTTACCGATTACTGTCATCCGTGCCAGATTCTCGCCGATCTGATGACCGTGCGCGAGCATAAAGGAACGATTAAGGGAAAAAAACTGTGCTTTATCGGCGACGGCAACAATGTGGCCAATTCACTGATTGTGGGCGGGATAAAGACCGGTATGCGGGTATCGCTGGCCTGCCCCGACGGCTATTACCCCGACGGTGAAATTATGCGCTGGGCGAAGGAGAACGGCGATTTTTCGATTTGCGGCGATCCCGAAGCCGCGGCCGCCGGCGCCGATGTGATTTACACCGATGTCTGGGCGTCGATGGGTCAGGAAGGCGAGCGGGAAGAGCGGCTGAAGGCGTTCAGGAGATTTCAGGTGAACGGCGAGGTGATTAGCGCCGCGAAACCCGATGTTATGGTTCAGCATTGCCTGCCCGCGCATAAAGGCGAGGAAATAACCGCCGAAGTGTTCGAGGCTCACGCGGATGAAATTTTCGACGAGTCGGAGAACCGGCTCCACGCTCAGAAAGCGGTTATGGCGCTTTGCATGAGGTAAAACCGGCAGGCGGTGTCGGGGAGCGGCGGCGCGCGGTATAATAAACGGGCGGACGGTATTTTACCGTCCGCCTTTTTGACCGGGGAGCGCGGGTACCGCGGGATCGCCTTATCAAAAAAGGCAGATCGCGCAATCCGCAACGGCTTGTAACGACCGGTATACGCCCATGTCAGAACCGGTTAAACACCTCATGGCCTTCCCGGATTTTTCCCTCTTTTGTAATGAACGAGAGATTTCCGGGACTGCCGAACGGGCCGTCTCCCTCGTCGTGGAGGTCTGCCACATGCGACCAGTATAAGGCATGGGCTATGTAACCGATATGCGCTTTTTTGTGAGCTTCCAGCGTTCTCTTTACAATTTCCGCGCGAACCCGGCTGCTTTTCGATCCCCAGCAGGTTTCGGTTGTCAGTACCGGCTTCCCGTATTTTTTCGATAAACCGTTGCAACATTCAAGCAACCGGTCGAATCCGTCGGGCGGCAGTTTTTCAACATCGTTATCGCTGTAATAGTAATACGGATGCACAAGCAGAATATCGGTAAATTCGGCGGTTTTTTCGATTCGCTCGATTCCGGGGTCTTTCGAGTTCGCATAATGGCTTATGCCGATCGGCTGAGCCGCTCCCGCCAGGCGGCACAGATCCGCCATTCGTTTAAGCCATTCGGTTTCATAAGGTTCCGTAAACTCCCGGTATTCTTTGTTGTTACCGAAAGAGTACGGTTCGTTGCAGATGTCCCATACGAGAATTCTGTCGTCGTCCCTGTGCCGCGCGACGATTTTTTCAAAATAAGAGTCGAACCTGTTTGCCTTCGCGCTCCAAATGCTTCCGTCGATCATCATCGGGTGATAAATTCCGCCGTTGTCCATTGTGGCGTCATGCCAGCAGTTGAACAGACAGACGACTGCTTTAAGTCCGTACTTGGCGCAGATTTGCAGCACCGTTTCAAAATTTTCGGCCTGCCGGTCTTCTTCGTACCTGAACGCGTCGTACGACATCCAAAGTCTTACGGTGTTCATTCGCGGAAAATACTGCTTTCCGAGCGCGAGTTCCCTCTCGATAACCGGCGCGCTGAACAGCCGCCATGCTTCATAAGAGTTCCACGCGTATGAAGGCTGGTAGTTGAACCCCACAACATTGCCGTAATCTTCCGTATCTATCCCTCCCAGGCGGTGAAAATTTTCATAAAAATGACTGCTTCCGTCATTATACTAAATACGGTTGCGGTTGTCAATCGGATTCGGGTAAATGCGCGGGTTGTAGTGTAGGTTTACAATAGATGTGTTACAGTAGGGGATAAAAAACAGATGACGGATCGGAGAACCTGTGTTACAGTTAATTTGCAAAAGAAACCGACAGGAGGTTCAACGATTCGTCACGGCCGGGATAACACAGGTAAATCTTACTGCGGGAGGAGGTGATAGCCGTTAGTAAGACGAAAGAGCGATAAATCTCCTCTTGCGAAACACAGTATAACACGCACTTTGGTTCGTGTCAATGCTTTTTTAGGAAT
>CAZRRV010000030.1:0-18550 GCA_964602735.1 uncultured Eubacteriales bacterium
GCCGGCCGGCGGGCAGTGCCCGCAACCATGGCGCGCAATAGGGTTACGGCAAAACTTAAATTGCCCGCCCGCAAATATGGAACCGGCTGAACTCGCGGGCAGTTTGCTATGGTTTGTCGTAATATTAAACATCGCGACCGAGAAAAAACCGGGCGGAAATAACCGCTCGGCATAATCTTTCACTGTAATGAAGTATACCACAAAACCCCGATTTTTGACTACTTCCCGGCGTAAACCTCCACCGCGGCATCCCCATCTGTAACATTCACATGAGTGTACGGAGAATCCGGATACATCAACAATGTGAAAACCCTCGTGGAATGATCCGCATACAGTTCACAGATGGAGTGATCAAAGCATAACTCAATCTCCCATTCACCATCGTAATAACGGGGAACGGTTCTTTTCGAATAAGCCTCTGAAGCGAAGTTTTCATCAAAGCTACCGGTCCCCGCTTCAGAGCGGTCAACGAAAAATGATCCTTTTGGGTCTACACCAAAGTCAAAATGCTGACCCTGCCTGTTCTCCAACCGAATTGTTGCAGCCCCGGAACCCCTCGCACGAATTCCGAAAAGTTCACCGGGCAGTGTGCTCTCGCTGAATTTTTCCTCTCGGAATGGCCAAACAGCCGGATATGCGGCAAGCCTCAACCCGCCTTTCCGGGTTTGAACCAATCCGATATTGCGCGGTATCGTCATATAACCGCAGAATTCTCCCGTCGGAAGATTGCGGGCATAAATGCTATCCGCAGCCCAGGAAATCAGTGTTCTTTTGGGAGCATTGTCATAGGTAACTCCCGCATAATTATCAAAGCCCTGATCCAGAAAATCGGGTTCCTTGCGAGGCGTGTCGCAGGTAAAAGTTAAACCGTCAAACTGTCCGAGAAAGTATTGAGTGCGGTGACAGCCGTTGTTTACTTCTTTCCTATTTCCCATGCTAACCAGCAAAACCCATTTATCCTTTCCGTCGATGCTCACCGGGAAAAGATCCGGACACTCCCACACACCAGTAAAACGGTTGCCTTCGGGGCCGAATTCCCCGGTTTTCCTCCATTCCCGCAAGTTATCCGATGCATAGAAAAAGACTCTGTCGCCGGCCGCCAAAACTGCGGACCATCCACCGTTCGGGTTACGAAAAACCTTGGGATCACGGAAGTTTGGCAGTTCATTATTGGGTATTACGGGGTTTCCCCGATACTTCGCAAAATTTACATAATCCGTGGAATAGGATATACTCTGTTGTTCCTTTTCGCCGTGACTTGTGTACATGGCAACGATTGCAGGTTTTTCTGCAGTCCCAAAGCCGGAGGAATTGTCTTTATCATATACGGCAGAACCGGAAAAAATAAAGCCGAGATCATCCGGTGCCATGGCAACGGGAAGATGCTTCCAATGAATCAGATCCCGACTGATTGCGTGGCACCAATGCATGGGTCCCCAGAAAGGTTCGGGATAGTATTGCGCAAAAAGGTGGTAGTTACCGTTTTCGTAGACCAAACCGTTGGGATCGTTCGTCCAACCTCTCTCGGGGGTAAAGTGAATCTCGGGACGAAAATTACGGACACCTTCTGTACTCATTGGAATAATACAACTCCTTTCGGAATACGGATAATAAAGAAACAGTTCAAGGTTCAAACGGGAAACAGCAAAATACACGCCGTAGCGTTCCCGGCAGACCTAAGATCTGTTTTAGTTTACACCGATTGAAATTTTTTGCCTACTGGCAAATTTGACAATTTTGCCCCCTTTTTTTGAATGTCAACACTTTGTACAAAAAATCTTCCGCGGTGTATTGACAAAACGGGAAACCGGGGTATAATAAACCGAGTAGGATTACAGCCTCGCGCAATTTAATATGTAATTATACGGGAATACGGTTTGAAAAGTTGTTAACCGAGTAAATCGGGGTTTGTGCCGCGATACCGCCGGTACGCGCCCCGGGAGGAAATCCGGTTCGAATCCGGAACAACCGCCATTGCTGTGTTGCCATGCCCCGGCGTATATTCTCTCTTTACGCCGCGGGTGTGCGAGTCAGAAGCCCGCCGTATTCTTTCCGGTTCGACATATCTGTGGTGTGAAGAGTGCCGCCGAATTTTCTCCCGCGCATGCGGGAGGGCGGGGCGCTCTTTTTATGTTGCCGGAGGTTATGTGATGAAGAGAAAACTGACGTGTATTCTTACGCTTTTATGTCTTGTGCCGGCGGTCGCCGCCTGCGCCGTGAAAACACCCGCTTTGCCGCCGGGCGGCGGCGTTTCCGCCGTCTCCCGTATAAGCGCGACCGAAAGCGACCCGGGCGTCGAATCCTCCGCGGGCGAGCAAACGGCGGCGGAAAGCGACGCCGTTGCCGAATCCGCCGCAAGTACGGGAACGGCGACGGAAAGCCGGACGGGATCGTCGCCGTCGGGAATTGCGGGTTCCTCCGCCGGTTCCGACACGATCGAATCAACCGGCTCCGACACTTCCCCGGCAAACTCCCCGGCTCCTTCCTCTTCGGCGCCGCCGGAGAAAAAGCGGCCGACGTGTGTGTTCTCGGTGGAATGTTCGACCGTTTTCGACCATTTGGACGATCTGGATGACGGTCTTTATGAACTGCTGCCGCCGGACGGTATGATAATCCCGCCGTGCGAGGTTGAATTTACCGAAGGGGAGACGGTGTTCGATGTTTTGGAGCGGCTTTGCAAAGAACGGGAAATCCGGCTGGAATTTTCGTTTACCCCTATGTACGGCAGCTATTACATCGAGGGCATAAACAATCTGTACGAGTTCTCATGCGGCCCGCTTTCGGGGTGGATGTACGCGGTCGACGGGGTATTCCCGAATTTCGGGTGCAGTTCGTATAAACTTAAAGACGGGCAGAGAGTCGAATGGCGGTACACCTGCGATCTCGGCGCCGATGTGGGCGGGAGAGCGGCAACCGGCAAAGGAGCGTGATCCCGTGTGAATGAGAAGGATTCTTTTTCAATGTGCCACCCTCTTGTCAATTTTCTGTATTTCGCGCTTGTAATCGGGTTTTCCATGTTTTTCGATCACCCCGCGTGCATTACCGTTTCGCTCGTCTGCGCCGCCGTTTACGCGGTAAAAATCCGCGGCGGGGAGGAAATACGGCGGACGGCGCGGTTTCTTGTCCCGTCGGCGCTGTTCGTGGCGGTTATAAATCCGATGTTCAACCACCGGGGGGTTACCGTTCTGTTTTATCTTCCGGGCGGCAACCAGCTCACCCTCGAAAGCGTGCTGTACGGCGCGGCGGCGGCGGCCTCGTTTTCGGCGGCGCTGCTGTGGTTTATCGCTTTTACCGAGGTTATGACGGGGGATAAGTTCGTGTATCTTTTCGGGCGGATAATCCCCGCGCTTTCGCTGGTGCTGAGCATGGCGCTGAGATTCGTCCCGCGGTTCGCGGAACAGTTGAAAGCGGCGTGGGAGGCGAGAGCGTACATGGGGCTTAAAGGGCGCGGGACGGGGCTGAAAACCCGTGTTAAGGCGGCGTTTTCCGCTTTTTCCGCCACTGTTACTCTCGCGCTTGAAAACTCCGTCGATACGGTCGATTCCATGAAAAGCCGGGGATACGGATTAAAAGGGAGAACGGCGTTTTCGATTTACCGCTTCACGGCGCGGGATAAAATTCTGCTCGCGTGGATGTGCGGGTGCGGAATTTATATAATCTGCGGCCGGCTCGCGGGGGCGCTGTCGTGGCGGTGGTTTCCCGCCGTCGCGGGTGCGGGGCCGGGAGCGTTCAACGCCTCTTTCCCCGCCGCGTATCTCGCTCTCTGCCTTGTCCCGGCGGTATTGGATATGAAAGATGAGAGACAGTGGAAATATTTGAAATCGAAAATTTAACATTTACCTACCCCGGCGCCGGCGCGCCCGCGATAAAAAATCTGTCGCTTACGGTGAACGAGGGGGATTATCTGGTTATCTGCGGGTATTCCGGGTGCGGCAAAACAACCCTGCTGCGCCGGCTTAAACCGCGCATAGCCCCCGTGGGGAAAACTGAGGGGAAGATACTTTACCGGGGCGAGCCGCTCGACGGGCTGACCGCCCGCGCCGCCGCCGCCGAAATCGGTTATGTGGCGCAATCACCCGAAAACGCGGCGGTAACGGATAAAGTATGGCACGAACTTGCTTTCGGGCTCGAGAGTCTCGGCGCCCCGACGCCGGAAATCCGCCGCAGGGTGGCGGAAACGGCTTCGTTTTTCGGGATAGGGGAGCTTTTCGATAAAAAAACCGCCGAACTTTCCGGCGGGCAGAAACAGCTTGTAAACCTCGCCGCGGTAATGGTCATGCGCCCGAAAGCGCTGCTCCTCGACGAACCGGCGGCGCAGCTCGATCCGATCGCCTCGGCGGAATTTCTGAACGCCGTAAAAAAACTGAACCGCGAACTCGGCACAACCGTAATTCTCGCGGATCACAGGCCGGAGGAAACGCTGGCAGACGCGAACCGCGCCGCCGTAATGCAGAACGGGGAGTTTGTATGCGTCGGCGCTCCCGCGGAGGTGGGAGAGCGGCTTAAACGCGAAAACCACGGTATGTTCGCGGCGATGCCGGCGGCGGCGAGAATCTGGGGCGGGCTTTCCGCCGACGCGGAATGTCCGATTTCCCCGGCGGAGGGGCGGGAGTTCCTGCGCGGGTACATATCGGAACACCCGGTTCGGCCGGTCGCCGAAAAGCCACGCCGCGAATTTACCGGCGAGCCGGTCGTATCCGCGACGGAAATTTTCTTCCGTTACGGCAAAGACAGCCCCGACATCCTCAAAAATTTCAGCCTTTCGGCGCGATCCGGCGAGATGCTTTGCGTTCTCGGAGAAAACGGCGGAGGGAAGTCCACGGCGCTGCGGGTTCTGTGCGGCGTTTTGAAACCTTACAGAGGAACCGCATCGGTAAAGGGTAAAATCGCGATGATGCCGCAGGATCCGCGGACGCTTTTCGTAAAACGCACGGTTATCGACGATCTGACCGACGCGGCGGGAGAGACATATCCGCAAAAAGAGCGGGCGGCGGCGGAAACCGACAGGGTCCTCTCGCTGTGCCGCCTCGAACATCTGAAATACCGGCATCCGTACGATCTTTCGGGCGGCGAACGCCAGCGGGCGGCTCTCGCGAAACTGTTGCTCATTCGCCCCGATGTTCTGTTGCTGGACGAACCCTCGAAAGGCATGGACGCCCCGTTCAAGCGGGAATTCGCGGCGATACTCGAAAATCTGCGAAACGACGGCGTGTGTATAATCGCCGTAAGCCACGACATGGATTTTTGCGCCGAATACGCCGACAGGTGCGCTCTTCTGTTTAACGGCGGAATTGTGTGCGACGAGCCGTCGCGGGAATTCTTCGCCGGCAACCGCTACTACACCACCGCCGCCGCGCATATAACCGACGGAATACTGCCAGGCGCGGTTACGGCAGGCGATGTCCTGCGCGCTCTCGGAGCCGACGAGCCGGAACCCGCGCCGGAACCGCCGGCCGACTTAGCTCCCGAACCCCTGCGGGAGGAGAAGCCGAGGCTTCCGCTTTGGCGGAAAATATGCGGGGCCGTGTCCGCCGTTCTCGCGGCGGCGGTTATGTTCTACGCGGCAAAAAAAGAAAATCTCGCCGAAATGACGGGTTCCGGCGGGATTACGGCCTCGGGCTGGAAACAGCTTGCGCTGTACGGAATATTTTCGGTTCTGCTTATACTTACCTTTGCGCTGACGGCTCGGCGGCCGAAAAAAAGAAAAGCCGACGAACGGCGCGAAAAACGGCGCCGATTCACGGCGCGAACCGCGGTATCGGTTGTTATTGTACTGCTCACCGTTCCGGCAACTCTGTTCGCGGGGCTGAGGTTCTTGGGGCGCGACGCTTATTACGCAGTCGCCTTCGCGGTGGCGCTCGAAAGCATGCTGCCGTTCGTGCTGGTGTTCGAAGGCGGGAAGCCCCGCGCGAGAGAAATAGCGGTCATAGCGGTATTATGCGCTCTCGCCGTCGCGGGGCGGGCGGTGTTCTTTATGTTTCCGCAGTTCAAGCCGGTGCTTGCCGTAACGGTAATAGCGGGCGTGGCGCTGGGGGGTGAAACCGGGTTCCTGGTCGGCTCCGTATCCATGCTCGTTTCGAATATTCTCTTTTCCCAAGGGCCGTGGACCCCGTGGCAGATGCTCGCGACGGGAATAATCGGATTCCTTGCGGGCGTACTGTATTCGGGCGGAATATTGCGCCGTTCGCGGGTCGCGCTGTCGGTGTTCGGGGCGGTCTGCGCCCTGTTTATCTACGGGGGAATAATGAATTTTTCGTCGGCGCTTATATGGTCGCCGCAGTCGCTGAATAAAAACATACTGTTCGGCTATTACATAACCGGGTTCCCGATGGACTGCGTGTACGCCGCGGCGACCGCTCTGTTTCTGTGGGTGCTTTCTGAGCCGATGCTCGAAAAGCTTGACCGTATAAAACTCAAATACGGTCTGCTCGAAAGATGAGGCGGCACGGGCGATTTATGCAGCGCCGCCGGGCGACCGCCTGACGGCTTAAACGGCATCTGCCCGGCATATTTCCCGTTATATTTTACAAAAATGCGCGGCAATACGCAAAGTATTACCCGCGCTTTTTGCTTTCACTTAACGAAAAATCTGCCACCGGGTCTTTATCCTTTTTCGCCGTTTTCCTGCCGCTCCATGTTTTCGATTACGACATCGTATATGTCGCCCAGACCGGCGCAGTATTCCAGAACTTTCCACGGCTCGTTCGTATGGTAGTGAATCTTGATTAAGTCGGAATCTCCCACCGCCAGCAGGCAGTCGCCGGGAATGCGCGACTGAATCGCGTCGTGAATGTCGTCTTCGGAAAGATTTTCTCCCTCGATGAGCAGCTGGGTGTCAAATTTATAATCGGGCACGGTTGTCACCTCGCTTTCACAATAACAATCCGGCGCGGGCGGTATTAACACCGCCCCGGCAAAAGCGTTTCAATCGGGTCGCTGTCGAAAATTTCCGTTTCCGCCCCGGGAAACGCCGCGGAGATTTTATCCCGCAGTACCGGCAGTATCACCCGTTCGGTGGCAAAATGGCCGGCGTCGATTACCGTTATGCCGCGGTTCGCGCCTTCGATAAAAACGGAATATTTCACATCTCCCGTAAGAAGGGCGTCGCACCCGAGAGCGGCTGCCTCTTCCAAAAACCCGCCCCCGGAGCCGGAGCATACGGCAACTTTTTCAATCCTGGTTTTGCCCGGGTTAAAACGGGGCACGCAGCCGAGCGCGGCCGCCGCTTTTTTTGCGAAAGCGCGCGGTGTCGCGGGTTCGGTTTCGCCGTAGCGCAGACCGTCGGCCGAGACCGCGACGCGGGTCAGCCCCAGAACCCCGCAAAGGGTGTCGCAGACTCCCCCGGCCGCCGCGTCTAAATTCGTGTGCGCCGAGATTACCGAAATACCGTGCGCCGCGCAGAAAAAAGCGACCGAGTCTCCGTCGAGGCGCTTCAGCGGATCGAATATCACCGGGTGGTGCGTAACGATAAGTTCCGCGCCCGTTTCCGCCGCCCTCTCCGCCGCGGCGCGGGTGCAGTCGAGAGCGATGAGGATCCCGTGCGCCGGCGCGTCCGGGCGTCCGATTAGCAATCCGCAGTTATCGTACGGCTCCGCCGCCGAGAAAGGGGCGATGCCGTCGATGAACCGCAGAACGTCTCCCGCCGTCATAACCGATCGCCCCCGCGGTTTCCGCCGCGGAAAGAATCTTTCAATGTAACGGTGCGGTTCAGCACCGGCGCGCCCGGCGCGGAATCTTTATCCACGCAGAAATACCCGAGGCGCATAAACTGGAAGGTTTCGCCCGCTTTCGCGCTCGCCAGCCTCGGTTCGCACTTTGCGCCGGTGATCACTTTGAGCGAATTGGGGTTGATGTTTCGCGGCAGTCCGTCATCCTCGGCGTCGGAGGGGTTCGGTACGTCGAACAGCCGGTCGTACAGCCGCACGGTCGCGGTCGCGGCGAAGTCGGCGCATACCCAGTGTAGGGTACCCTTTACCTTGCGCCCGCCCGGGTCGTCGCCTCCCTTTGTGGCGGGGTCGTATGTTACATGGACGGCGGTCACTTCCCCGTTTTCCCCGGTTTCATGCGAAAGATATTTAACGAAATACGCTCCTTTAAGCCGCACTTCCCTCCCGGGGGCGAGACGGAAATATTTCGGCGGCGGATCGAGCGAAAAATCGTCGCGCTCGATATAAAGGTTGCGCGAGAAAAGAATTTTGCGGGTTCCGAGTTCCGGCCGGTTGGGGTTCACGGCGACCGCAATCTCCTCGGTTCTGCCGGCGGGATAATTGTCTACGGTAACGCGCAGCGGATTCAGCACCGCCATCGCGCGTTCGGCCGAAAGGTTCAGTTCGTCGCGCACGCAGGATTCGAGCAGCGCGAAATCGACGACGCTGTACGCTTTCGCCACCCCCGCCCTTTTTATAAATTCGCGAATCGCGGCGGCGGGGTACCCCCGGCGGCGCATACCGCAGACAGTAACCATGCGCGGATCGTCCCAGCCGGAGACGGAGCCGCTTCGCACAAGTTCCAGGCATTTGCGCTTGCTGGTAAGGCAGTAGTTCAGATTCAGGCGGGCAAACTCGATCTGCCGCGGGGGATTCGGAATATCCGCCGCTTTAAGCACCCAGTCGTAAAGCGGGCGGTGATTCTCGAATTCCAGCGAACACAGAGAGTGCGTAACCCCCTCTTTCGCGTCGGAAAGCGGGTGGGCGAAATCGTACATCGGGTAAACGCACCATTTATTCCCCGTGCGGTGATGTTCGGCTTTCAGCACCCTGTAGATCACCGGATCCCGCATATTCAAATTCGGCGACGCCATATCGATTTTGGCCCTGAGAACCATACTCCCGTCGGGGAACTCCCCCGCCGTCATTCTGCGGAAAAGATCGCGCGACTCCTCCGCCGGGCGGTTCCTGTAAGGGCTTTCGCGGCCGGGTTCGGTAAGGGTTCCGCGGTATTCCCGGATCTCGTCGGCCGACAGCTCGTCGACGTAGGCGAGCCCCTTGTCGATAAGCCGCAGCGCGCATTCGTATATAAAATCGAAATAATCGGAGGCGTACCGCACGCTCCCCCAGCCGAATCCCAGCCATTCGATATCCTCTTTTATTGCGTCGACATATTCCGTATCCTCTTTCGCCGGATTCGTGTCGTCAAACCGCAGATTGCACACCCCGCCGTATTTCTCCGCCGTTCCGAAATCGATGCATATCGCTTTTACATGGCCTATATGCAGATAGCCGTTGGGCTCGGGCGGAAAGCGGGTCTGCACCCTGTCGTAAACGCCTTCCGCGAGGTCGGCGTCAATCGCGTCGTGTATGAAGTTGGAGGATTCCGGGTTCCCTTCCATTCGGGTCATTCCCTTCTATATCAGCGTTTCGTAATGGTTTATCGCCGCCGAGATGCGCTCGCGGCATATCTTTTCGCCGAGCAGATCCATCACGGCGCAGAGGTCGGGAGTGTTGCGCCGCCCCGTCACCGCTATGCGTATTACGGTGCCGGCGTCTCCCGCGCTGCCGAGGTACCCGCCGGGGTTCTGCCTGTATTCCCTGGTTTCGGCGGCAAAGCCGACGGCGGGGCATATCGCTTTTACCCGCGAGAACCACTCCGCGCGATCGGAAGTGGGAGTATAAGCAGCGAGGTAGGCGGTAAGCACGGCTTTCGCCGTCGCCGGCGATATATTTTCCGGGAGGTCGTAGCACGGGGTGTAAAGCTCCCCGTAAAAATACGCGGCGTAGTTTTTCGCGTCGCTCCACTTCGCTATATCTTTGCGCGGTTTGGGGACATCCCGGTCGATAGCGAAGATTTTTTTCGTGTAACCGGGATCCGCGGCGAGTATTCCGTAAAATTCCGGGTCGTATTTTTCCGCCCATCCGAACAGCCTTTTTACGACTTCGTCGGAAGAAAAGCGGCTCACCGTATCTTTTGAGACATCGTCGAGCTTGTCGCCGTCGAACAACGCGCCGGAAACGCTCATTTTCTTGAACGCGAACGGGAATTTCCCGTAGGGGGCACCGGGGTTGGCCCGTCTCCACGGCTCGTATTCGCTTGAAAGCACCGTCATCAGATATTCGATAACGCTTTCCGGCTCATAACCCCGCTCAAAAAAATATTTGACGGCCGCTTCCGGGTCTTTGCGCTTCGATATTTTGCGTTTCCCGCCGTTTTCGCTTTTGAGGATCGGGGCGGCGTGGGCGTATTTCGGGGGGCGCCAGCCGAACATACGGAAAAGCTGCAGGTGTTTCGGCGTTGACGACAGCCATTCGTCGCCGCGGATTACATGGGTTGTGCGCATAAGATGATCGTCGATAACATGCGCGAAATGGTAGGTGGGTATGCCGTCGGATTTCAGAAGAACGAAATCCTCGTCGTTTTCCGGCGCCTCCACCCGGCCTTTTACGCAGTCGTCGAAAGCGACGCGGCCGCCGCCGGGGCTTTTAAGTCTTATCACAAACGGCCTGTGCTCCGCGAGATTCCGCTCTGTCTGCGCGAGAGTAAGGCTTCGGCACTCCGCCCATTCCCCGTAATATCCCGTGCGGACCTTCGCCGCCTCCTGCTTTTCGCGTATCAGCGCGAGATCCTCCTCCGTGCAGAAACACGGGTATGCCAGCCCGCGCTTTACAAGCTCTTTGGCGAAGGTCTGATATATTTCCTTTCTGTCGCTTTGGCGGTAGGGGCCGTAATCGCCGGTCTGCCGGTTCTCGCCGGTAAAGCCCTCGTCAATCTTTATCCCGAACGCCGCGATTCCCCCGATAATATCCCCCGCTCCGCCGGCGACCTCTCTCTTCTTATCGGTGTCTTCTATGCGGACATAGAAAACGCTCCCGTCGGCGGACGCCGCCATGCGGTTGCACAGCGCCATATAGAGAACCCCGAGATGCAGGTACCCGGTGGGGCTGGGCGCCACGCGCGTCACCCGCGCGCCCTCGGGCAGAGAGCGGGGAGGGTACAGCGATTCGTAGTAGTCCGGGGTTTTCGAAATATTCGGGAAAAGCATCTCCGCGATTTTTTCACAGTCGTTCATAAAACGCTCCTTATCCGAAAAGTGAGGGGAACCGTTTGGCAAACAGATAATAAAGCGGGAGCCCGAGAAGAAAACATACCGCCGCCTCCCCGGCTCCTACCTGAAGAACCGACAGCATAAATCCCGCGCCGCGTTCCCCGGCCGGCAGGAACAGCGCGATTTCTCCGCCGACCGCGAGCGCGTTCAGCACCGTCGGAAACAGCGGAGCGGTAAATTGGCCGAATTTTTTTATCCTCCGCGAAACAAAGTAAACGCCCAGTGCAGAAAGCAGCGTGGCGAGAGTGCCGGCGATAACGTCGATCGCTCCGTAGGGGCTTCCGAGATTCGCTACGAGGCACCCGAGGGTCAGACCCGGCACGGCGGCGGGGGTAAACATCGCGAGCATATTCAGCGCCTCCGACAGGCGGAACTGCACCGGGCCGTAGGCGAGGTTCATCGCCGCCGAAAGCCAGGTTAAAGCCGCGTATGCCGCGGCGATAAGCGCCGACTGTACCGTAAAACGTGCGGCGGTTCTTCGCATACGGGTCCCTCCATTTCGCGGGTCGCGGCTTTTACGACGCCGGCAATTTCCCGAAAACGCCGGGCGGGCGCTATCCGGCGCCGTCGGGCGCCCGGGGCGCGACATAAAGCGTTGTCTGGTTCCTGAACACCACGGCTCCGGGTTTCGCCCCCGCCGGTTTTTTCACATACCGCGCCTTTACGCAATCGACTTCCGCCTTCGCGGCGCCGCGCGCTTTGGAGTAATAAGCCGCAAGTCCCGCCGCGCAGGTTATATCGGCGCCGGACGGGGCGCCGCCTCCCGTTACCAGCAGAACATGGGCGCCCGGCATATTTTTAACGTGGAACCACAAATCGTCTTTTCCGGCAAGTTCCGTAGTTATAATATCGTTCTGGATATTGTTTTTGCCCACAAGCACGCGGAATCCGCCGGGGGTGACGAATTTCACGGGGCGCGGCGCGGTTTTTCTCCGTTTCGCATTTTTCGGGACATTTATGTACCCCCCGGCGGCAAGTTCCGCGCGTATTTCCGAAAAATCCTCTCTCGTTTCGGCGCGCGACAGGCTGTCGAACACCGAATCGAGGTACCGCAGCTCGCTTTCGGCGTCTTCGATAAGCCCCGCGAGCATTCCCGCCGCGTTGGATCGCTTTTTATACTCCTTGAAATACCGCGCCGCGTTCTGCGCCGGCGACAGAGACGGGCGGAGCGGAATTTCAATCTCCGCGAGGCCGGGATCGTAATAATTCGTAACCCGGGCGGAGGATGCGCCCTTTTTAATCGCGCCCGCGTTTGCTTTCAGCAGTTCGCCGTATATGCGGAGCGTTTCGCGGTCTCCGCATTCGCGCAGTTCGGCTCTTCTCGCCGCGAGCTTCTTCTCCGCTCTGGCGCTGCGGTTGCGCAGCAGACGCAGCAGATCGGACGATTCGGCGGCTTTGCGTTCCGCTTCCGTTTTTTCGCGGTAGAACCCGTCGAGCAGCTCGCCGTAAGACGGCTTTGCTACCGCCTTTACCGCGGCGCCGTACTGCGATACGGGGAAAAACGTAAAATCGAAAGCGGCGCCGTCGCGCGTAAGCAGTGTCGGAGTGCCGCCGCGTTTTACCGTATCTTTCAGCATCAGCAGCGCGGACACGAGTCTCCCCGCGTCGGATTTCGCGAACGGTTCCCGCTCGTCGGCCCCCGCGCGGTACACCAGTTCCCGCGCGATTAGCGGAGACACTCCGGCGACAGTGCGGGTCACCGCTTCGACGGACGGCCCGCCCGCCGCGATTATCCTTTCCGCAAGCTCCGCCGCCGGAACCTCGAGCGGATTTAACTTGTTCTGCCGCGGGGGAGGAGTATACGCCGCCCCCGGGCGGACGATTCTCGCTTCGCTTTCAAGATCGGACAGACGCACGGCCGCGGCAATTCTGCCGTCGGGCGCCGCGAGGATGATATTCCCTTTGGCGCCGAACAGTTCGCAAATAAGGCGGTAATCCGCCTCGTCGCCGACTTCGTCGTATGTTCTGATGTTAGCGGTAAGCACCCTTTCGGCGTTTTCGACGGTAAATCCCGTAATCACGCCGCCGCACAGCAGCTTTCTGAGCACCATGCACAGGGGGAGGGGATTGGCGGGGTTGGGATACTCCAGCTCCGTAAACTGCGCCCTCGGCGCGCCCGTGCGGCACGACAAAAGCAGTTTTTTGCGGAACCCGGCGCGCCGCAGAACGAAAACGAGGGTATCGCGCGCGGGTTCGTATATTCGCTCTATCCTCGCGCCGGCGGCCTCGCCGAGTTCGGCGGCGGTCAGCGCCAGAAAGCAACCGTCAAACGGCATCGCGGTGTTCAGCCGTTACCGGCGGGTTACCGGTCGCCGGCGGCGGCGTTGAGTTTCGCCACGAGAATGTCGGGATCCTCACCGTGAACCGCGCAGGCATCGGCGACTGTTTCCGCCCGCGACGCCGGGCATCCGAGGCAGTGCATGCCTATCTCGATGAAATACTGCCCTAGCGAGGGATCGTAATCGAGGATTTCTCCCACTACCGTATCTTTTGTGATTTCCATTTTCAGTTTCTCCTATCTTATCTGTCCGTTCCCGCGGACAGTGTATTTGTAACTTGTAAGCTCCCGCAGACCCATGGGCCCCCGGGCGTGGATTTTCTGGGTCGAGATGCCGATCTCCGCGCCGAATCCGAAACACCCTCCGTCGGTAAATCTGGTTGACGCGTTGACATATACCGCGGCGGAATCGACTTCGCGCAGAAAGCGTTCCGCGTTCCCGCCGTTTTCGGTTATAATACAGTCGGAATGATGCGTGGAGTATTTCGCGATATGGGCGAGCGCGTCGTCGAGACTGTCCGCGATTTTTATCGAAATTTTCCGGTCTAAAAATTCGGCGGCGTACTCCTTTTCACCCGCCGGCAGAAGATCCGGCAGAATTTCGCGGCATCTTTCGCAGCCGTAAATTTCAACTCCCTCTTTCCGCAGTTCCTCCGCGATGCGCGGCAGGAAATCACGCGCGATGTTTTTGTGTATCAGCAGACTTTCGAGCGCGTTGCAAACCGAAACGCGGGAGCATTTGGCGTTTATTATTATCTTTACCGCCTTCTCGGTATCGGCGTATTCGTCGACAAAGGCGTGGCAGTTGCCCACCCCGGTTTCGATAACCGGAACTTTCGCGTTCTCTTTTACCGAGCGTATGAGCCCGGCGCCGCCGCGGGGGATCAGCAGATCGACGTAATCGGTCATCCCCATAAGTTCACGCGCGGATTCGCGGCTTGTATCTTCAATCAGGCAGACGGCATTCTCCGGCATTCCGGCCCCTTTCAGCCCGCCGCGCACGGCCGCCGCTATCGCGCGGTTGGAGTTTATCGCCTCTTTTCCCCCGCGCAGAATGCAGGCGTTGCCCGATTTGAAACAAAGCGCCGCGGCGTCGGCGGTGACATTCGGCCTCGCCTCGTAAATTATGCCGATAACCCCTATCGGGACACTTATCTTTTCGATTTTTATGCCTCCGGCGCCGGTAAAACTTTCCAGCACACGGCCGGTCGGGTCGGGAAGTTCCGCCACTTTCGCGATCCCGTCCGCCATATCGCGCAGCCGGGCGGGATTGAGGGCAAGGCGGTCGAGCAGACCTTCGGAAAGGCCGGCGGCTTTACCCGCCCGCAAATCTTCGCGGTTCGCGGCGAGGATCCGTTCGCTTTCCTCCGTCAGCCTTTCCGCCGCTTTCCCGAGCGCCGCGTTTTTGCTTTCCGCGTCGCTGACGCGCAGAATATCCGCCGCTGTTTTCGCCCGTTTCCCCAGTTCCGATAACATACTCAAACCTCCGTTTCCGCCTCGAAAAGAGTGCCTACCGTTCTGCCGTCGAGCAAATCGTAAAGTTTCTGCACCCGCTCGCCCGACATCACCACCGTGTCGATCCCGTGCTGCGCCGCGAATTGTGCCGCTTCGAGTTTCGTGCGCATTCCGCCCGTCCCGCGCGAGGTTCCTCTGCCGCCGGCGTTTTCGATCATTTCGGGGGTGATTTTCTTTATCCGCGATATTTTTCTCGCGTCGGGATCCTCCGCGGGATCTCCGTTGTAATATCCGTCGACATCGGTGAGTATTATAAGCAGATCGGCGCGGACCAGAGCCGCCACTATCGCGGAGAGATTGTCGTTGTCGCCGAACACCAGCTCCTCGACCGACACCGAATCGTTCTCGTTCACAATCGGGACGGCGCCCGTCCGCATAAGCGCGTCGAATGTGTTTACGACGTTTGTTGTCAGGGTTTCGTCGTTCAGCACATCGCGGTTCAACAGGATCTGCGCGGTAACATAGCCGTATTCCGAGAACGCGCGGTCGTAAATGCTCATAAGATCGCACTGCCCCACGGCGGCGGCGGCCTGTTTTCCGGGCGTGTCCTGCGGGCGCTCGGATAGCCCAAGCCGGTTCATTCCTATCGCGATCGCGCCGGAACTTACCAGAACAATCTCACGCCCGCCGTTCTGCAGATCGCTTAACACCATGGCGAGACTTTGTATTTTCCGAAGATTCGGTTTCCCGTTCGGGTGGGTCAGCGTTGAGGTGCCCACTTTAACCACAATTCTTTTGTATTCGCGGCCCAATTTCCCGCCTCCTTTAATCGTCGAACAGCCCTTTGCCGCAGCAGCGTTTGTATTTTTTCCCGCTGCCGCACGGGCAGGGGGCGTTTTTGCTCACAACCCCTTTGCCGCGCACCGTGCGGTTCTTGTTCTCCCCGGTGCCGGTCTCTTCGGCAACTTTCTCACGCTTGACCCCGTCGTCGCGGCGCAGTTGCACCGAAAGGCAGAGCCTCGCGGTATTTTCGCGGATCGAATCCGTCATCGCGTTGAACATATCGTAGCCCTCGTTGCGGTATTCCACAACCGGGTCGTGCTGGCCGTAGGCGCGAAGCCCGATGCCGCGCTTAAGTTCCTCCATATTGTCGATATGCTCCATCCAAAAAGTATCGACCGACCTTAACAGCATAACCCGTTCGATTTCGCGCATAAGCGGCGAACCGAAGTGCTTTTCGCGCTCGCCGTAAATCTCCGCCGCTTTCGCTTTCAGGGTTTCGGCGACCTCTTCCCGCGAGGTGTTCGCGAGTTCCTCCGTAGTGAACCGCAAATCGTCGGGGCCGGTAATCCAGCCCGAGAAATATTCCCTTAAGCCCGAAAGATCCCAGTTGTCGTGAACGACATCGTCCGCCAGGAAACGGGTGGTTGCCTCGTCGATGGTGTCGTTTATCATTTTCATAACGGAACCGTGTATATCGTCGCCGTCGAGCACCCGGTTGCGCTGCGCGTATATGAGTTCGCGCTGCTTGTTCATAACATCGTCGTATTCCAGCACGCTTTTGCGGATCCCGAAGTTGCGGCTTTCAACTCTCTGCTGCGCGGTCTCTATCGACTTCGATAAAAACCCGACTTCCAGCGGCATATTCTCGTCGACTTTAAGCGCGTCCATCATGCGGTACATTCTCTCCCCGCCGAAAAGCCGCATCAGATCGTCTTCCATCGAGATATAAAACCTGCTTTCTCCGGGGTCCCCCTGCCTGCCGGAACGGCCCCGCAGCTGATTGTCGATACGGCGGGATTCGTGGCGTTCGGTGCCGATGATAAACAGGCCGCCGGCGGCGCGCACCTTTTCGGCGTCCGGCTCGATTTCGGCCTTGTACCGCGCCAAATACTCCCGAAACTTCTCCCTCGCCGAGAGAATATCGGGGTTGGCGGTTTCGGAGTATCCCGTCGCCTCGTTTATTATCTCCTCGCTCAGGTTTTCCTTCCGCAGCGCCGCGCGGGCGAGATACTCCGCGTTGCCGCCGAGCATAATATCGGTTCCGCGCCCCGCCATGTTTGTGGCGATCGTCACCGCCCCGGGTTTCCCCGCCTGGGCGATAATCTCCGCCTCTTTCTCGTGGTGCTTCGCGTTGAGCACATTGTGCTTTATCCCCCGCCGGCGCAGCATCGAACTCAAAAGCTCCGATTTTTCAATCGTTATAGTGCCCACCAGCACCGGCTGGCTTTTCTCGTGGCAGGTGATAATGTTCTCGATAACCGCGTCGAATTTCGCCTTTTCCGATTTATAGATAACGTCGGGGTGATCCTCGCGGATCATCGGCATATTCGTCGGGATCTCCACAACATCGAGCTTGTAAATCTCCCGGAACTCGGCCTCTTCGGTCATGGCGGTTCCGGTCATTCCCGCGAGTTTTCCGTAAAGGCGGAAAAAGTTCTGGAATGTTATTGTCGCGAGGGTTCTCGATTCGCGCTCGACCTTTACCCCCTCTTTGGCCTCTATCGCCTGATGCAGACCCTCGTTGTAGCGCCGGCCGATCATAAGCCGGCCTGTAAATTCGTCGACGATTACGATCTCGCCGTCTTTCACCACGTAGTCTACATCCCGCTTCATTATCCCGTAAGCCCTGATGGCCTGGTTTATATGATGGGCCACCGTGATGTTCTCGGCGTCGTTAAGGTTCTCGATCCCGAAATACTCTTCGGCTTTTTTAACTCCTTTCGGCGTCAGAACGCATGTTTTGGCTTTCTCGTCCACAACATAGTCGCCGTCGAACTCCTGCTCCTCGTCCGTCCGCTTCGAATCGGTTTCGCGCACTTTGTTCATCGTGAGCGAGCGGGCAAAACGGTTTGCCTTAATGTAGAGATCGCTCGATTTATCCCCGCGCCCGGAGATAATCAGCGGGGTTCTCGCCTCGTCGATAAGTATCGAGTCGACCTCGTCTACAATCGCGAAGTTGTGACCGCGCTGAACCCGATCTTCTTTTCTGATAACCATATTGTCGCGCAGATAATCGAACCCCAGTTCGTTGTTGGTGCAGTATGTAATGTCGGCGGCGTAGGCCGCGCGCTTTTCGTCGCCGCTCATTCCGGGAACCACAAGCCCCACCGTAAGCCCCAGGAAACGGAAAACCTTGCCCATCCACTCGCTGTCGCGGCGGGCGAGGTAATCGTTTACCGTAACGATATGCACGCCTTTCCCCGAGAGCGCGTTCAGATAGGCGGGCAGCGTCGCCACAAGCGTTTTGCCTTCGCCGGTTTTCATCTCGGCTATGCGCCCCTGATGCAGAACGATTCCGCCCAGCACCTGCACGGGGAAATGTTTCATTCCGAGCACGCGGTAACTTGCCTCGCGGCATACGGCGAACGCCTCCGGCAGAATATCGTCGAGAGTCTCGCCGGCGCCGAGCCGCTCTTTGAACTCGCCGGTTCTGGCGGCAAGCTCCCCGTCGGAAAGCGCCCGCGTCGCGTCTTCAAAACTTAAAACACGGTCTTTAACCGGTTCGATACGGCGGATTTCCTTCTCGCTGTAACCGCCGAAAATTTTCTTTAACAGTCCCATTGCCAAGGTATCTCCCGAAAAAATATTCCGCGCCCGCGCGTGCCGCGCGCCTGCGCAATTACAGTATACTCCGTTTTCCGCCGAAATAAAAGTATTTTTTGCCCGAAACCGGCGCCGGGGGCGCAAAAAAAGCGCAAACCCGCCCGCGCAGTGCGCGGCCCCTCGGTCGCGGCCGGCGGTGCCGGCGGACTCGGTCGCGCAATTCGGTTTTTAGC
>CAZRRV010000031.1:0-1362 GCA_964602735.1 uncultured Eubacteriales bacterium
TCGAGCGTTCCGCGCCCGCTTCCGCTTTTTTCGCTGAGTACCTAACTCTGCGAAAAGAAAACGAAAACGGCGTTCCCATGTCTATTATACCCGGAAAATTGTCTCCGTTAAAGGGAAAAATCCGTTTTTCTTTCGGTAAATCGTAGGAAAGGGTAGATGATAATGAAAAGACAGTGGAAAACATTTCTCGGCGTTCTTGTAAGTTGCGCGATCGTACTGTCCGCTTTTGCGGGGTTGCCGGCGTTCGCCGCTGAGGTTGCCGGCGGTGATTTCGGCGAAAGCGGCGATAATCTGCACTGGTCGCTGACCGACGACGGAACGCTGACGATTTCCGGCGAAGGTTACGGCGGAATTATCCAGGAGGGCAGGTTTTATTATGATGAGGGTGCTCCGGAACCGGAAGACTTCACCGAAGATGATCTCTGGGGGTCGGAGCCGTGGTTTGACTACCGCAAGTCTATTAATAAGGTGGTTATCGAAAAAGGCGTTACCGGCCTCGGAGAGAGTGTTTTCGCCGCAAATTCCAGTTGGGCTTTTGGCGACGGCCCTACCTGGGCCGGCGATTATGTGTGGGACGACGAGATAGATTACTTCGGTGATGAGTATAATCCTTATTCTCCTTTTTATCCTAATTATGGTGATTTTGGTTATGGTTCTGTTGTTGCTGATATAGGCCTTCCTTATCCCAATCTGACGGAAGCGGAAATCTTCGGCAGCGTGGATGACGACTACGCATTATTTCAAGGTTGCGAAAGTCTGAGAAAAGTTACGTTCCATGAGGGAACAACCGTGATTCCGGGCCGAATGTTCGAAGATTGCGTTAACCTCACCGAACTGGTTCTGCCCGAAAGTCTGAAGGAAATCAGAACTGCGGCTTTCGCGCGTTGCGGAGCTATGTCCGTTGACCTGCCCGAAAGCGTAAGCGTGATTGACTGGTATGCTTTTGCGCATTCGAAGTTGACTTCCATTACAATGCCGGGGGTAAATGACATCCACGAAGGAGCTTTTTGGAGATGCGCGGATCTGCGGAGCGTAACCTTAAACGACGACGGATTGGATTACATAGGGTCTATCTGCTTCTACGGGTGTTCGAACCTTCAATATAACGAATATGAAAACGCCTATTATCTGGGCAGCGGAACGAACGACCATTACGCGCTTATCCGGGAGAAAAGCCCCGCGGAAACATTCAAGATTCACCCCGATACGCGCCTGATAGCCGGGTCGGCGTTCGGCGCCGGCGGAAGCAGAAGTGATTGGCTCCCGGATGAAAAATTAACCGAGCTGACCGTTCCCGACGGCGTAAAGGCGATCTGCGAAGCCGCGTTCGTAGCCTGTTCGGCTCTTAAAAAAATAACGTTG
>CAZRRV010000031.1:1462-18467 GCA_964602735.1 uncultured Eubacteriales bacterium
AGGACTGCGAAGCGCTTACAGGTGATCTTGTTTTCCCGAAAAGCCTGCGGTCAATCGGAGAAGAGGCGTTTTACGGGTGCCGAAATCTTCAAAGCGCAACCCTGAACGACGGATTAAAATATATAGGCGGTGGAGTTTTCGAAAATTGTCCGAACATTCGGTACAATGAATACAAAAACGCGTATTATCTGGGTAGCGCTAGCAATAAATATTACGCGCTTATCCGGGAAAAAAGCCCGGCGGAAACATTTGCCGTCCACGGACGCACACGCCTGATAGCCGGAGGGGCGTTCGGCGGTATGCCAAGCGATCAGACAGTTCCTGGGAATGCAGATGAAAGATTCTACTATGCGGATGAAAAGTTAACCGAACTGACCGTCCCGGGCGGCGTAAAATCGATTGGTGCAAACGCGTTTTGGAACTGTACGGCGCTTAAAAAAGTAACGTTTCACGAGGGTCTGGAAAAAATAGGCGACAGTGCATTCGACGGATGTGAAACGCTTACGGATATTGTTTTGCCGCTATCCGTTCGGGAAATCGGATTTGGTGCATTCTTCTCATGTGAAAAACTTCAGTCCGTATTCTATCCGGGAAGCGAAGAGGATTGGGAAAAAGTAAAAACAGACTTTAATGACGAACTCATCGCGCATTTGAAATTCGGAACCGCCGACCCGAACGCGGCAGAAGAGCCGGATATCGTCTATAATACCGCCGACGGTATGCATATGGACGCCGCGGGCGCGTTCGATAAAGGCACTACGGTTGATGTTTCGGCGCTGACCGGCGGCGATGAGTACGAGGCGGCGAAAGCGGTTATGGGCAACGCCGCAGCCGGAGATAAAATGGTATTGTATGAGTTCATGGCGTCAAAATCCGACGGCACCCCGACCGATGCCAAATCGCCCGTAAAAGTGACCTTCGCCATACCGAACGGCTATTCCCCGGAAAAATTGGTACTGTACAGCGTGGATCTTGAAAACAATACAAAAGAGCAAATTGCGCTTACGGTTGACGCGAAAGCGATGACCGCCACCGCGTTTTTGCCGCATTTCAGTTATTATGTTCTGGCGCAGACGCGGGATTCCGACGCTCAGACAGCTCCCGGAGAATCTTCGGGCGGCGCGACGGGGCCGCAGAGCCCGCAGACCGGCGACAGCCGCAACATCGCGCTTTGGCTTACTTTGCTGCTCGTCTCCGTATGTGCCGTGTCGGCCGCGGCGCTTTCGGCGAAAAAGCGGAGAGGGTAGTTCGGCATAAAGCGATACCGGGCAGACGTGCGGCACTCGCCGAAAACAAACTTCGGGCGCCGCGCGTCCCGCATATAGGATCGTATCATTACCCAACCGTAGGCTTAATCGAAATTTATCTGCGGAAAAAGTTGTATTTTTGCGAAAGGCATGGTATAAAAGGGCATAAATAAAAAGGAGGTTAAAGTTTATGAAAGAAATCCTTCTCAGTAAATCGTTTGTCGGAAGCTTTGGGGACAGCGAGGAGAACATTCCACACGAAATTATCAACCGCTTCAGGGCCGATAACGGCGAAATTTACATCTACGTCCCGCCCTACGGAGGGTACGACTCGAAGAAGCACAATGATGTAGAGCACCTGATCATCACGGGAGCCCGACATAATACCAACAACAAAATCGAGGTGTTATACCTTGCGAAAGACCTTAAACGCACGCACCTCCTGCACAATGGCGGGAGAGATGCCCGCAATTATCCCGAGGAATGGGCGAAGCTGAAGAACCGTTTGGATTCCGATAAAGTGAGTTACGGCGGGGCTCTCCTCACCGAAATCCCCATGATCTCCGAGGGCGACGGCATAGAAGGAGCCGCTTATTTTGCGACATTCAAGGTTGAAACGTTGCTGAAACCAAGGAAAAAGATGTTCCTCTCATTGAACGCGGGCGGCGAGGAGCATACCCCCGAGTGTGACGTGTACGCGCTAAATCACAGTTATAAATTTCGGCAGTACGGCTTTATAGCGGAAGACAACGAGGACTACGCGACGGTATCCGCCATTATCAAAAACGGCGAGCTCTGGTGCGACGCGGGGCTGGAGCGTATTGACATCTCAAAATTAAATCCCCAAAATACCACCGTAAAGGGAACGCCGGGGCGCGTTAATTTTCTGAAGCTTATACACAAAGAGAGCGACGAAACCGTGTTCACAAACCTGTTTTACGAAGCTTTCAACAGAGTTCCGGGGCTGTTCGCGGATTTCGCCAAAGAGGTCTTGGACGTACACGGTGCCGGGGATGACAGCTACAAATTCGTCCGCAAGGAAGTCGCGACCACGGCTGACGGGGGCAAAGAATCCGCCCGGAACACCGGGGGCGGCGCGAAGGGTCGGATTGACCTTTTGGCGGAGGGGGAGAAATCCGTCATAGTGATCGAAAACAAGATAGACTCCGCGCTTAACGGGATCGACAGAGAGAAGGGCATTTCCCAGCTTACCACCTACATAGAATATGTTGAGAAACTGCTTAACGGCCGTAAGGGGTACTATTTCCTGCTGCACCCCGATTATAACGACGTCGATATCGAGGATTCGGATCGGCAGCGCGGGAAGGATTTCAAAAAGATAGCTTACAGCGAAATCTACGGCTTTATGACAAAGCGCAAACACGACCTGGAGGCGGCGTTCGGCAAGGAGAACGCCGAGGACTTTTTGGAGGGTCTCAGCGCGCTTACGCTGAAACCGGAAGAGAAACGGAAAGAAGAGGAAAAGGAACTGAAAGAAGAGATCGAGCGCCGATTTATCGGGGCTATCGGAAGAGCGAAGAAGACGGGCGCGGAAGTTTAATTTTATTGGAAGGGAATGTTGATTTATGCCGATTATTCGTTACAACGTGAGCGAGTTTACGAAGCTGCCCAAAATTTCTCACGCGACGCTGTTGAGCGTGGCAGAGATGGAGGAGGGTAAAAAGTACATCACCCGGGTAAAAAGTTGGATCGACAACTTCGATCCCGACAGTTCCGTTTTCGATTTTAGCCGGGTTATCGAATACTGGTATCTCCGCGACGCCGCGAGCGACCCCGGCGAGGAGGATTGTGTGGAACAGGCGTTCACCAACTGCGAAATAACGGGGTTAGGAAGTCCTACCGAACCCGATTACTACGATGAGCCGGATGATACCGCTCCCGGGACGGGAGTGCGCCCCGCTTTGGTCATCGATAGCGGCGAATTTTGTCCAAAGCTGAACCTCGGAGACGAGATCGAAATTTACAACGGATATGACGAAATGCGGTTTACTCTTATCACGCCGAAACTGCTGCTCTACGATCATTATCTCGACACCGACTTATTCGACGAGTCCGGCTCCAATATCTACGAGGAGTCTGACGTAAAGCGCCGCATAGATCAATGGTTTGACGAATTCAAAGACAGCTTTGACAGTTGATTGCCCGCCGTACGGAGGGTAGCCGAACGGGTTTGAACAATAAAGCCGGCCGCAAAAAGATTCGGGAGAGGTTTTCATTCGCGGATATTCAAATATCCGATTCCCCGGCGGCGTGCCGGCACATTACCGCCGTGGGCGGGAGCGGTGATTTGCTCCCGCCCACGGGTTTTTCATGCAATTTGTTTGCCGCCTCGGTATGTTCCCATTACGGCAATACCGCATTCGGTATTGCCTTATGAAAGCGTTCGCGGGGCGGTTCCTAATTTGTGAAAGATATTTATGTATCTTTTTCGGAACAGAGCGCGGAAGTTTAACGGCAGAATACGATTTACGCGTATAAAAACGCGGCTTCACCGTTTAAGGCGGTGCGGCCGCGCTTTTGTTTTGCATAAATTGTAAAAACCCGGCGGGAGCGTGTCTCCGCCGCGGCGGAAACGGCGATGTTTCGGACTAACGGAAACCGAAATAACGCCCGAATATTCCGTATGAATTGCCGTACCCGCCGAACGCCGTTATACCCGCGTACAGAATTAAGAGAAGATAGGTAACAAGCATAACAACCGTAGCGGTGACCGCCCATACGGCGATATACGCCGGGAACGGCGATATATCGAGAACCGCAAGTTTCTGCATCCCCGCGTAAAGGAGTACGGCGGTAGCGGCAAGCCCCGTAATAGAAAACAGTGCTATGAACGGCTCCCACAGCGAGCCTAAAATCATATTCAAAATGCAGACGGGCGTAATCGGCAGCGTTGCGGCGGCGACCAGATTAAATATTTTCTTCAAACCGGCGTCCGCTTTTAATATAAGTTTCATCGCCCCGAATATGCAAAACGACATCGCGAAGAACGCCGCCGCCGCGATTAAAATTCCGAACAGCAGCGACAAGCCGAAATTATAGCGGAAAAACCGGATTCCGAAAATTTCTCCTGCACCCGACAGCCCGAGCGTTTTTTTCGCGGTCACCGCCGTGGCGAAACCGAACGCCAACACCGACGTGCCGCCGAGTACACTCCATTCGCCGCCGTCGCTTTTCGCCGCTTCTCCGACGGTTTTTACGGTGCTTTTCGAGAAAAAATTTTTTACCGTTTTCCATGCGTTCGCGAAAACCGTTCCGGCGTGTTTCCCCGGCGGGGGTTGCGGGGCAGCGATCGGTTGAGCGGGCTCATTTGGCTCTCCGGCGGCAGGATTGTCGATTTCCGCCGAGCCGGGTACGGCGGCTCCGCATTTGCCGCAGAATTTCGCGCCCTCGGGAAGTAAATTTCCGCAATTACCGCAAAACATAAACTTTTCCCTCCGAAAATATAATAGTACGTGATTATTCTCCCGAATTTATTTTACATTATTCTCCGGCAAAGTCAAGCATAAAACGGAGAGAACGGCAAAAAGGCGGGCGCGGTTTTATACGCCGTATTGCGCGGTATTGCATAAAGCAATCCGTATGCCGCGCGTTTGCGGTTTTGTTCGGCGTAACCGGGTAAAAATCAACGAAACAAAATTTATCCGTTTTTGTCCGGGCGTGTGAAAAATCCCGGCGCACCGAACCGGGAAACGGTATGCGGAATTGCCTTGTGTGTAATCGCCCGTGTACGGGTGAAAAAAATGAAATTTATGAAAGAAAGTGCTTGCTTTTTGCGAACGCCGGTATAAAATAGTAGCGGAGGGTTGAAAGCGCGGCGGTAGCGCGCCGCGGGTCTGCCTTTTCGGATTTTTCAATAGGTAAGGAGTGTTGAAGTTGGTAAAGAAATTTCCTGTCGGATTGCAGTTGTATTCGGTGCGCGACGATATGGCGGCCGATGTCGGCAAAACCCTGGAAAAGGTTAAAGCCATGGGTTACGACGGGGTCGAATTTGCGGGGCTGTTCGACCGCGACCCGGGCGAGATAAAGGCGCTTTGCGAAAAGTACGGGCTTGTACCCGTATCCGCTCATGTCCCTTATGTCGATATGGTGGCGGATCCCGAAAAGATTATGAGCGATTACGCGGAAATCGGTTGCAAATACATCGCCATTCCCTATTTAACCGAGGAATACCGCCCCGGCCACCCCGGTTTCGACGGGGTTATAAAAAATGCCGCGATGCTCGGCGAGGCGGCAAAAAAGCACGGGATGACTCTTCTGTATCATAATCACGATTTTGAATTTCAAAAGGTCGGCGACAGATACGCGCTTGATATTCTGTATTCCGAGGTTCCCGCCGCGTTGCTGCAGACCGAACTCGATACCTGCTGGGTGAATGTCGGAGGAGAAAACCCCGCGGATTATCTCCGCAAATATTCCGGCCGTTCCCCGGTTGTTCATCTCAAGGATTTCGCGGGGCAGAAAGGCGGGAAAATGTACGCTTTGATCGGTATCGACGACAAGCCCGCAAAGGAAGATTCCGCCGGCAAATTCGAGTTCCGCCCGATAGGAAAGGGCCTGCAGAATATTCCCGAAATTATAAGCGCTTCCGCCGACGCGGGAGCCGAGTGGCTCATTGTCGAACAGGATCAGCCGTCTATGGGGTTAACTCCCATGGAATGCGCGCGTTGCAGTATCGACTATCTTAAATCGCTGTAAAGGCAGTATCGCCGGATATTGCCTGAATTTATAAGGAGGTTTTCAAAAATGGCGGACGAAGTACTAAGTCAGTTTACGCAGCAGAAAGACGAGGCGGCGGTCGATACAAGCAGGCGCCTTAAGGTCGGTATTATCGGCACGGGTTGGATTGCGGAATCGCATGTTCAATCCTACAAAAATATGCCGGATGTCGATATTGTGGCGGGCGCGGATCTGATTCCCGGGAAAGCGGAGGCTTTCTTCAAAAAATGGGGAGTCGAGGGCGTGCGCTGCTACCCCGATCATAAATCGATGATTGATGCCGAAGAGTTAGACGCCGTTTCGGTTTGCACCTATAATGCCACACACGCCGAGTGTACGATATACGCGCTCGAACACGGGGTGCCGGTTCTTCTCGAAAAGCCGATGACGGTAACGGTTGAAGAGGCGGCGGAGATTATCAAAGCCGAGAAAAAAAGCGGCAAAGTGCTGTCGATCGGATTCCAGCCCCGTTTCGACGAAAACATGAAGATGATTAAGAAAATCGTGGATTCCGGAGAACTCGGCAAAATTTATTACATTCAAACCGGGGGAGGCCGCCGCCGCGGTATTCCGAACAGCACGTTTATCGAGAAAAAAACCGCCGGTATCGGCGCTCTCGGAGACATCGGTTGCTATTCGCTCGATATGGTGCTTAACGCGATCGGCTATCCGAAACCGCTCACCGTTTCCGGATATACCTCGTCTTATTTCGGCACCAACCCGGAGGAAAACAACCCGGAGGATGCCGCGAGGTTCAATGTCGATGATTTTGCCGCCGCGTTTATCCGCCTGGAAGGCGACATTATCCTCGATT
Organism: uncultured Eubacteriales bacterium; assembly: GCA_964602735.1. GTDB lineage: Bacteria > Bacillota > Clostridia > Oscillospirales > Acutalibacteraceae > CAZRRV01. Next base: position 8,261 of record CAZRRV010000031.1, read on the forward strand.
TCCGCATTGCCTGGGCCATGAACATCAACACCCCGGGCGACACGGTGATTTTGGGCACAAAAGGCGGATTGCGCATCCCCTCAACCGATTGCTGGAACGGCACCCCCGGCGGCCCGATGACGGTTTACAGGCAAGTCGCGGGGTCAAAGGTCGAAACCGTTATTCCTCTCAAACAGACTAAAGGTTCGCTGTTCGATCTGAAGATCCGTTCGTTCCTCGATGCCGTAAAATACGGCGGCCCGTCGCCGGTACCTTCGTCGCAGATTCTTTACAATCAGGCGATTATCGACGGTATAGCGAAATCGGCGGCTCTCGGTCACGAAATCAAAATCGAAATTCCGGAGTGCTGAACGGTTCACTCCGTTCCGCGGGCGGCCGGGTCGGCCGCCCGCATATAGCAAAATAAAGCAGGGAACAGGAAGGATATTCAATGCTTAACGGAAATGTTTGCGTCGCGGTGATAGGCTACGGCGGCATGGGTAAACATCATACACAGCGCGTGGCGAAAGTTGAGGGGCTGGCGTTAAAAGGCGTTTACGATATTAAGCCCGAGCGCAACGAGGTCGCGCGGCACGACGGATTGTATGCTTATCCCTCTTACGAGGCGGTGCTCGACGATAAAGACGTTGATTTGGTGATAGTTGCCGTACCTAACGACCGGCACATAACCGTATGCGAGCAGGCAATGAACAGCGGCAAGCATGTGATTTGCGAAAAACCCGTATCGCTCACTTCGGCGGAATTTCTCGATATGGTCGACTGTTCCGAAAAGAACAATGTGGTTTTTACGGTCAACCAGAACCGCCGGTGGGATCGCGACTATTTAACGGCAAAGAAGATTTACGACGAAAAAACGCTGGGCCCCGTGTTCAACGTGGAATCGCGCGTTCACGGCTCCCGCGGAATACCCGGCGACTGGCGCAACAAAAAACGGTACGGAGGAGGCATGGTTCTCGACTGGGGCGTTCATTTAATCGACCAGGTTATGCAGATGATAAATCTTCCGATTGAAACCGTCCAGGCGCAGTTTTTCTATGTTTCCAACGAGGAATGCGAAGACGGGTTCAAACTGCTGATTGAGTATAAAGGCGGCATGAAATCGCACGTAGAGGTAGGAACCAGCAATTTCATCAATCTGCCGAGGTGGTATATTCTGGGTGAAAACGGTTCCGCCGTTGTCGACGACTGGCAGTTAAACGGCAAAATCGTCATGGTATCCGACTGGGAAAACCGCGACGCCGTTCCGGTGGTGACCGAGGCGGGTCTTACCAAAACCATGGCGCCGCGGACAAGCGACACCATTAAAGAATACCCCCTGCCGCCGGTACAGTCGGATGTTCTCGATTTTTACCGCAATGTAAGAGACGCCGCCTCAGGCAAAGCGGAACCGCTGATAAAGCACGACGAAGTTCTGCGCTGCATGGTGCTTATGGAGGCAATGTTCGACGCCGTGGAGCGGCGCCGTGTCATCACCGATTTTGAGGAGCGTTACGCCGAGGCGCTGAAAAAATTAAAAAAATAACATAACGGCGGCACCCGCGGTCTTCCCCGCGGGCTTTTTATGCCCGCCTTTCCCGCAATTTACGGATAAATTTGCCGCGGATGAAATTTTTTTCAAAAAAACACTTGATTTTTCAAAAAAAGGTATTACAATATCATTTAGCACTCGAAGGTGCAGAGTGCTAATATCAACACAAAATGTGGGAGGATTTATCATGAAGATTAAACCGTTAGCAGATCGCATCGTAATCAAAATGGAAGAAGCCGAAGAAACCACCAAAAGCGGCATCATTTTGGCGGGTTCGGCGAAAGAAAAGCCGCAGGTAGCCGAAATCATCGCGGTAGGCCCCGGCGGAACGGTCGACGGCAAGGAAGTTAAAATGGAGCTTACGGTCGGTCAGAAAGTGCTTGTAAGCAAATATGCCGGCACCGAGGTTAAGGTCGACGGTGTGGAGTACAGCATTTTAAGTCAGTCGGATGTACTGGCGGTAGTTGAAGAGTAATTTTTAATTGGAGGTAATAAATCATGGCTAAGGAAATCATTTTCGGTGAAGACGCGCGCAAAGCGCTGCAGTCCGGCGTCGATCAGCTGGCGAACGCCGTTAAGGTAACTTTGGGGCCCAAAGGCCGCAACGCGGTTCTCGATAAAAAATACGGTTCGCCCCTTATCATCAACGACGGCGTTACCATCGCGAAAGAAATCGAGTTAGACGATCCTTTTGAGAATATGGGCGCTCAGCTCGTCAAAGAGGTCGCCACCAAAACCAACGATGTGGCGGGTGACGGTACCACAACCGCAACCGTTCTCGCGCAGGCGATAATCTGCGAGGGAATGAAAAATGTCGCCGCAGGCGCCAACCCGATGATCGTTAAAAAGGGTATTAAAAAGGCTGTCGACAAAGCGGTTGAAACAGTGATTAAAAATTCCAAGAAAGTTTCCGGAAATGCCGACATCGAAAGGGTTGCCGCCATTTCCGCCGACAACGCCGAAATCGGCAAACTTATTGCCGAGGCTATGGAAAAAGTCACATCCGACGGGGTTATTACGGTTGAGGAGTCGAAAACCGCCGAGACATATTCCGAGGTTGTCGAGGGTATGCAGTTTGACCGCGGCTATATCACTCCTTATATGGTAACCGATTCCGATAAAATGGAGGCCGTAATCGACGACGCTTACATTCTTATCACCGATAAGAAAATTTCCAATGTTCAGGAAATTCTTCCGTTGCTCGAACAGATTGTGAAATCCGGCCAGAAGCTTGTAATAATCGCCGAGGATGTTGAGGGCGAGGCGCTTTCAACCCTGATTGTAAACAAACTTCGCGGAACATTCACCTGTGTCGCCGTAAAAGCCCCCGGGTTCGGCGACCGCAGAAAAGAGATGTTGCAAGACATTGCCATTTTAACCGGCGGTACCGTAATTTCCGACGAACTGGGTCTCGATCTTAAAGAAACCACCGTAGATCAGCTCGGTCGTGCGCGTCAGGTTAAAGTCGAGAAAGAGAACACCATCATAGTCGACGGATTCGGCGATAAAGACGAAATCAAAGCCAGAATCGGTCAAATCAAGAAGCAGATTGAAGTTACCACCAGCGACTTCGACCGCGAGAAGTTGCAGGAGCGTCTTGCGAAACTTTCCGGCGGCGTAGCGGTCATCAAAGTCGGCGCGGCTACGGAAACCGAAATGAAAGAGCAGAAACTTCGCATTGAAGATGCGCTTTCCGCCACAAAAGCCGCGGTCGAAGAGGGTATTGTCGCCGGCGGCGGCGTGTCGCTTGTGAATGTTATTCCCGAGGTCTCAAAACTGATCGACGAATGCGAAGGCGATGAGAAAACCGGTGTTCGTATCGTGCTCAAGGCGCTCGAGGCTCCTATTCGTCAAATCGCCGCCAACGCGGGGCTGGAAGGTTCGGTAATCGTAGATAAGATTGTATCTTCCGGCAAGGTGAACTACGGTTTTGATGTTTACAACGAGGTTTACACCGATATGTTGGAAGCGGGAATAGTCGATCCCACAAAAGTTACCCGTTCCGCTTTGCAGAATGCGGCATCGGTCGCTTCTATGGTACTTACCACCGAAACGCTTGTGGCCGACAAGAAAGATCCGGCTGCCGATGCGGCCGCGGCGCAGGCTGCCGCGAACGCCGGCGGCGGTATGTATTGATTTAGCCGAAAATGTAACCCTCATAACAATCCCCTCGCGAGATACCGCGAGGGGATTGTTTTTCTGTTTGTTTATGCGGACGGGTTCCCGCTGTAATTTCCCGAACCGGGTGCCGCACATTTCAAAAAGTTCGGCGAGGATGGCAAAAATAACGGTTGCCGAGGGTTATGGAATACGATTGCGGCTCCGTAAAATCGCGCTTTACCTGAGACCGGACCCGTTGCGTATTTTGCGGCGGAATGTGTTGCGGCCGGTTGTGCGGATCGTGAATATCTCATGGCGGAATTGTGCCAGAAAGCGAAGTGCTAACAAACACGCCGAAACGCGGTTTTCCGATGCGTTTCGGCGCCGTATTATATTCTGCTCCGACGGCGGATTAAACCGCTTACAACAACTTTGCTTTGGGCTCGGAGGGCGACATTCCGTGATTGAATACCCTGCGGTTGTCGAGCGCCCAGAGCTTGCCGGAAAATCCGCCCGTTTCGGTCGATGCCGAAGCTTCGCTTATCTCGTAAACGCGGGCGTCTAATCTGTCAAGCGCGGAGAGAACCTCCGCCTCTAAAAACATCGGCCTTACGGCGGCGCCGTATTCCGGATCGCCGTGATGCGACAGTACCATGTGCTCCAGCAGAATGGCAATTTCTTCCGGAATGTCGAGCTCTTTGGCGGCGCGGTCGATTATTATCGCTCCTTTCGCAAGGTGGCCCAATAGATTGCCCTCGGTGGAGTATCCGGTAGGCGTCCCGTAATCCGACACATCGAATTCGTCGATTTTGGCAACGTCGTGCAGGATAGCACCCGCGAGCAGCAGATCCCTGTTAATATGCGGGTAAATGTCACAAACCGCCTCTCCGAGTCTGGTTACCGAAAGGGTATGGTACAGCAATCCCCCGCGTATCGCGTGATGCAGGCTTACCGCGGCGGGCCAGTAAAGCATTTTTTCGCGGTTCTGTTGCAGAATATAAAGAACCAGTTTTTTTATGTCGGCATCTTCAAAGTCAAGCGCTATGCTTTTAAGTTCTTCAAACATGGCTTCGCCGTCATATTCGGCGGTTTTTACAACTTCTTCGATATTAAAGCTGTCGGACAATTCGGCGTGTCTTATCCGCTCGATCCGCAACTGATCGGCTCCGTTGTATTGCGTGACGGTTCCGCGGATTTTTATAATCTCACCCGCCTGAAACTTTTCACCCGACGCGGGATTGTAATCCCAGTATTTTGCGGAGATGTCTCCGCTCGCGTCGCTCAGAATCATATCGAGGTAGGGAAGACCTTTTCCCGTTTTTTTAACATCCACTGATTTTATTATGCAGAATCCCTCTTCCGTTCCCGTCTGCATATTCAACACAGTAAAATTCATATCGCAGCTCCTTATCTGTAAATGATATTGTCACGCGCGGGGCCGTTTGAAACCATGTGTATGGGAACTCCGATTTCTTTTTCTATTGTTTCGATATAATGCCGGCAGTTGGCGGGCAGGTCGCCGTATTTTTTAATCCCGGTAATATCGCATTTCCATCCGGGCAAAACGGTAAGAACCGGCTTCGCTTTTTCGAGCTTCGGGGTAACGGGAAATTCGCGTGTAATTTTTCCGTCAACGGAATATCCGACGCAGATCGGAATTTCATCCAGATATCCGAGCGCGTCGACAACCGTGAGCGCCGCCTCGGTCGCGTGCTGAACTTCGCACCCGTAGCGGGTCGCCACCGCGTCGAACCAACCCATGCGGCGCGGCCGCCCGGTGGTGGCGCCGTATTCTCCTCCGTCTCCTCCGTGTTGCCGCAGCATATCGGCCTGTTCGCCGAATATTTCGCTTACAAACGCGCCGGCGCCCACCGCGCTCGAATATGCTTTAACAACCGCGATTATTGTTTTTATATTGTATGGGGCTACTCCCGCGCCTACGGCTCCGTATCCGGCGAGGGTAGACGACGATGTAACCATCGGGTAAATTCCGTAATCGGTGTCTTTCATCGAGCCCAACTGACCCTCAAGCAGTATGGTTTTATTGTCGCGTTCGGCATCCCGCAGAACGGCATGCGTATCGGTTACATAAGGCCGGATTCGATCGCGCCACCGCAGCATGGTCGCGAAAATTTCCCCGGAGTCGAGCGCCGGCTTTCCGTAAAGCGATGTTATCGTCGCGTTTTTTATTTCCAGAGCCGAATCCAAACGGCGGCGCAACGAGGATTCGTTGCCGAACAGTTCGCAAACCTGGAATCCCGTCTTCGCGTACTTGTCGGAATAAAACGGGGCTATGCCCGATTTCGTCGAGCCGAAACTGTTTTTGCCCAGGCGCTCCTCCTCGTAACAGTCGAGAAGGACATGATACGGCATAACAATCTGCGCCCGGTCGGAAATCAGAATGTTCGGTTCGGGAACGCCGCGCTCCGTCAGCCCCGAAAGTTCGGTCAGGAACCCGTCTATATTCAACGCCACTCCCGGACCGATGATGTTTACGACATTGCTGTGAAACACACCCGACGGCAGAATATGCAGCGCGAATTTTCCGTATTCGTTTTTTATTGTATGCCCCGCGTTTGCTCCGCCCTGAAACCTGACGACAATGTCGGATTCGCCCGCGAGCATATCGGTGATTTTGCCTTTTCCTTCGTCTCCCCAGTTGGCGCCGACAATCGCTTTGACCATTTTTACCGCTTCTTTCAAAAGTTCTCTTTTTAGTTTATCATATTTCGCGGGAAATGTATATAAAAATAATTGCGCGGCGGTTGCGATTTACGGGAACCGCGCGTTTTCGCGCCGGCACGGAAAAATTCATTTTTTTTTAACAAAGCCGGGCTTGCAATCGGTTATACTTAAAGATAATGAATTTTTCGAGCGCTTGCCCGGGGTGATTGTCTTGAAACGATGGTGGAAATATGTAAGGCCCTATAAAAAATATTTTATACTGGGCCCTCTTTGTATGATCGTAGAGGTTATCGGGGAAATAATAATCCCGAAACTGTTCGGCAGTATTATCGACAACGGCATAGCCGGCAGAAGCATAACCTATGTTCTCTGCGTTTGCGGATTTATGGTTCTTTGCGCCATGTGTATGCTCGCCGGCGGAGTGGGAGGCGCTTATTTCGGGGCAAAGGCTTCGGTGAATTTTGCCGCCGATTTGAGAAAAGACGTGTATCGCAAAGTTCAAACATACTCGTTTTCCAATATCGATAAATTCAACACCGGTTCGCTTGTAACACGCCTTACCAATGATGTGACTCAGTTGCAGAATTTTGTGAATATGCTGCTCAGAATGTGTCTTCGCTCCCCCGGTATGCTGATAGGCGCCGTAATCATGGCGGTTATTCTGAATCCGAGGCTTTCGGTAATACTGCTTGTGGCGGTACCCGTTATACTTATAACGCAGTTTATTTTAATACGCATAGGCTTTCCGCGGTTTAATACAATGCAGAAAAAAATCGACGGCATAAACACAAACATAGAAGAAAGCATAACGAATGTGCGGGTAGTGAAGTCGTTTGTTCGCGAAGATTACGAAGACAAAAAGTTTGCCCGTTCGAGCCGTGACCTCAAAAACGCCGGCGTAAGCGCCATGAATATAATGATTTTCATGCAGCCGCTTATGATGCTGCTTATGAATCTGACCATGATAGCCGTTTTGTGGTTCGGCGGCAACCAAATCGTAGTCGGCGATATGAATCCCGGCGACCTTGTGTCGTTTGTAAACTATATAACGCAGGTTTTAATGTCGCTGCTGTTTGTGACCGTGCTGTTTTTGAATACTTCGCGCGCCATCGCATCCGGCAAGCGCATAACCGAGGTGCTCGATGAAAAGGTCGATATTACCGACAGCGAAAGTTCCGATGATCCGCGCGTGGCTGACGGCTCTGTTGAATTTCGCAATGTATCGTTCAAATATTACGGCGACAGTGAGCGGGAGGTGCTTGAAAACATCAGCTTTTCCATTCGATCGGGTGAAACGGTGGGCATCATCGGATCGACGGGGTGCGGGAAAACCACGCTTGTATCTTTGCTTCCTCGGCTTTACGATGCCGATGCCGGGGAGATTCTGATAGGCGGCAGAAATGTAAAAGATTACAGGCTGAAAACGTTAAGATCCGCGGTAAATGTGGTGCTGCAGAAGAATGTTCTGTTTTCGGGCACGATTGCCGAAAATCTTCGCTGGGGGAACGAAAACGCCACCGACGAAGAAATGCGCGCCGCCGCTAAAGCGGCGGCGGCGGACGGTTTTATTATGAGCTTTCCCGACGGGTACGATACGCAGCTCGTGCAGGGGGGAGCGAACGTTTCGGGCGGGCAGAAGCAGCGTCTGTGCATAGCGCGCGCCCTGCTCGGCAATTCGAAAATTCTTATTTTAGACGACAGTACAAGCGCCGTCGATACGGCTACCGAGGCGGTGATCCGCAAATCGTTTAAGACGGAATGGAAAGATGCGACCAAAATTATTATAGCCCAGCGCATAAGCTCGGTTGCCGACGCCGACCGCATAATTGTGATGAATGACGGTAAAATTACCGGCATAGGAACTCACGATGAATTGTTGCACTCGAACGAGGAATACCGCGAGATTTACGAGTCGCAGACCGACAAGGTGGTTGAGTAGTATGGCGGGGAGAAGTTTAGAAACATTAAAAAAGCAGTATAACCGCGAGGAGATAAAAAGGCCCGAACGTAATATGCCCGTAGGGCCCGGACGCGGGCGCGGACGCGGAATGGGCGCCACGGGGAAACCCAAAAACGCGAAAACCACCATATCGCGGCTGCTTAAATATGTAGAGAGATACAAAGGCCGTATGATTGCCGCCTTTGTATGTATGCTGTTCAGCACCGCGACGAGTCTCGCGGGGTCATACGCGTTGCGCCCTATTATAAACCGGGTGGCGTATTCAAACGATACCGTTGCCGCGAAACTTTCCTATCTTCTGATTGCGCTCGGGGTTATGTTGGGAATTTATATTGTCGGAATTCTGTCGACTTATCTCCAACAGCGGCTTATGCTTACGGTATCGCAGGGAACGCTTGAACGTATCCGCAATGAACTGTTCGGAAAACTCCAGCGGCTGCCGGTTCGCTTTTTCGACAACGAGACTACCGGCGAACTTATGAGCCGGTTTACGAACGACGTAGATAATATAGGGACGATGCTCGATTCGTCGCTTGTCAGCGTAATTTCGGGCAGTATTACCCTTATAGGCACTCTTGTAATAATGCTCTGCACCAATGCCTGGCTTACTTTGGTAACGGTTGTGTTCCTGCCGATATTCGTAAAAGGCGGGGCGATGATTGCCAAAAAAAGCCGGAAATACTATTCGTCGCAGCAGGCTGCACTCGGCGCCGTAAACGGCTATATCGAAGAAACCGTTTCGGGGCAAAAGGTAATCAAGGTGTTTAACCATGAAGACATCTGCGTGGATGAGTTTTCCCGGCTGAATGAGGATTTGCGGAATAAGCAGATGGGCGCTCAGTTCCTTGGCGGTATTATGGGGCCGGTTATGGGCAATATCAGCCAGATGTGCTACGCGCTCACCGCCGGCGTGGGCGGCGTACTTTGCATTCTCGGAAAATTCGATGTCGGCGGTCTTTCGATATTTGTAAACTTTTCCCGCCAGTTTGCGCGCCCGATCAACGAACTTTCCATGCAGATGTCAACGATATTTTCGGCGCTCGCGGGAGCCGAACGCGTTTTTAACATAATGGACGAACTGCCGGAACCCGCCGATTTGCCGGATGCTGATCCGATGCCGGATATGCGCGGTTATGTGGAACTTAAGAATGTATCTTTCGGGTATGTGCCCGGCAAAACGGTGCTTAAAAATATATCTCTTTACGCCAAACCGGGTCAGAAAATCGCGTTTGTTGGATCTACCGGGGCGGGGAAAACCACCGTTACGAATCTGCTTAACAGGTTTTACGACATCGACGAGGGTGAAATAACGATCGACGGTGTGCCCATAAAGCATATTAAGCGGGATGTTTTGCGTTCCGGCATTGCAATGGTGCTGCAGGACACCCACCTTTTCACCGGCACGGTGAGAGAAAATATCCGTTACGGCAGGCTCGACGCCACCGACGACGAGGTTGTTGAGGCGGCAAAGACGGCAAGCGCCCACAGTTTCATCATGCGACTCGAACACGGATACGATACCGTCTTAGAGGGAGACGGCACTAATCTTTCACAGGGGCAGCGGCAGTTGCTTAACATTGCGAGAGCCGCGGTAAGCCGCGCGCCGATACTTGTGCTCGACGAGGCCACGAGTTCCGTAGACACAAGAACCGAAAGGCATATCGAGCACGGCATGGACCGGCTGATGAAAAACCGCACCACATTTGTTATAGCCCACAGGCTTTCAACGGTACGCAACGCCGACGCGATCATGGTACTGGAACACGGCGAAATAATCGAGCGCGGCGATCACGACGCACTTCTGGCGCAAAAAGGCCGGTATTACGAACTTTATACCGGGAAGAAAGAGCTGGAATAACTGCGGCGGAACACAGGCGGAGCATATAGATCATATCGGCGGGCATAAGTACGGTAAAAACGCGGAAATAAGCGCC
>CAZRRV010000032.1:0-1462 GCA_964602735.1 uncultured Eubacteriales bacterium
GTCACCGGCATGACTTCGGAAGGAGACGGAGTCGGCAGAGCCGGGGGTATGGCGGCAAAACCGTTACCACCGACCCGCCAAACGACCGGGCGGAGAAAAATTTTTTTGTTCCGGGCAGAAATACGGTATTTCCCGCCCAAACCCGGCACGTCAAACGGTTAAAGTGCCGGCACAATATTGCCGGTGAAAGCCGGACACGCCCGCGCACGGAACCCTCCGGCACCGTAAACCGGCACGGAACCTGCAAGGGAAAAACCGTCAAGACATTTCCGACAAAAACAAAACTCACGCAGAAACGGGGGAAATTAAAATGAACGACCGCTTACTGGATTCCGTTGTTCCGTCCGCCGAAATGCGGGAATTCCTGAAAAACACGGAACTTGACACTGTGTCCCTGTCGCAACTGATTGCCGGTTCTCCCGCGCCGCTGCGGGTAAAGGCGGAATTTGCCGAGGGTGAGGAAAAGCTTCGGTATCTTGAGGCAATAAAAACACTTAAACTTGAAAAAGATTCCGACGAATACGGTAAGCGGCGATTTGAACTTTATATCTTAAACTCCTATTCCGACGTTCGGTATATCGGCTTTTTTGCCCGGCACAGCCTGATTGAGCAATATATTATGGACGATTTGGAAAGCGCGTCCGACTGGTTCGGAACGGACTGTCCGTTTTATTTTATCGCCATACTGTGTAACGAAAACGTCGAAAAACAATGGATACCGCGCGGCGCTTATATAATTTTGGACGGCGAACCCGTATGGTACGTGGAAGCGAAAACAAAATCGTGTTTCGGGTCTCTCAGGACGGTGGCTGACATACTGTGCTCTCCGCGCCCGGAAACGGAACTGCCCGTGCCGTATCGGGTCGGGGACATACTGACGCTCGACTGCCTGCCGTTCGCGCCGCCGGTTTACGCGCTTATGATTAAAGACGGCACCAAACCGGAAATTCTGTACAGATATATCGGAGCGCATGATTCCGAATTTGCCTGGACAATCGACCCTCTGCTGTCGGGCCCTTATCTGACCGAAGAGGATTATTGGGAAGGCACGGTTCCTTACCTCTCTCCCCTGTACAGGCTTAAAAAGTTCGACGGTGAACTTCCGGAAGAAGACAAACCGCTGCTGCGGGCAAAAGAGTATATCGGCCGCGACAGTGAAAGAGGCGAACTCATCCGTGAGTATTTATATTCAGCGGCACGGGAAGATGAATCGCGTTAAACATTCCGCCGTTACGGGAATTGCGAAGACCGTTCTTGTGATCGGCGTTTAAGGCTGCGCAGTACAACGGAACCTCCGGCGGAAAATATAAAAACCCGCAACGGAAATCGCGCTCGGGCGCGACTGCGCGGATCCGCCGAAAGCACATTTGCACATTCCGCAAGACACGAAAGAGGCGGCGCGGCGAAAACAATGTTTTCGCCGCGCCCCCCGGATATTAAATAAAATTTGAGGCTTTGAATT
>CAZRRV010000032.1:1472-17289 GCA_964602735.1 uncultured Eubacteriales bacterium
CCCCCATTCCCCTCTCCCCTCCCCCACCCGCCCCCGGCGGCCCCCCCCCCCCCCCTCCGCCCCCCCCCCCCCCCCCCGCCGGGATATTACATAATCTTTGCGGATTAGAATTTACGGAGCGCCGGTCGCACCGTTGCCGCGAGCCAACTCGTCGGCCGGACGCATGCGCCATACGGACAATCCCCGCAAAGTACCGCCGCCTATCAGCCTGACCGTACGAATCGGCACCGCCGGGAAAATCAGGCGGGCAATCGCCTGCCGTTCGTTCGCGTAAACCTCCGCGACGCACCGATCAATGAAAAAGTCTATCGCAAGGGGCTCGCCGGTTTGAAGGGAAAGGGGCGCGCTCTCCCGCACAACCCTCGTTTCCCCTCCGGTATGCGTCGTATCGAGAACCAGACTCTCCGCCGCCGGGTCATAGAAAATATCCGTGTGCCCGCCGTCTTCGCTTTCGAGACTGAAGCCGGCGCACTGCCGCGATCCCGCGGCGAAGACCGCCCGAGCTCGAAACGAATCCGGCGTCTCAACCGGGACAATACCATCCGGCAGCTCCGCGAATTGCCGTTCGTCGGCCTGCAGGGCGTCAAGCTCCTCCGCGGGGGCCATGTGCAACGCGTTTCGCTGCCACCACAGCACCCGCGGGAAACAGTAGACGCCGCTCCACCCGAAACGCGAATATTCACCCGGACGGCCGTGGCGCAGCCACGCCCACATAATCTGGCGGTTCCGATCGTCGATCAGCGCCTCCGGCGCGAAAAACCCGCTGTCGTTCCACGACATCCTTCCGTGACATTCCGGCGCGAAAGTTTCGCCTTCCAAATGTCCAGTAAAATATTGACATCCCCGGTTGTGAGAGATGAACAACTGCAAATATTTCCCCGTAAATTTTCCGCCGGCAGGCGCGTCGTACAAAGGCAGAAAAGAGGGGCACATATCGTCTTCGCCGTCGTCCGGCGCGCCCGGAAAATCCGGCCGTCTGTAAAACCGCCCGGCATAATTCCAGTGCGTAAGATCGGCGGAACGGAACAAATCCGTCCAACCGCCGCGGTACTCCCCGGGGGAATCGGCGTTCCGCCCGTATCGGTCAAGCACGCATAAATTGCCGAGCTGCATATAATACATTCCGTCGCGTTTCCAGATATTAGACGGATCGGCGCATGCGATATGCCGCGTTTCGCCGTTTATCTCCAGATCGTGAATCCCCCATTCGCTTGCTTCGACCGCTACAGGTTCCATGCGCGTCCATTCATCATACGGCGGCTGCGCGCGGGCAACGGCGACGGCGCCTTTGTCATCCGACCGATCCTTCTTCGCCGGAAGTTTCCAGAATGTAAGATACGCCGTGCGGTCTTCATCAACAAACGCGCCGCCGCTGAATGCCCCGCCGTCCCCATTACAGGCCGTCAGCGCGTCCGGCCGGCGCGACCAGTGCAGCAAATCCCGCGATGTGAGATGCCCCCAATGATAAACGGACAACCCGTCGTCACTAAGTTTTCGATAAAGGAACATCAAATGATAAACGCCGTCAGCGAAAAAAGCGCCGTTCGGATCCCCCGGTTCGCAGTCAACGCCGGGAGCGAAAAAGTGATAGCGCGGCAGATACGGATCGGATTTCCAATCGACTGACATTATCGAACGCCTCCCCAGGTTCTTTCGGTTGCGTTTTTTCCATATATATAACGGTGCTGCGGCAAAATTTTTGTCTTTTGCGGGATTACGAAAAGTGTGTTACGGCGGGGAGAAACAGACGGAACCGATTCCGGCAATATTCCGTCTTTGATTTCTACCGCGCTCAAAAACGGAACCGTCGTTCGGTTAATCACGCCTTTTACCGCCCCGAAATATTTATCGCCGCCGCCGGACGTTTTCCTCGCCGCAATGTATTGCCCGCCGGTTCACGGCAACATCAGCCCCTCCCGCAAACGGTTTCCGTTATCCTGAGTTTCGCGCACCCGTAAGGATACAGCTCTTTTTCCACTTCCGTTACGCCCGGGACAAAACCGCCGGGCCGTTTTTCCGCAACGGTATCGTAACCGTCGGCATAATCCCAGTTTACGCGAGCGCACTTTAATTTGAGAGTGACTGCGGGGTGCTGCGACGAAAACGGCACTCCGTCTCCGCGATGCCGGCACACCGTTATATCCCCTCCGCAATAACCGTATCGCCATTCGGACTTCGGGTAAAGTTCGTAATCACAATACGGAAATTTACGCTCAACTCCGTCTTTCTCATATTCAAATTTTTTATATTCGGTTTTTATCGGCAATGAGAACACGAGCGGCCCGTATTCAACGGTATACAATTCAAGCGGGCGTTTCACATAACGGGGAGAGTCGGAATATTCGACGGATATTTCGGTTGTGCCGTTCCACCGCTCGCCAAGGGTGACGGTGTCTCTGTTTTTTGAAAGCGCGCCGTTTATTTTCACTCCCTTTGCCCAGCCCGGAACACGGATTTTAAGGGGAAATTCTACGGGCCTGTCGGTTTTAACGATATATTTGCCGCTCAGACGGAACGGATACCCGGTTTGAATTTCCACGGTAACTTTTGCCCCGCCGATTTCGGTTTCAAGCACGGAAGGCAGCATTACCGGGCAGACAATACCGTCTCCGCCGCGAAGGAAAACATTCATACAAAGTTTCGGCCAGCCCTGCCCGTGGTTCGCTGTACAGCAGCCGAAACACGGTTCGAGACCGAAACGGTTGGCATCGGCCGGATTGGTTCTGAAAAAGCTTTTGCCCGGGAAGTTGACGCAGGCAATTTGATTTACCTGCTGGTCGTACTGATGCGTCCACATATCGTCGCTGACCGTCGCCGGCAGAGCGTTAAAAGCGAGTTTTTCAAGCCGGTCGGCCCAGACGCCGTTCCCGGTGGCGGCATAAAGAATTTCGCAACTGTACATAAGCTCCACGATACTGCAAAGCTCGCTGCCCTGATTATTGGCAATGCCCGCGAGACACTCGTCGCCGGTAAAACCGCCCGCCGCGGTGCCGTTGTATTTTTCCAAAAACCGCCACAGTCTTTCCGCTTTGCCGGCGTATTTTTCACCGAGCAGACGGCAACTTACCGCCTCAAACTTAAACATCATCGCAAGATTTACGATATGGGTTTCAAAAGTCCATTTATTAAGCGGGCGTTTCCACAGTCCGGTCAGCCTGGTATAATCGGTTCCGAGATCGCGCAGCCGCCGCGCCAGATTCAAAATCCACTCCTCGCCGCAGCGGTCGTACAGGGTTTGCAACGCTATAAACGCCTCGAACCACCGGGCTTTCCCCCAGTCTTTCAGCACTATCTTTCCGCCGTCGAGAAGCTCCGCACAGTTTTTCATCGCATTATATACGGCATTTATCGCCCTTTCGCTGCCGGTAAACTCATAATAGAGGCAAAGAACCTTGCAGATAAGGAACAGAGCCCAAATATCATAATCTCCGCGTTCTTCGTCGGAGCACGGGCAAATCCAGCCGTCCGGCCGCTGGGAATCGATAACGGCGTTTACATATTTCTCCGCTCTCGCAATCATATCTTTGTCGTCAAGCAGAAACGCCAGCGGAATAAATCCGTCGAGCCAGTAGGGAGCCCGTTCCCACCCTTCGCGATCGCCGCCGACCCATTTGCTGTCGCGTACATCGGGCCAGATTTTATCGAGATTCCCCGCCTGACCCCTCGCCTGGATTTTTAGCTGTTCGAGCAGCCATCCGCGCGGTTTGTACTCACCCGCCTGAAACTGTCTTAACATAAAACTGCCTCCCTTTTTATTTAACGGCTTTGCCGCGCGGGCATAAGTCGTATTTTTTATACGATAAACCGAAAATGCGGAAAATATATTTTTTCCTTTCGCGAACATTTACGCAAATCCGTATGGGAAGAAAATCGCGGGAAACGGGCGGCGCTGTTCTGCGCGGCGCTGCCTTACAGACGGCTAAACCATTTTTACATTTTCCTCTCCAAGCAGTGAGCGCAGCGCCGGAAGGTCGGCTTTTTCACGGTTGATATAAAGAGACCTGGGCGCGGCAAACCGTCTGCCGCCGGCGGCTTCCACAATTATCACCGGCGTTTCTCCCGGCGCTTTTCGCAGTACCGCTTTAACATTTTCAAACAATTCGCCGTTAAAGTCGAGCATTTTCAGGTAAAGACCGGCCTTTATATGTGTCCCGGGCTCCTGTCGCGGCACAACCCGTGCGCCGTCCATGATTATTCCGGGTTCTTTTCCCTCGTATACCGCAATCTTTCCGTCTATTTCAAGCACGGCTCCCGCTTTCAGCATCGAACCGTATTTTTCCAGCTTATCCGGGAATACGGTGCAGATAACCGAGCCGGTCATATCCTCGACTTCGATATCGGCCATAATACGCTCCGATTTTGTTCTGCGCTGTTTAATACCGGTAACGGCCGCGACCACTTTAACGGGTTTCCCGATAATTTGTTCTCCGCCGTCATCGCCGGTGATGTCCGCAATTCTCGCGGCGCCGCATTGCCCGGCATATGCGGCATATTCCGCCATCGGGTGACCGGAAAAATACGTCCCGGTAACTTCTTTCTCGGCTTTCAGCAACTCCGGCAAAGGCATTTCGGGAAGGCGGGGAATATCCGGCACGGGAACCTGCCGGGTATCACACCCGAAAAGGCTTATCTGCGCGTCGTTTTTCAATCCTGCGGAAACCGCCGCCGCGTTCATTATTTCATCGAGAGCGGAAAGCATTTCGCGGCGGTTATAGCCCAAACCGTCAAACGCGCCGCAGAGAATAAGATTTTCCACTGCGTGACGGCTCAACTGCGAATTCACGTGGCGCTCGCAAAATTCGTAAAGCGACTTGTATTCGCCGCCCCTCTCGCGCTCGGATACGATTGCCTCCGCAGCTCCTTCGCCGAGGCTTTTCACCGCGGCGAACCCGAAACGGATACTGTCGCCCGACGCCTCGAACGCCACGGCGCTTTTATTGACCTGAACGGGCAGAATTTTAACTCCGAGCCGCGAACATTCGTCGATATAACGGCCTAACTTGCGGAAACGATCGTTAGTGAATGTAAGCTGGCTTGCCATAAATTCCGCGGGATAGTGCCGTTTCAAATAAGCCGTTCGGTAAGCGACGGCGGCGTATGCCGCCGCGTGCGATTTATTATAAGCGTACAGGCCGAACGCGCTCATTTCATCGAACAGACGCTCGGCAATTTCGGGGCGGATGCCGTTCGCCGCGCAGCCCGCGCATTCGGCGTCGCCGTACACAAAAGCGTGACGCTCTTTTTCAAGTTTGTCTTTTTGTTTTTTCGCCATGGCGCGGCGGACAATGTCGGCTCTGCCGAGAGAATATCCCGCCAGATCGCGGAAAATCCGCATCACCTGCTCCTGATAAACTATACATCCGTATGTTACCGAAAGAATCGGACGCAGGAGTTCGGTTTCATATGATATATCCTCCGGGTGCCTGTGATTGTGTATGAATTTCGGGATCGAATCCATCGGCCCCGGGCGGAACAGAGAAATAAGCGCTATCAAATCCTCGATACAGTCGGGTGAAAATTTCCGCAGCAGATCGCGCATTCCGCGGGATTCCAGCTGAAACACGCCGTCGGTATAACCGAGCCCCAGCATCTTGAAAGTTTCGGGATCGTTTTGCGGAAGCGAATCCTCCGATATATCGACTCCGTTCTCGCGTATGCGTTTAACCGTCCCGTCGATAATCGTTACGGTGCGCAGACCGAGAAAATCAATTTTCAGCAGTCCGAGTTCCTCAAGCGTTCCCGCCTGATACTGCGTTATCCTCGCCCCGCCGTCGGAGGAAAGGGGAACATAACTCGAAACGGGCAGATCGGTAATAACTATACCCGCCGGATGAACCGAAGAATGGCGCGGCATTCCCTCAATCTGCCTCGCGGTATCGATAAGGCGTTTAACATCGCCGCTGTTTTCGTACGCCGCGCGCAATTCGGCGGAATCCGCCATTGCGTCGTCGAGGGTTATATTCGCGTTTTGCTGCGCGGGGATCATCCTCGCCACTTTATCGCAAAGCGCGTACGGCAGGCCGAGCGCGCGCCCCCCGTCCCGTACCGCCGCATGCGCCGCCATTGTGCCGAAAGTAACGATTTGAGCGACATGGTCCGCGCCGTATTTGCGAACGGCATAATCGATAACCTCCTGCCGTCTGAGAAAGCAGAAGTCGATATCGAAATCGGGCATCGAAACCCGTTCGGGATTCAAAAACCGCTCGAAAAGGAGATCGTATTTAAGCGGATCGATGCCGGTTATACCGATACAGTACGCCACAAGGCTGCCGGCGCCCGACCCGCGTCCGGGCCCTACGGGTATGCCGTTCTTCCGCGCAAAATTCACAAAGTCCCACACAATAAGGAAATAATCGACATAACCCATGTTCTTTATCATACCGAGTTCGTAATCGAGGCGTTTTGCCACTTCGGGTCCGGGATTCTCCCCGAAAATGCGCGCCGCTCCCCGCTCCGCCGTTTCGCGCAACAGAGCAAAATGGTCGCGGCAACGCGCGTCGAACACCGGCAACCGCAATTTGTGAAACTCAAGTGTTACACGGCAACGGGCGGCAATTTCCGCGGCGTTTTCCACCGGGGCGGTACCGAAAAGCGACAGCATCTCGCTCTCGCTTTTCAGATAGTATTCATCGCCGTCGAACCCGGCCGGCTCGGGGTCGTTTACCGTTTCCCCGGTAGCTATACAGCGCAGTACGCGAAAGGTCGCGGCCTGTTCTTTTTTTATATAACGCACATCGTTTGTACAGACAAGCGGAATCCCCGTTTCCCGCGATATGCGCCGCAAGCCGGCGGTTATTTTCAGTTCATCGCTTAATCCGTGGTTTTGCAGTTCAAGATAAAAATTGCCGCCGCCGAAAATGTCGCGAAGTTTCAGCGCGAACTTTTCGGCTCCGTCAAAATCGCCGCGCAGTATACGGCGCGGTATTTCACCCTCGCAGCCGCCGGACAGCGCTATCAATCCCGAACCGCGGGTGCGTAGCAGATCCAAACCGACCGTCGGCAAATCCGATTTTTCGTTCCCGGTAAAGCTCTGCGACACGATTTCAATCAGGTTGCCGTAACCCGTGTTATTTTCGCAAAGCAGAACAAGATGCGACGGTTTGTATGCCGCGGGGCCGTTAAACCGGCCGCCCGCCGCCAAATTGACCTCACAGCCGATAATCGGATTTAACCCCCGCTTTGCCGCTTTACCGTAAAACTCCGCCGCGCCGTACATAACGGAACCGTCGGTAATCGCAACAGACGACTGGCCGAGCGAAACAACCGAATCAAGCAAATCGTCGATACGGCAGGCGGAGTTCAGCAGACTGTATTCGGTGTGAACATGAAGATGAGCAAATGCCAACGGGTCTACTCCCCTCTCGCGTTATCCGGCAGAGTTTCGGCTATTTCGACAATACGCCTCAGTCGGTGGCTTAACCCGGATCGTGTTACGGACGCCGAACAGAGCCCGCAAAGTTCGCTTAAGGGCGCGCCGGGATTCCGAATCCGCAGCAGTGCCGCCTCTTTAAGTTCGGGGGACAGGGCGTCGAGTTTGTTCGCGGCGATCAGCCGGTTTATCGCCGCCGTCTGCTTAACCGAAGCGGTAACGGCTTTACGGATATTCGCACCGTCGCAGTTGCGCTGGCGGTTTGATTTATTCGCCATATCGCGGTATATTTTCAAGCCCATAAGTTCAAGCGACGTGTCGCCGGCCTCGGCAATCGTTAAAAAGTCTTCGATTTCGCGGCTGTTGCGCAGATACACGCCGTTTGCGCGTCTCTTCGGATTTAATCCGCATTTATACATCACGGAGCAGAGTTCGTCCGCTCCCGCCGCGGCGGGGTAAAAATCCACTCTGTAATCCTTCGACGGATCGTTCATTCCGCCGCATACCAGAAACGCCGCGCGCAGATACGCCCCGCGGCAACATTCTCTGCGAGCGGCGGGGTCGAACGAAAGCATATTTATCAAACGGATTCTGTCGCCTTCTCCGGGCACGGTAAAAACCGTTTCCCCGCCCTTTTTTACTGCTCTGCCGATAATTCCTAAATCGCGGCGGAGAATACGGTCGATCCGTCCAGCAACGGACGGGCAACGGCACGAAAAAAAACAGCTTTCGGCGGTCAGTTCGCCCCCGCTTAAAAAAGCCGCGCGGCACTCGGAGGCGCGACAGCACCCGTCGGCATCGACACGGCAGAGTTTTTCTTTCAGTTCGAGAGAGAATGACATCGAATTCTCCTTTTTTTCGCGTTATAAAAACGCCCGACCGATACGGCGAACGGAGATCCCGGCTCCGGCTTTAGGCTTTGCTTATATCGCGGTGAGAAATGCCCGTCGTATATCCCATTTGAGAATATCTTTCGTACAGCATCTGCGCCAGCATTACCGAGCGGTGCTTGCCGCCGGTACACCCTACGGCGATTACCAGCCGCGACCTTCCCTCCACAACATAAAGCGGCATGGAATAATCCAAAAAAGCGAACAGGCGGTCTAGGTACCCTTTTGATTGCGGATCGTTCATAATATACCGTTTTACATCGGGATCGAGCCCGGTCTTCTCGCGCAATTCGTCGACATAAAACGGATTGATAAGGCACCGGGCGTCGATTTGAATATCGGCGTCGCTCACAGAGCCGTGCTTAAAGCCGAACGACACGCAGTCGATCCGCATAACCGCGTCGGTATTTTTTAGGAACAGCGCCGAAACCTTTTCTTTAAGCTCCGCCATACTCAAAAACGTTGTGTCGACAATATAATCGGCGAAACTGCGGACATCGCTCAGCATTTCACGCTCACGTTCGATTGCCGATACCGTGGAAAGATCGGGATTGTCGATGGCGAAAGGGTGGGAACGCCGCGTCTGGCGGTAACGGCGCGCAATGCTTTCGTTTGTAGCGTCAAGGAAAAGAATTTTGGCGCCGTAAGCCGCCTTTAACTCGGCGACGGCGGCGCCCGCCTCGGCAAACATCGCTTTCGATCTCGCGTCGGCGACTATGGCGAATTTCGTAATCTCCGAATTTGTTCTGGAAAATTCCACAAGCGATCTCGCGAGTTGCAACGGTATATTGTCGATACAGTAATAACCTATATCCTCCAACGCCTTCGCCGCCGTGGATTTTCCCGCGCCGGACAGGCCGGTTACTATCACAAAATTCATAAACTACCGCCCGATCTGCCTATATAACGGATCTCAGGTTCCAGCTTTACGCTGTACCTCAGAAAAACCAAATCGCGGATATGCTCGATAACCCGCCTGACATCGGATGCCGTCGCGTTGCCTTTGTTAATAATAAATCCGGCGTGTTTTTCGCTTACCTGCGCCCCTCCCACGGTGTAGCCTTTTAACCCGCAGCCTTCTATCATTTCACTCGCATATCCGCGCGACGGGCGCTTGAACACGCTGCCGGCGCTCGGAAATTCAAGCGGCTGCTTTTCTCGCCTGCGCTCGTAAAGCATATTCATCCTTTCACGGATAAGCGCGGCGTCGCCGGGAAAAAGGCGGAATACAACCCGCGTTATATAAAACGGGGAACTTTGCGAAAAACTCGATCGGTACCCGAACCGCATTTCGTCCGCGCCGCGCTCGCTTATTTCACCGTCGCCGTCGACCCCGCGACATGAATAAACCACATCTCCGATATCGGCGTTGTAAGCGCCGGCGTTCATATAAACGGCCCCGCCTACCGAACCCGGAATCCCCCAAGCGAACTCGAGCCCGCTTAAAGCGTGCTCCGCCGCCTCGTCGCAAAGAGAGGACAGTTTCATTCCCGCGCCCGCCGTTATAACCAGAGCGCCGTCGTAATCCGAAGCATCCATTCCGCCCGTAAGCATAACGACGCCGTCGACACCGTCGTCGGACACCAGTATGTTAGAGCCTCTGCCTATAACATGGTACGGCACCGAACACTCGTTTGCCGTTTTGATAAGAAACGAAAGCTGTTCCTCGCCCGACACATTTACAAGCATATCCGCCTTTCCGCCGATGCGAAAAGTAGTATGCCTGCTCATCGGCTCGTCTTTAAGCGCGGAAATGCCCGCCTCGCCTATTTTTTTCTCGAACAGCGATATGTTCGACAAACCAAACGCCCCTTTCGATCCCGGTTGCGGAACCCGCCGGGTTTTTGCTTTTCCGCGGTTGAAAGATATGTGACGATTTTATTTTCGATTTATTCCCGTCACATCCGAAAGGGATAATTACGGAAAAGCAAATATTTATACTGTTTACAACCGTTGCCGCCAACGGAAAAATTACCGCGTATTCCTTATTTTAACGTATGCAGAAAAGCCGCGCCGATAATTCCGGCGTCGTTCCCGAGTTCGGCGGCCTTTATCACCGTTTGCCCGGGATTGTTTTTCGAATAGACCCCGCTCTCGACAATTTTGCGCACCGGTCCGAGCAGGGTTTCGCCCTCCCGGGAGATGCCGCCTCCCACACAAAGTACATCGGGCTGAAAAATATTGATCAGATTTATTATCCCGCAGGCGACATATTCACAGTATTCGCTCACAACTTCGGCGGCGGCGGGATCGTTCGCGCGCATACCGTCGAATGAAGTCAGACCGTTTACCTTACCGCCGGCGGCTTTTGAAATTTCCCACATTTTGCTCTCGGGATGCTCCGCCATTTTTCGCTTTGTCTGCGCTATCAGAGCGCTCGCCGAGGCGTATGCCTCCCAGCACCCGTTAAGCCCGCAGGTGCATTTTTCGCCGTCTTTTACAATAATCATATGGCCGAGTTCGCCGCCGGCATAGTTGCTCCCCGTAAGCATACTGCCGTTTATGATAACGCCGCCGCCTACCCCGGTGCCGAGCGTTACCGCCACAAACACTTTCGCGTCGCGCCCCGCCCCGCACAGCATTTCGCCGAGCGCCGCGGCATTCGCGTCGTTGGCTATATCGCACGGCATATTAAGCCGTTTTTCCATTTCCTTTTTCATCGGAAGCATTGAAAACGGCAGATTGTTTGATATATAAATAATTCCCTCGTCGGGGTTGACGCTGCCCGGCGAACCTATTCCGCATCCGGCAACCCGGGAGCGGTCGGCTTTCGCGTCGTTTATCGCGTCGAAAGCGGCCGCGGCCATATCGTCGAGTATCTCTCCGGCCGGCCTCTCCGCGTTTGTTTTGCGTTCTCCCCTGCCGACTATTTTATAATTGTCGTCAACCGCAGCGGCCGCGATATTCGTTCCGCCCAAATCGATCCCGATATGCAACATCATTTATCACTCCCGTATCATGCAAAAAGCGGAATGTTGCTTTTAATAGAACAGATCGGTTTCGCTCGCGTCCCCGTCTTTCGGGACATCGGAATCCATTCCCAAACGCCCCAACAAATCCGCCGCCGCGTTGTAACCCATTTTCTTCTGCCTGTGGTTAATGGCGGCAACCTCCAGCACCACGGCGAGATTGCGCCCGGGCTTTACCGGCACAACAACGTAGGGGACGGAAATTCCCAAAATATCCAGAGTTTCGGTGTCGAGCCCCATACGGTCGTACATTTTCTGCGGATCCCATGGTTCAAGCTTTACAACCAGATCGATATTTCCCGTCATTTTTATCGCGCCCGCGCCGAACGTTCTTCCGACATGGACAAAACCTATGCCGCGCAGCTCGATAAAGTGGCGTATGTTTTCGGGCGCCGTACCGACAAGAGAGCGCGACGAAACCTTGCGGATTTCCACGGCGTCGTCGGCGATAAGGCGGTGACCCCTTTTAATAAGCTCGATAGCCGTTTCGCTTTTGCCTACCCCGCTGTCGCCCAGAATCAGCACGCCCACTCCGTACACATCAACCAGCACGCCGTGACGGGTTATCCTTTGCGCCAGATGCACATTCAAATACGATATAAGCGACGCCATAAAGCTTGATGTGGTATCCCCCGTTCTCAACAGGGGAACGCCGTATTTTTCGGCAAGTTCCGCCATCAGTTCTGGAATTTCAAGCCCCCGAGCCACTATTACCGCAACCGGCTTGTGGGAAAAATACTCCCCGAGGCGGGCCGCGTACGCCTCGCCGTCGAAGCTTTTTATGTAGCTTTCCTCGTTCCTTCCGATAATCTGGATGCGGGTTTCATCGTAATACCGGTAGAACCCCGAAAGTTCCAATCCCGGACGGTTCACCTCGGTGCTGCAAATTTCGATATTATCAATACCTTCCGGCGCGAAAATTTTTTCAAGCGAAAAATCCCTGATAACCTTGGTAAGCGGCACACTGTAGTTTTTCATCGGCTCGACCCCTTTTCACACAACGCGCGGCTCAACCGGCGCGGCAACATATCCGTATGCGGGCGGCGGATACCGCCGGAATTACGTTTACGCGGTTTCGCCTTTCCCCGAAATGCTTTTCCGCGCCGCCGCGGTCAAGACGGCACCCCGATCTTTCAAATTGCCCACCGTACTGCCGGAATGTTTTATAACCGGTTTATCGGGATTTTCAACCGTTTCGGCGGTTATAATCACCTTGGTAACGGTACCGTCGGACGGGATTTCAAACATAAGATTTTTCAATATCCGCTCAAACTCGCTGCGCAGACCCCTCGCCCCCGTTTTTCGCGCTATCGTTTTTTTTGCGACGGCGGCAAGCGCGTCGGGCTCAAATTCCAGCTTTACGCCGTCCATGGCGAACATGGCGGTATACTGCTTTACAACCGAATTTTTCGGTTCAACCATAATTTTGACAAGGGTTTCCTCGTTCAGGGGTTCGAGGGTGGTTATAACCGGCAGTCTCCCCACTAGTTCGGGTATAAGGCCGTATTTAACCAGATCCTGCGGTATTACCTCCGTCGACATTGCCTGCCGTTCCAGCTCGTTCTTCGATTTTATATCCGCGCCGAATCCGAGATTGCCGCTGCCGAGACGCTTTGTAACGATGCTTTCAAGGCCGTCGAAAGCGCCGGCGCATATGAAAAGGATCCCGGATGTGTCGATTTGTATAAACTCCTGCTGAGGATGCTTCCTGCCGCCTCCGGGCGGAACATTCGCGACGGTTCCCTCGAGTATTTTCAGCAGGGCCTGCTGTACGCCCTCGCCGCTTACATCGCGGGTTATCGACATATTCTCGCCTTTGCGGGCGATTTTATCGATTTCATCAATGTAGATTATGCCGCGCTGGGCCTTTTCGACCTCGTAATCCGCCTGCTGGATAAGCCGCAGAAGGATATTTTCGACATCCTCGCCGACATATCCCGCCTCGGTAAGGGTGGTTGCGTCGGTTATCGCGATGGGTACATCGAGAATACGGGCGAGGGTGGTGGCGAGCAGGGTCTTCCCCACTCCGGTGGGCCCCAACAGGAGAAGGTTGCTTTTTCCGAGTTCCACATCGGAGCCGGGATCGGTTATACGCTTGTAATGGTTATATACGGCCACGGCCAGAGAAATTTTGGCCTCGTTCTGCCCGATAACATATTCGTCGAGTTTCTGTTTGATCTCGCGCGGGGTGAGTACGTTAAACTCCTCAACCCGGCGCGAACTTCTGGCGCCTTTGCGCTCTGCCGGCTGTTCCCGCCGCTCGTGTTCGGGATGCAGAACCGTATAGCAGGTCTCGACACAACGGTTGCAGATGCAGCCGCACAAACCCATTATAAGCTTTTCGGCCTCGCTTGAAGGGCGGCCGCAAAGCGCGCAGTACATTTCCTCGTCTTCGGTCGTAATATCGTTCGGCATTTCCTGTTTCCGGCCTATCTGCTGACTATGACCTTGTCGATAAGACCGTACGCGGCGGCCTCGTCGGCGGTCATGAAATTATCCCGTTCGGTATCGCGCACAATATCCTCAAGCGGTTTACCGGTTACCTCCGACAGCACGGCGTTGAGTTTTTCGCGGGTGCGCTTAATATGATCGGCGTGAATTAAAATATCGGTAGCCTGACCCTCCGCCTGCCCCATGGGCTGGTGGATCATAATTTCGCTGTTCGGCAACGCGAACCGCTTGCCCTTTTTTCCCACGGCAAGCAGAAATGCCCCCATACTCGCGGCCATACCCATACAGATTGTGCTTACGTCGCACTTGATGTAATTCATCGTATCGTAAATGGCGAGACCGGCGGAAACGGATCCTCCGGGGCTGTTGATATAAAACATTATATCGCGCTCCGGGTCTTTACCCTCTAAATACAACAGCTGGGCAATTACCAGACTCGCGGTTTGATCGGTTACCTGATCGTGCAGAAGAATGATCCGATCCTCCAGCAGGCGGGAGAAAATATCGTATGATCTCTCTCCCCTCCCCGTCTGCTCGATAACCATAGGCACCAGACTCATATCCATAAACTGTTCCTCCTTATTGTATTACGAATGTCGGACTATTCGCCCGCCGCATCCCCGGCGCCGTTATCCGCATTATCCTCCGCCGCGGGTTTTTCGCCGGTTCCGTCGTCCGCCTTTTCGGGTTCGGTCACGCCGATAACCGCATTCTCTTTTACGAATTCAAGCGCTTTCCTGACGGCGAGGTCGGCTTTTACCCCGTCTCTCGGAACCGACGCTTTTACTTTTTCGACATCGGTATCGGAATTTTTCGCCATCTGCTCAAACTCGGCGTCGATTTCCTCATCCGTGGGTTCGAGGTGTTCGAGTTCAGCGACTTTTTCGAGCGCCAGCCGCGCTTTTACGGTTTCTTCGGCCTGCGGGGTCATCCGTTTTACCATATCATCGACCGTTTCGCCGGTAACTTCGAGATATTTCTTAAACGACAGACCCTGCGATGTGATGCGATAGGCAAAATTTTCCACATCCTGCCTGGCGCGGTTGTCGATAAGCGCCTGCGGTACCTCGGCGGTCATATTCCCGATGAGTTCTTTCAGAAGTTTATCTTCAATCGCAGCGTCGAAAGCGTCGTTGCCGCGCTTTACCGCTTTGTTTTTCAAATCCTCGCGAAGTTCCGCCATGGTGTCGAATTCGCTGACATCTTTGGCAAATTCATCGTCGGCCTCCGGCAGTTCGCGAACCTTTACGCCGTTAAGCTTTATTTTGAACACGGCGGATTTCCCGGCGAGTTTTTCCGCGGAATAATCGTCCGGGAAGGTTACGTTGATTTCAAATTCCTCGCCGGCGGAATGACCTTCGATCTGCTCTTCAAAACCCGGAATAAAACTCCCGCTGCCGAGGGTGAGAGAATAGCCCTCGGCTTTGCCGCCCTCGAACGCCTCTCCGTCGCAAAGACCCTCGAAATCGATATCGACCACATCGCCCTTCGCCGCGGCGCGATCGTCGGCGTTTATAAGCCGCGCGTTATTCTCGCGCATACGGTTGATTTCGTTTTCTATATCGTCGTCGGTTACCTCCGCTTTGGGAGCCTCGGCTTTAAGCCTTTTATACTCCGAGAGCTCAACCTCGGGCATAACGGTGACGGTTGCCTTAAATTCCACGCCCTCTTTGCCTATCGACACCAGGTTGACATCGACTTTATCATCGACATAGCGGGCGCCTGCTTCTTTTATCGCGGCGTCGAGAGTGTCGGGATACAGCAGATTAAACGCATCTTCGTAGAAAAAATTTTCGCCGTAGAAACTTTCGATTATTTTCCTCGGCGCTTTCCCCTTGCGGAACCCGGGGACGTTGATCTTTTTACCGTTCCTTTTGTAGGCGAGTGCGACGGCGTTTTCGAACGCCTCCCCGTCAATGGCGATATCGAGCTCAAGGCGGTTTGTATCAACCTTGGCGGTACCTTTTAACGTCATGTTTTTTCCCTCCTGTTATCGTTCCACTTTACTATATCACATTCCCGAACGTTTTTCCACATATTTTTACCCGCGCTCTCAATTTTGGTGAATTTTGCGGATAAAGTCCGCTACGCCCGCCCCTCACGGGAAATCCGCCCGCCGCGACGCGAAAATTACGCTT
>CAZRRV010000033.1:0-16997 GCA_964602735.1 uncultured Eubacteriales bacterium
GGTCGATCGAACACCGAAATAATAATAATAATGCCTTTGCGGTAATAACGGCGGGGAATACTGCCTGCGGACGCATCGCTTTTGCGCCGGCGAAAGGTCCGGCAGGTTTGCCGTGGCGGACGCGGCGGATTTGAGGAAAGCAAAAAGAACCCCGCGGACAGGCAATGCCGTCGGCGGGGTAAGAAAGGAGTGGATATCAGATCGAATCGTTAATGCCGGGGTTTTAACGGTTATTCGTTGATGGCGGTGACGACGCCGGAACCGACCGTTTTGCCGCCCTCGCGGATAGCGAAGCGCAGACCCTCTTCAATGGCGATCGGGGTGATAAGTTCAACATCCATTTCGACATTATCTCCGGGCATGCACATTTCAACATTCGCGGGCAGGCTAATCACTCCCGTAACATCGGTGGTACGGAAATAGAACTGCGGGCGGTAGTTGTTGAAGAACGGGGTGTGACGGCCGCCTTCTTCTTTGGTAAGTACATATACCTGACCGCGGAATTTTGTATGCGGGTGGATGCTGCCGGGTTTGCAGAGAACCTGTCCGCGCTCGATTTCGTTGCGCTGTATTCCGCGAAGCAGAGCGCCGATATTATCTCCGGCTTCGGCGTAATCGAGGGTTTTGCGGAATGTTTCAATATTGGTGACAACGGTCTTTTTCCGCTCTTCGGTAAGACCGATAATTTCGACTTCTTCGCCGCCTTTAAGGGTACCGCGTTCCACTCTGCCGGTGGCCACGGTGCCGCGGCCGGATATTGTAAACACATCTTCAACCGGCATCAGGAAAGGCAAATCCGCCTTGCGGTCGGGGGTGGGAATGTAACTGTCGACTGCATCGAGCAGTTCTTTTATCGAATCGTAAGCGGGGTCGTCGGGGTTGTCGCTCGCGTTAAGCGCCTGGAGAGCCGAACCCTTGATGATCGGAACATCGTCGCCCGGGAATTCGTATTTGTCGAGCGTCTCGCGGACTTCCATTTCAACAAGTTCCAGAAGTTCGGGATCGTCGACCTGATCCACTTTATTAAGATATACAACGATGTAGGGCACGCCCACCTGGCGCGCAAGCAGCAGATGCTCTTTTGTTTGAGCCATAGGACCGTCGGTCGCGGCGATAACGAGCACCGCTCCGTCCATCTGCGCCGCGCCGGTAATCATGTTCTTTACATAATCGGCGTGTCCGGGGCAGTCAACATGCGCGTAATGCCGCTTATCGGTTTCATACTCGACATGTGCGGTGTTGATTGTGATGCCGCGTTCCCGTTCCTCGGGCGCCTTGTCGATATTCGCGTAGTCTTCAAACTGCGCCTGCCCTTTCAGCGACAGATATTTGGTGATAGCCGCCGTAAGGGTTGTTTTGCCGTGATCGACATGCCCGATAGTTCCGATGTTCACATGCGGTTTTGTCCGTTCGAATTTTGCCTTTGCCATTGTTTTTACCTCCGTATTAAATAATTTTTATTCGCTTTTTGTTCTGCCGGCAATAATTTTTTCGGCAATGTTTTTGGGTACTTCCTTGTAGCCGTCGGGCTCCATAACATACTGACCGCGCCCCTGGGTCTTCGACCTCAAATCGGTGGCGTATCCGAACATATCGGCCAGCGGCACCCTCGCGTTGATAAGTTTTGCGCCCGCTCTATCTTCAAACCCCTGAATTTCTCCCCTTCGGGAATTGAGATCGCCTATCACATCTCCCATATAGTCTTCCGGGACAATAACGGCCACTTTCATAATGGGTTCGAGAAGGACAGGGTCGGCGCGCCGGCACGCCTCTTTGAACGCCATCGAACCCGCGATTTTGAACGCAAGCTCCGAGGAGTCGACTTCGTGGTACGAACCGTCGTACAAAGTTACCTTCACATCAACTACATTGTACCCCGCCAGTACGCCCGCCTGCATGGCTCCGCGTATACCCGCGTCGACCGCCGGGATAAATTCCTTGGGAATGGCGCCGCCCACAATATTGTTGATAAATTCGTATCCTTTGCCCGTTTCATTCGGCTCGACGATAATTTTTACATGACCGTACTGGCCTTTGCCTCCCGACTGCCTCGCGTATTTCTCCTCCACATCGGCGGATTTGCGTATGGTTTCTTTATACGCCACCTGCGGTTTTCCGACATTCGCCTCAACTTTGAATTCGCGCAGCATACGGTCGACAATTATTTCGAGATGAAGCTCGCCCATTCCCGCTATAATCGTCTGCCCCGTCTCCTCGTCGGTGTAGCATTTGAAGGTGGGATCCTCTTCGGCCAGTTTCGAGAGGGCAATGCTCATCTTTTCCTGTCCGGCTTTGGTTTTCGGCTCGATAGCCACCCGGATAACCGGTTCGGGGAAATTCATCGATTCGAGTATAATCGGATGCTTTTCATCGCATAGAGTATCCCCCGTAGTCGTGTTTTTAAGCCCTACGGCGGCGGCGATGTCTCCCGAATAGCAGGTTTCGATATCCTCGCGGTGGTTGGCGTGCATCTGAAGGATACGCCCCATGCGCTCCCGTGTGTCTTTAACCGAATTGTATACTCCCCCGCCGGCGTCGACGGTTCCCGAATAGACGCGGAAGAAACAAATTTTTCCGACAAACGGGTCGGTCGCAATCTTGAAAGCGAGAGCGGCAAACGGTTCGGTGTCGGACGAATGGCGGTATTCCTCCTCGCCCGTTTCCGGGTTTACCCCCTTAATCGATTCAATATCGGTAGGCGCGGGCATAAAATCGACGATTGCGTCAAGCAGCGGCTGAACACCTTTGTTACGGTATGAAGATCCGCAGGTCACCGGAACCATTTCGTTTTCAATCGTCTGTTTGCGGATAACCCGTTTTATCTCGTCTACCGAAATTTCCTCGCCCGAAAAATATTTTTCCATAAGCGCCTCATCGGTTTCGGCAACGGATTCGATAAGCGCGGCACGGTATTTTTCGGATATTTCCTTCATATCTTCGGGGATCGGTTCCCGGCGCACGTCCTTGCCCAAATCGTCGTAGTACAGAACGGCCTCGTTTGTAATCAAATCGACGATTCCCCTGAAACTGTCTTCTTTGCCTATCGGCAACTGAATGGGGACGGCGTTGCAACGGAATCTGTCTTTAACCATATCGAGTACATGGTAAAAATCGGCGCCCATAATGTCCATCTTGTTTACATAAATCATTCTGGGAACATGATATTCGTCGGCCTGGCGCCATACGGTTTCGGATTGCGGTTCGACGCCGCCTTTCGCGCAAAGCACGGTCACCGAGCCGTCGAGTACACGAAGCGAGCGCTGTACCTCGACGGTAAAATCCACATGTCCGGGTGTATCGATAATATTGATACGGTGTTCCCTCCAGAAACAGGTTGTGGCGGCGGATGTGATGGTTATACCGCGCTCCTGCTCCTGATCCATCCAGTCCATTGTGGCGTCGCCCTCGTGGGTTTCGCCCATCTTATGATTTACGCCGGTATAAAACAGAATGCGCTCGGTTGTTGTGGTTTTTCCCGCGTCGATATGAGCCATAATACCGATATTTCTGGTTTTTTCAAGAGATACCTTTCTCGGCATATAAACCTCCGGTTGTTCAAACTACCATCTGTAATGGGCAAAAGCCTTGTTGGCCTCCGCCATTTTGTGTGTGTCCTCGCGCTTTTTGGCCGCGCCTCCGACTCCGTTCACGGCGTCGAGAATTTCCGCCGCCAGGCGTTCTTTCATCGTCCGTTCCGAACGGGTGCGGCTGTAGGTCGTAAGCCACCGCAGACCCAAGGTCTGTTTGCGCTCGGGGCGAACCTCAAACGGAACCTGATATGTTGCGCCGCCCTTTCGCACGGCTTTTACTTCAAGCTGCGGCATAACATTTTCCATTGCCTGCTCGAAAACTTCAAGCGGATCTTTCCCGGTTTTTTCGTTTACGATCTCGAAAGCGCCGTAAACTATCCGCTGCGCGACCCCTTTCTTTCCGTCGAGCATAATGTTGTTAATCAAACGGGTTACAAGCTTGGAATGGTAAAGCGGATCGGGCAGTACATCGCGTTTGGCAACAATTCCTCTTCTTGGCACAACTCTTCCCTCCTTCACAGTAATGATATCATCGGTACTCGAGCGATAAAATTCCCGTGGCGCCAGGCAGTATATTAAAATCTGCTCGGGCAGATACGCAGAGATTTGTTTCGCTGTTCCGGGCTATTTTTTCGCGCCGGACTTAGGCCGTTTCGCACCGTATTTTGAACGGCCCTGCATACGGTTCGCAACACCCTGAGCGTCGAGGGTCCCGCGTATAATGTGATAGCGCACGCCGGGGAGATCCTTCACACGCCCTCCGCGGATAAGCACTACGCTGTGCTCCTGAAGATTATGCCCGATTCCCGGAATGTAAGCCGAAACTTCTATTCCGTTTGAAAGCCGCACACGCGCGATTTTGCGCAATGCCGAGTTGGGCTTTTTGGGCGTCGAAGTTTTAACCGCGGTACACACTCCGCGCTTTTGAGGGGAATTCTGATCGTTAAGCGAGCGGTGGATCGAATTGTAATTTTTCAGCAGCGCGGGCGCTTTCGCTTTTCGTTCGAGCGTTTCCCGTCCGTTACGAACCAGCTGATTAAATGTTGGCATACTGCACCTCCTTCCACGTCGCAAAGTTTGCCATACTTCGGCGAAATATAATCTTACCACTTCCGCCGCCGTTTTGTCAAGCGGTTTAAGCGGTTTTTGCGGTTTTTTTCGGGATTTTACGGTTGAATCCCGCGGCAGGGGCAATTATTCGTCGGGATCGACAATTCGTTGCCCGTTTTCGCTTGCTTCGTCGGGTTTATCTCGGTAATATTTCATTCCCGTTCCGGCGGGCACCAGTTTGCCGATAATCACATTTTCTTTCAGACCGAACAGCGGATCGATCCGCCCGTGGATCGCGGCGTCGGTAAGTACGCGGGTGGTTTCCTGGAACGAGGCGGCCGAGAGGAACGAATCGGTGGCGAGCGACGCTTTGGTAATACCGAGCAGGGTAGGTTCGTATTCCGCGGGGCGCAAATCGGTTTCACCCGCCGCAACCCGTGCGGAAAGTTCGGCGTTCGCGTCGTAATATTCCGATTTATCGACCGACGCGACGGGGAGATCCGTGTCGCCGGGGTCGGTTATGCGGAATTTGCGGAGCATCTGCCGTACAATAACTTCGATATGCTTGTCGTTTATATCAACGCCCTGCAGACCGTATACTATCTGAACCTGTTCGATAATATAATCCTGCACAGCCTCTACTCCCCGAATTGCGAGAATGTCGGCCGGAGCTATCGAACCCTCGGTCAGAGCGGTGCCTTTTTCCACATGCTCTCCGTCGTTCACCGCGATGCGGTAGTCGTACGGAATTACATACTTCCGTTCGTCTACCGTCTCCTCGTCGGTAACGAAAATCACGCGGTTGCGTTTTTCTTCCGCAAGGCGTACCGTGCCGGGAATTTCGCTTAAAATCGCGCTGCGTTTGGGCCGTCTTGCCTCAAACAGTTCCTCAACGCGGGGAAGACCCTGGGTAATATCCTCCGCCGAGGCTATGCCTCCGTTATGGAAGTTGCGCATGGTAAGCTGCGTGCCGGGTTCACCTATCGACTGCGCCGCGATAATTCCGACCGCTTCGCCTATCGATACGGGCAGCCCCGTCGCAAGGTTCATACCGTAGCATTTCTGGCACACACCGTGGCGGGAATGGCAGTTGAGTATCGAACGGATGCGCACGCTGTCGGTTTTGGAAGCGATAAGTTCCGCCTCGGCGGGCGTCATCATGTGTTCGTTGTCAACGAGAACCTCGCCCGTTTCGGGATCGGCGAACGGAGCCAGCAGAAATCTGCCGATAAGGCGGTTCTTAAGCGGTTCGATAACATTGTTGCCGTCTTTTATATCGGTTACGAGCAGGCCTTCGGTTGTTCCGCAGTCGATATCGCGGACTATAACATCCTGCGATACATCGACGAGCCGGCGGGTAAGGTAACCCGATTCGGCGGTGCGAAGAGCGGTATCCGCCAGCCCCTTTCTCGCGCCGCGCGAGGAGATGAAATATTCGAGTACGTTAAGTCCCTCGCGGTAATTTGCGCGTATGGGAACCTCGATGACCCTGCCGGCGGTATTCGCGACAAGTCCCCGCATTCCCGCGAGCTGGCGAATCTGGCTCATGGAGCCTCTCGCCCCGGAATCCGCCATCATAAATATCGGATTGAATTCGTCGAGATTGTCTTTCAATCGATCGCCGATTTCCTCGGTCGCCTCGTTCCATATATCCACAAGCCGGCGCAGACGCTCGTTGTTGCTTATAAAGCCTCTGCGGTATTTAACGGTTACTCCGTCGAGTTTGCGCTCCGCATCGCGGATGATTTCGGCTTTCTCGCTGGGGACCACGGCGTCGGACACCGCCACGGTAATGGCGCTTTTTGTGGAATAGCGGAATCCCGTCGCTTTGATTTTATCGAGCACAATCGCCGATTCGCTCGTCCCGTGAATGGCGATACAGGCGTCGATAATCCTGCCGAGCATTTTCTTGTCGACCTTGTTCTGCCGTATTTCATCGGAGGATTCAACGGCGGGAAATTCCTTGGCGTTTACGGAATCCGCCACCGAAAACCCTATTTCCAGATCGAAAGCGTGTTCGGGATCGCTGCGATCCACGAAACCGAGATCCTGCGGGATCGACTGATTGAATATGATAAAGCCGACCGTACACCATATCAGCCGCGTCTGTTCCGTGCCGTTTACCGTTCTGCGGTAGCGCACGCGGACGGGGGAGTGCAGACCCACCGCTCCGTCGTGATACGCCATAATCGCTTCATTCTCATCGCGGAAAACCTTGTTCGCGCCCGGTTCATCGAGTTTTACAAGCGTAAGGTAATAAGAGCCGAGAACCATATCCTGCGTGGGAACTACGACCGGATGGCCGTCGGAAGGTTTGAGCAGATTATTCGCCGCGAGCATCAAAAGCCTCGCCTCGGCCTGCGCCTCCGCCGACAGCGGGACATGCACCGCCATCTGATCCCCGTCGAAATCGGCGTTGTATGCCGTGCAGACAAGCGGGTGAAGTTTCAACGCCCTGCCCTCTACCAGAACCGGCTCGAAAGCCTGTATGCCCAGCCTGTGCAGAGTGGGCGCTCGGTTCAGCAGAACGGGGTGATCCTTGATAACGGTTTCGAGCGCGTCCCATACCTCGGTTCCCGCGCGGTCAACCATTTTGCGGGCGGTTTTTATATTTGTCACCGCGCCGGTGTCGGTCAGCCGTTTCATAACGAACGGTTTGAACAGCTCAAGCGCCATTTCTTTCGGAACGCCGCACTGGTACATTTGCAGTTCCGGCCCGACAACTATAACCGAACGGCCGGAATAATCGACCCTTTTGCCCAGAAGATTCTGCCTGAACCGCCCCTGTTTGCCTTTAAGCATATCGGAAAGCGATTTTAACGCCCGGTTGTTGGGACCCGTTACCGGCTTGCCGCGTCTGCCGTTGTCGATAAGGGCGTCGACGGCGTCCTGCAACATTCTTTTTTCGTTGCGGATCATTATTTCCGGCGCGTTGTAACTCAGCAGCTTTTTCAGCATATTGTTGCGGTTGATAACCCGGCGGTACAAATCGTTCAAGTCGCTCGTGGCGAAACGCCCGCCGTCGAGCTGCACCATGGGACGTATATCGGGGGGGATTACCGGTATTACATCAAGGATCATCCACTCGGGGCGGTTCCCCGAACGCCTGAACGCCTCCACAACCTCCAGCCGCTTTTGCAGCCGCATTTTTCTCTGCCCGCCGGCATCGGCCAGCTCGGCGCGAAGTTCGGCGGCGGTTTGATCGAGGTCAATCTCTTCGAGCAGTTTTTTAATCGCCTCGGCGCCCATTCCCGCTTCGAAATCGTTTTCGTATTTCTCGCGCATTTCCTGATATTGGCGTTCGTCGAGCACCTGTTTTTTCTCAAGCGGGGTGGTGCCGGGGTCGGTTACTATGTATTTGTTGAAATAAAGAACATATTCAAGCTGGCGGGGAGAAATGTCGAGCATCAGCCCCATACGGGCGGGTATGGTTTTGAAATACCATATATGTGATACGGGGCACGCCAGTTCGATATGGCCCATGCGCTCGCGCCGAACTTTGGCGCGGGTAACCTCCACGCCGCAACGCTCGCATATTTTACCCTTGTAGCGGATCCTCTTGTATTTTCCGCAATGGCATTCCCAGTCTTTCGTGGGGCCGAAAATGCGTTCGCAGAAAAGCCCGTCGCGTTCCGGCTTTAATGTGCGGTAGTTGATGGTTTCGGGTTTTTTTACTTCGCCGTGCGACCATTTGCGGATTTGTTCCGGTGAGGCAAGCCCGATTTTTATCGATTCGAATTCAACCGCTCCCATGCAAACAGTACTCCTTTACACGCCTTGTTCGTTTGTGAATAAATCATCGTCTTCCGGGAAATCGTTGTTTTTGTAATCATCGTCGTAATCGTCGGCGAAATTGCCGTCTCCGTCGGTCACGCTGTACCCCGGCAGACTCTCTATATCGTCTTTTTTATCGAACAGTTCCTCGTCGGGGACGACAGTCGGCATATCGTCGTCATCGTCTTTTAGTTCAACATCGGCTCCGTCTTTATCCAGAACCCGAACATCGAGGCCGAGCGACTGCAACTCTTTAATGAGCACCTTGAACGATTCCGGGATGCCCGGCGCCGGTACATTCTGCCCCTTGACAATCGCCTCGTAGGTTTTTACACGGCCGGCAACATCGTCGGATTTTACGGTTAATATCTCCTGCAGGGTGTAGGCGGCGCCGTATGCCTCAAGCGCCCATACCTCCATCTCGCCGAAACGCTGACCGCCGAACTGCGCCTTTCCGCCGAGCGGCTGCTGCGTGACAAGAGAATACGGCCCTATCGAACGGGCGTGAATCTTATCGTCGACCAGATGATGCAGTTTGAGATAGTACATATAGCCTACGGTAACGCGGTTGTCGAACGGTTCCCCCGTGCGGCCGTCGTAAAGCTGCGCTTTGCCGTCGCGGTCGAGCCCCGCCATTTCAAGGCACCGGCGTATGTCGTCCTCGTGCGCTCCGTCGAATACCGGGGTGCATACTTTCCATCCGAGCGCTTTTGCCGCGTAGCCCAGATGAACCTCCAGCACCTGACCTATGTTCATACGGGAGGGGACGCCCAGCGGGTTGAGGACGATATCGAGCGGTGTGCCGTCGGGGAGGAAAGGCATATCCTCCGAGGGCAGAATCCTCGAAACAACGCCCTTGTTGCCGTGCCGCCCCGCCATTTTATCGCCCACCGAAATCTTGCGCTTCTGGGCGATATAACAGCGTACCACCATATTTACTCCGGGGCTTAATTCGGTCGAATTCGTGCGATCGAACACCTTAACATCGACCACCGTTCCGTACTCGCCGTGCGGAACCCGGAGAGAAGTATCGCGGACATCGTGCGACTTGTCGCCGAATATGGCGCGCAGCAACCGATCCTCGGGCGTGTCTTCCGGCTCGGCTTTCGGCGTAACCTTGCCGACCAGAATATCTCCCGACTGAACCTCGGCCCCTATGCGGATTATTCCGCGTTCGTCAAGGTCTTTCAGCGCGTCTTCGCCGACATTTGTAACATCGCGGGTTATCTCCTCGGGTCCGAGTTTCGTTTCGCGGGCTTCGACTTCGTATTCCTCGATATGAATTGACGTATAGACATCCTCGCGAACCAGCCGCTCGTTTATCAAAACGGCGTCTTCGTAATTATAGCCCTCCCAGGTCATAAAACCGATTAGAGCGTTCCGGCCGAGCGAAATCTCGCCGTTGCAGGTCGCGGGTCCGTCGGCGATTACCTCGCCCGCGCCGATTTTCTGCCCTTTTGAAACAATCGGCTTCTGATTTATGCAGGTGGCATGGTTCGAACGGAGGAATTTTATCAGATCGTATACATCAGTTTCGCCGGATTCGGCATCGATCACTATTTTATCGGCGCTTACATACGAAACGGTACCCGCCCGTTTCGCGATCACCACGGTCCCGGAATCCACCGCCGCTTTATATTCGATGCCGGTTGCGACTATCGGGCTCTCGGTGCGCAGAAGAGGCACCGCCTGCTTCTGCATATTGGATCCCATAAGCGCGCGGTTGGTATCGTCGTTTTCGAGGAAGGGTATCATCGCCGTCGCGACCGAAACGACCATTTTCGGCGAAACATCCACGAAATCGGCGTTCGTGCGCTCGGTTTCGAGAAAGCCGTCGCGGTACCGCGCCCTTACTTTTTCGTTGGCGAAACGCCCGTCGCTGTCGAGCGGCTCGTTCGCCTGCGCGATAACATACTCGTCTTCCTCGTCGGCGGTCATATAAACGACTTCGTCGGTTACCTTGCCGGTCGTTTTGTCGACACGGCGGAACGGAGCCTCGATAAACCCGTATTCGTTGATTTTGGCGAAAGTCGCGAGATACGAAATCAAACCGATATTGGGGCCTTCGGGTGTTTCGATGGGGCACATACGCCCGTAATGCGTATAGTGAACATCCCTGACTTCAAACCCGGCGCGATCGCGGGAAAGTCCGCCCGGCCCCAGCGCCGACAGACGCCGTTTGTGCGTGAGTTCGGAAAGAGGGTTGGTCTGATCCATAAACTGCGAAAGCGGCGAGGAGCCGAAAAATTCCCTTATCGCGGCGACTATCGGGCGGATATTTATAAGGCTTTGGGGGGTTATCGAGTCGGTATCCTGCGCCTGCAGCAGCATTTTTTCGTGTATCACCCGCTCCATTCTCGCGAAACCGATGCGGAACTGATTCTGCAGAAGTTCGCCTACCGAGCGTATGCGCCGGTTGCCCAGGTGGTCGATATCGTCGGTGGAACCGACGCCGTAGGGCAGCCCGACAAAATAGTTTACGGAGGCGAATATATCGTCTTTCGTTATGTGCATCGGCACAAGCTCGCTCATGTTGTCGATTATCGCTTCGCGGATCACCGCGGGATCGTCGCTGCTCTCTAAAATTGACGACAGCACGGGATACGAAACCGTTTCTTTTATTTCAAGGTCGGAAATATCGAACGGCACGAAATCGTGAATGTCTACCATGTTGTTTGTCAATACTTTGACTTCAATGAAGTTCTCGTCGCCGGTGTCGACATTTATATAAGCTTCTTTAACTCCCCGTTTCTGCAGGGCCACGGCGTCTTCTTTGGTAAGCTTTGTGCCGGCTTCGGCGAGAAGCTCGCCGGTTTGCGGGTCGGCGACGGGGCGGGAAAGCACGCGGCCGGTAATTCTCGGCGCGAGCGACAGTTTTTTGTTGAACTTGAACCTCCCGACTCTCGAAAGATCGTACCTGCGCGCGTCGAAAAAGAGCCTGTCGAGCATTGCCTGCGCACCCTCAACGGTGGCGGGTTCGCCGGGGCGGATCTTACGGTAAATATCGATCAGAGCCTTGTCGGAGGAGTCGATCGTCATATCTTTTTCAAGAGTGGCAATCAGCCGTTCGTCGCTGCCGAGAAGGTCGATAATCTGCTGGTTCGTTTCAACTCCCAGCGCTTTTATAAATGTGGTAACGGGAAGTTTGCGGTTCTTATCTATTCTTACATACAGTATATTGTTCGAATCGGTTTCGTATTCGAGCCATGCGCCGCGGTTCGGTATAACCGTCGAAGAGTAAAGGTGCCGCCCGCTTTTGTCGACCTCGACATCATAGTAGACCCCGGGGGAGCGCACCAATTGCGAAACAACCACCCGTTCGGCGCCGTTTATAACGAACGTGCCGGAGTCGGTCATCAGCGGGAAATCGCCCATAAAAACATCCTGTGATTCAATCACATTGCCGTTTGAGTTGTTTGTTAAACGTACGGTGGCACGCAACGGCGCGGCATATGTGGCGTCGCGCGCCTTGCATTCGGCAATGGTGTATTTGGGCTTTTCATCGTAACGGTAGTCGACGAAATCAAGCACAAGGTTGCCCGTATAATCGGTGATGCCGGACATTTCGCGGAATACCTCTTTAAGTCCCTTTTCGAGAAACCACCGGTAAGAGTTTTTTTGAACTTCGATTAAATTGGGCATATCGATAAGTTCATCGATTTTCGAAAAGCTCATCCGGGTATTGTTCCCGAATTTAACGGGTTTTACCATGTCGGCGCTGTTCCCCATAGGCCTCAATCACTCCTTACAAAAGTTGCGAAAACAAAACGGCAATATACGGCAAAACGCGCAAATCTCCCCCTTCCCCACCGTTGGAATGGGCAGATTACCGCATTATTCAGCAATCATATATTATACCGCGCCGTTGTGGCGCCGTCAACATTAAAATCCGACAATCATTTACCGAAAAACCAAAAAATAACAGTACAATTTGCATATACGGATAACCGTTCGGAACATTCAGCCGTTTCTGGTTTTTTGCAGGCGTATGTCATCGCCGAGGAAAACGCGTTTTGTGTAATGGCCGATAATTCGCGAAAGTACCCTGGTTTCATATCTCTGCCTGAGTTCGTTCTGATTCAGGTTGGTGTTTATCACCGTGGATTTTCTCTCTAAAATGCGGGTGTTTATAAGGTTGTAAATAATCGAAACCGATACCGATGTGGAAACTTCGGTACCCAAATCGTCGATAATCAGCAGGTCGCATCCGTTCATCGCCGTAATAACGTCCTCGGAATTTCCGTATGAGAACCGCTCGTTCGCCAGCGCGTCGACTATTGCCTGCGCGGGCGAGTATATTGCGCTGTATCCTTTTTCGATAACGGCTTGCGCTACGGCCAGCGAGAGATGCGTCTTGCCCAATCCCGGCGCGCCCGAAAACATGAGGTTTTCACCCGAGGGGAACCGTTCGGCGAACCGTTTGCAGCATTTCAGTGTATCAGCGGCGATCCCGCGGGGGCTTTTCGGATCGCTCGCGTCGCCGGGGTAGTAATCAAGCTTAAAATTATCGAACCGCGATTCTTCAATCGGCATTTTCGCGTTAAGCTCGTCGATGCAGATATTTTTCGCGAGTCGCACGGTGCATTCGCAAATCCGCCCGTCGCGGTAGCCGGTGTCGCGGCATTCGGGGCATGAATAAACGGGTCCGTCGGGCAGACGGTATTTCTCCCGCAGTTCCTGCTGTTCGGTCGCGAGGCGGTCGCACTCCGCGCGCAGTTCCGCGAGTTTGTTTGTGTCGCCCGCCAGGGCGCTGACCGCTATGGAAGATCCGCACATCGCGAGCCGGTGCTTTATCTCGGCAAGCCTCGGGCAGTCGTGTTCGGCGCCGGCCTCCGCCGCCTCGTAGCGCGATTCCGCCTCCGCCTTTTGTTTCCGTTTTATTTCAAGCGCCTGCGTGTAAATTTCGTTTGAAAACGGCATTCGTTCTCACACCTTATCCATCAGAAGATCGTCGTAACGGTCGTATATATCGCCGCCGTCGGAATTATCGGCTTTTTTGTTTTGTTTTATGTCGTCGCGGGTTTTAACTCCCTCTTTATGCCAGCGCTCAATCACTTTTTTTATGAAGTTCAGATTAAAACCGCCCGTTTTGTTCACGCAGACATCATACGCCGCTCCGATAACATCGGCTCCGTACTCCCACTTGTTTACCCATAAATCGGCGCATTTAAGCATTTCCTCGGTCGGTTTCGGCGCCCTTATATGCAATGCCTCCGCCATTACGCCATAGGCGCCGTACCGGCGGTTGAGCGTTTCTATTTCCTTTTCGGCGTCCGCGACCGTAACAATGCCGTTGTTTACCCACTTCACCGCCGTTTTTTCAATAAACGAAATATTAAGCCGGTTTACCGAAGCGGCGTATTCAAGCAGCATAATCAGCACCGAAACGGGCAGACCGTTGTCGTCGCACAGCCACACAAGCGTCGACGCTTCGTTCTGGCGCAAAGCCCTGCCGAATTTTTTTTGAGCTTCGTTCAGCAGGAAAGCGATTTCGGACGATTCGAGCCCGCGCCGGGTGACCTCGTCGCGCGAGGGTTTTATGACATTGCCGGTAACCGCCTTCGTCGCGGGTTCGGACGGCGCTCCGGTTTTGCCCATAAGCTTCAGATCGGACCAGAAATCGAGCGATTCGCGCACCGTTTCGGTTGATATTGCGAGATGTTCGGCGATTTTTTCACTGTCGAAATCCCACTCCAAAAAGCAGAGCGCCGTAAGCAGCACTTTAAGCTGAACCTCATTCGCAAGCTTAAAATGCTTTTTCACCACCGATTCCGGAACCTGAAAAGTGTTTTTCAAAGCGCTCGGCATTATGTAATATTCCATTAAAAAATCTCTCCCGTTTGTGCAATTACGGTATAGCGGCATTACTGCCCCCGCGGACACGCCGCCGGATTTTTTTCGGGGCGGAACCGCGCCGAACACTTCATGTGCGGGGGAACAAACCGGCGGAATATTGCGGTCCTCCCCGGCTCCGTTTGTGCGGGGCGCCTTACCACCCGCCGTATCCCGCGCGCCGCAGAGCTCCCAGAACTTTGCTTTTAAGTCCGGGATATGTTTTTTCCAGCTCGGCAATCTGCCGTTTGATTTGTTCGCGCATGGTGTTTCCGTCGGCGGGACAGCCGCTTTTCTTTACGGGGAGATTGTATCTTTTCGCCACGCCGGATATATCCCGCTCGTAAGTGAGTATCATGGGGCGTATCAAATATATGTTTTTCCGCGACATATAATGAACCGGCGGAAACGAACCCAGCTGCCCGGTAAGAAAAAGGTTGAGGAAAAATGTTTCCGCGGCATCATCGGCATGGTGCCCCAGAGCCACTTTGTTGCACCCGAGCGAAACCGCGGTATCGTGTAACGCGCCTCTGCGCATTCTCGCGCACAAACTGCACGGGTTCTTTTCTTTTCTCACATCGAAAATTATCCGCGCTATTTCGGTTTTGCGCACGGTATAAGGCACGTCGAGCATTCGGCAAAGTTCCGCGATTTCCGAATAATCCCCGCTTTTGCCGCCGAAGCACATATCTATCGTTACCGCGTACAGCGAATAGGGCGCGGGGTAGAACCTGCGCATTTCGGCGAGCGCGGCGAGCAGCGTCACCGAATCTTTACCCCCGGAAACCGCCACGGCGATTTTATCTCCCGGTTCTATCATATTGTAGGCTTCCATGCATGAGCGCATACCGCTCATAAGTTTTTGCATACCGCTAAATTCTGTAAACGCCGGAGCGCAGGCGGACAATATGGAACCCCTCGACCTGAACATACTGGTACACGGGTTCGTCAAATTTCAGATACTCGCGAACCGTAAAATTGACGGTGTCGAGGAGCAGAATTTTATTCTCCCCGGAATTGCAAATATAAAGCTGCCCTTCGCGCAACAGCATTCCGTTCGGGGAGCGCAGAACTTTTCCGTTTTGGCCGCCTATGCGCAACTCCTGACGAAGGGTGCTCAAATTATACCTTATGCAGGAATTTTTCTCCGGGTACGTCGCCCATACCACACCGTCGCCCACGGCGATGTCGGCGGGGACGCAAACGCCGTACCGAAAATCGGATCGCAACAGTACGGTTCCGTTCGGGCCGATGAGTTTCGCGGCTCCGTCTCCCGTAACCACAAGTTTTTTGCCGTTTTCGCACGGCTTGTAAAGCGCAAGCAGGCAGTCGTCGATGTGCAGCTTCAAAATTTCGTAGTCGTGCCCGAATTTCAAATCCTTGAACCGGTTAAAATCGATCTCTTTCGCCGTGTCTTCCCGCACCGAAACATACCGGTAGCCTAGTACCGGCCCGTCGTCGCCGTCGCGGCTGAACACCGCAACGAACCCGTCTTTCGCGGGGAAAATGCAAATACAGTCGTCGTCGAATATTTTCAGCATCGCTGCCTCCGGATTTTATTCTGATCTTTTTTCACGGCCGTTCCGCCCTCCGCTTACGGGTTGGCGGAACTTTTCGCGTCGCGGGCGCACAAGACGGCTCGCCGCGTACGCGCGGCAATATTTATGCGGTTTTTACGAGCCGTATGCGCCACTGCAAAACGCGGCGGGGAACAGGGCACAACCGCCGGGCGCTCCTAAAACGAGGCCGTCACTTCAATCGCGCCGCTGCGGGCGTAAAGGGTGGGGGTCACTCTTACGGCGTAACCGTGCCCGTTGTCTGTGCTCCATTTGACCATGGGGCGCCTCGGCAGCGCGCAGGCGGCAAAAAGCTGCATAATAACTCCGCCGTGCACCACAACCGCGGCGTCGGAATAATCTTTGTCGGACATATCGTAAACAACCTGCCGCAATCCCTCGCAAACGCGA
This sequence comes from uncultured Eubacteriales bacterium, assembly GCA_964602735.1. GTDB lineage: Bacteria > Bacillota > Clostridia > Oscillospirales > Acutalibacteraceae > CAZRRV01. The sequence goes on from CAZRRV010000033.1 coordinate 16,154, forward strand.
ACGGTAAAATCCTTAAGCTTCTCACCGCCCGGCGCACCGTCGGATTTTCCTGCGGCGAACCTTAAAAACTCCGGGTTTTCCGCGAGTTCGCCCGCGGTTTTGTTTTCGAATATTCCGAAGTCGAATTCGCGCAGGGCGTCGACCGTCTGAACGGGCATATCGGGGTAAATTATACCCGCCGTCTGCACGCACCGCCGCATCGGCGACGCGTATACGCCGTCTACCTCGGGGTACGTCCCGCTCGCGCGTAACTCTTCAAGATGTTTTACGGCGCCGTCGGTTATCGGAAAGTCGGTGCTCCCCGCGTAACGCTGCTCCGCATTTGCGCGGGTTTCGCCGTGGCGGATAAAATAAAGGCAGTACGTTTTCAAATTTTCACCCCCGCAGCAGACGAAAATTCCCCGTCGGCTTTCCGGCGGGGCGCTTCCTCGATAAGGCGATACTCCGGTATCCTCGCTATGCTTTGTTAAGACGGCTCATCAAAGCGGACTTTTTCCTCGCCGCGTTGTTCTTATGAAGAATTCCCTTTGAAACCGACTTGTCGATTTTCCTTATCGCGGCGGTTACGCATTCCGCTTTGTTTTCGGCGCCGGATATCAGAGCGGCGTCGGCTTTCTTTATAACGGTTTTAAGCGCCGAGCGGTCGCGCTTGTTGCGTTCGCGGTGCGCTTCGGCGATTTTTACCCTTTTCTTGGCGGATTTAATGTTCGGCATATATAACACCTCCCCATATTTCGCTACCGTGAACATATAATAACACCGTTAGCGGGAAAATGCAAGATGCTAATAAAAAAATTTCGCGGAGTATTTTCCGGCGGGCAATGCGCGGCCGGCAGTGCCGGCA
>CAZRRV010000034.1:0-16638 GCA_964602735.1 uncultured Eubacteriales bacterium
GCTGAAATGCGACCGGTTTTATTGTGTCTGTAATCAATGTCAATCCGTTCCTTCTGTCCGAAACGGCACAGTGTAAATCCGAAAATAAAGTTAATACGGAGGTAATGCGAAATGTCGAACGGTTCCGAAACTCACGGCGTAAAAGAAAAATCCACCCTGCTGCCTTATCTTTTGATTTTGCCGACCGTTGCTTTTTTGTGTATGTTTTCGTTTTATCCGTTTATTAAAACGATAATCAATTCGTTCTCCGTTACCGATGAAATCGGCAACTGGCTCGGCTGGGCGGGGCTCGCGACCTGGAAATCGGTTTTTACCGACGGTCAGTTGCCCGTTGTCCTTGCCAATACTTTTACAATTGCCGCGCTCCTTCTCCCGATGACGATGATAGGCGCAATGACCCTCGCCCTGATCGGGACGAAAAAAGGCAAAGGGCAGCGGCTCGTCACTACTCTGTTCGCTTTGCCGCTTTCAATTGCCCATTCCGCGGCGGCGACCGTGTGGACGTTCTTTTTCGGTTCCAGAAGCACCGGGGGACTTATCAACAATTTCTTAAATACCGATATACTGTTTTTTCAGACCAAAGGGCTCACCGTGGTTATGGTTGCTTTCGTTACGGCGTGGACGCATACGGCTTCGTGTTATCTGCTGCTGCTCGCCGGGTTCCGCAATGTTTCCGACGATCTGCTTGAGGCCGCCACGCTCGACGGCGCCAACGGTTTCGTAAAAGCCACGCGGATTATGATCCCGATGGCCTCTCCGCAGATATTTTATGTGCTGTTTATAACCATAATTTCCTCGTTCGCGACTATTACACAGATAATGCTGTTAACCGGCGGCGCGTACGGAACACAGAACATTTCTTATGTTATCGCAACAAAAGTACGCACTCTTTACGAACCCGCGTGCTGCTATTCGCTGATACTTTTCGTAATCATATTTATCGTAACCAGAATCCAGTTCATTTTCGAAAAGAAAATTGTGTACTATCAGTAACCGCGGCGAAAGTAAAGGAGGATTGATCGGAATGAGTCGAAGAGCGAAACAGAATATATGGCTTGCCGTAAAAATTCTTATAGGTCTCACTATAATTTTTCCGCTTGTGATTACCCTGATTTTCAGCTTTCAGCCGGAGGAAGAACTTCTGACTATACCGTTAAAGGTATTCACAAAAAATCCCACGCTGTCAAACTACAAATACGCTTTCGAGAACTACAATCTGTTCAATATGTTGAAAAACACTATGATTACCATAATCATCATAGTGCCCGTGCAGGTTCTTACGTCCTCCATGTGCGCGTATGCGTTCGCGCATTTCAATTTCAGGTTCAAGAATATACTTTTCACAATCATAATCACCGCCATGATGATTCCCGGAGAGACAACCCTCGCGTCAACATTCAAAATGGTGCAGGGCATGGGGCTGATAAATACTTATCTGGGAATGTGCATTACAAGCCTTATAAGCGTAAGCGGAACATTTATGATAAGGCAGCATATGATGTCGCTCCCGTCCGCGCTTTGGGATGCCGCTCGGGTCGACGGCTGCTCCCACATGAAATATTTTTTCAGCGTAATGCTGCCGCTCAGCAAATCGATAATTTCCGCGTTCGTGCTTACGGGATTTATCGGAGTTTACAATTCCTATTTCTGGCCGTGGATGATAACCACAACCGAAGATATGCAAACGCTCGCCGTGGGAATGGGGCAGATTAAAGCCGACACTCTGTTGCATCCGGGGCATGTTTACGCAGGTACGGTTCTCTGTATGATTGTGCCGGTAATAATATATATTTTCGGCATCGACTATATAGTCGAGGGAATGACTGCCGGCGCGGTAAAAAGCTGACGGCGGTGTGATTTGGGAACGGGGGCGCGCAAATGAAAACATAGATGAATATCGGAAGCGGAAACAAAAATTAAATTATTACGGAGGCAGAAAAATGAAGATCACTGTTAGAATTTTAGCCGTTTTGCTTGCGCTGTTTACCGTATGCGCCGCGTTTGGCGGCTGCGGCAAAAGCAAAAGCAAAAGCAAAAGCAAGGGCGATAACGACGGCACCGGTTCCGAGGTATCGGATGTAAGCTCCGGCGGGGAAACATCATCGGCGGGCGGCGCCGCGTCGAACGGCGGCGGAACGAGCAGTAAAGGCTCCGGCGGAACCGCTTCGAATGCGGGAACAACCGGCGAAAAGCAGCCGACCGGTGTACAGAAGCTTGTTTTCTGGAACGGTTACGGCAGCGGCTATACGGCGACATTCGATGAGCTTATCAACCGCTTTAATTCAAGCCAGAAAAACTATTCGATAAAAAGCGTTAATCAGGGCGGCACGGTTGAACTGCGCACCAAACTTCTCAGCATAAACAAGAAAAATTATCCGTCCGTAATGAACGGAACGCCGATTACCATCGCTCAGTACGCCGAAAACGATTTCTGTCAGCCCATTCAGCCGTATCTCGACGCCGACAGCGATAAGTGGACGAACGATATTTTCCCGGCGGTGCGCGCGTCTTTTATCGACGATGAAGGACACATGATCGGCTCTCCCTTCGGCGTAAGCATAAACGGTTTTGCCGTTAATCTTAAATTATTGGGAGACGCGAAACATAATATCGGAGAATGTACCACATTTGAGAAAATAGCGGATATCGCAATCGATGCCAAAAATGCCGGTGTTCTCAAAAACAAATACGGATATGTATTTAATCTTGCGCAGGAAGCGCACGATATGCTCAGAATCCAGGGCGTTGACTTTGTCGACGCAAAAAACGGCTGGGACGGCACCGCAAAGAAATCGCTCATTACAACGGGCGAAACAAAGGCGGCGTTTGAAAAATATTTCAGCATTATGGCTAAAATGGTCAAGAATAAAGTTACATATCCCTTCTCGACTGCCGGAAGTCTGACTTTCATCTCGGAGTTTAAGAACGGAAACGTGCTGTTTATGTCTTGCACCAACTCGTATTTCGAGAATATCATCATAAAAGGCAAACCCGCTTTCGACTGGACATTTATCCCCGCGGTCGGCCTCGACGACAACGCCGACTTCAAAGGCCAGTGCCTCCCGGAGGGAACCGGATTGTTTATGTGCAATACCGGCAACAAACGCGAAATGCAGGGCGCGTACGAATTTATTAAATTCTGCGCGAAAAAGGAAAGCCAGGAGCTGTGGTGCACCGGGACCACTTACGTTCCCTACACCAACGCCGCCGCCTCGTCATCCGTGATGACAAACTGGCAGAATACCAAATACCCGCAGTCTAAATCGATTATCAACGCCCTGCGCAATTCTACGGGCAAACTTACGGGAACTTATGCCGCCGTCGGCAACGAACTGCTCTACGGAATACAGGACGCGCTTGAGACCGTGTACAGCAACCCCGACAAGAGCCCGCAGGACGCCATGAATAAACTGAACACCAGGGTACAGGCGGCTCTCGATGTATTGGCGAGACGTGAGGAACTGAAGAAAAAATAACGCGTAAATCCGTAAACAATAGAAAGGGTGAGAATCGGGTATGAAAGGCAGAATAAAAAGCATCATCGCGGTTGTGCTTGCCGTTCTGATGATAAATCTTCTGGGTTGCGGCAAGCGCAAAACGACCGTCGTTTCGTCGCAGCCCGGGCTGACAGGCGGCTCCGGCGGAACATCGTCTAACGGCGAAGATCCCTCCGGCGGAGAGAACCCGTCCGACGACGGCAACGTTCCGGGCGCGGATTCGCCGTCGGATGGAAACGGCCCGTCTTCCGGCGGGGATGACCTGAATGAAGAACCGGCGGATGCGGAGCCGGAGGATACCACCGGCGGATATGCCGATTATGTCGCCGAGGAATTTCAGTACCGTGATGTTCTGGTAGACAAAAAGAATATCAACGGCAAACTGGCGATATATTTCCTTCGCAGCGACGCCTATCCCGAAGGCGGGTTTTCCGGCGACTGCAGTATTTTGATCGCTCCCGACGGCACTACCATGATGATCGATGTAAACAATTTCGGGGGCAGCGCCGTAGCCGTCGATTATCTTGAGAGGCTCGGCATAAAGAAAATCGATTATCTCGTTATTACGCACCCCGACGCCGACCATGTATACGGCTATAAACCCATATTCAATAATTTCGAGATAGGTCAGGTATTTACCAACGCCTCGTTAAGCTTTACCCTTCAGGGGCGCGAGGGCTACGACATTATAAAAGCCGCGGATAAAAAGGGCATACCGCATACCGTGCTTAAGGAGGGCGACAGTTTCAAATTCGGCCCGGTCGACATCAAGGTTTTAAGCCCGCCGGCAGACAGAGACTGGCAGTGGGAGCTTAATAAATCCCGGCAGAACGCGGGTTCCCTCGCGTTCAGCATAAAGTGGAAAAACGCGAAGGTGTTCTTCGGAGGCGATCTTGAAACCGAGCAGGAGCTTTATATGATTGAAAAATACGGCAGTGAACTGAATTTCGATGTCGTTAAAATGAACCACCACGGTTGCGCCCAGCAGAACTCCCCGCAATGGGTGGATTTCGTAAAACCCAAAATCGCGGTTGCCGAGCAGAACGCGATGGCCGACGAGGGCATATATCTGCGGTATGTGAACGCCGGCTGCACTTCGCTTCACACCTGCCTTGACGGCACGGTGCTGGTTACCACATCGGGCGACGGGTATTACGATCTGTATGTCGAACACGATCGTACCAATTTGAATTACGCGCCCTACATCGATATTCCGAACGGGCATATACGCGTAAAGGGACATTGAATAAGGAGATGATAATATGGCGGAAATAGAAAAAAACGGCAACGGAACGGAAAAGAACAGAAAGAAAAAGATTATCGCCATTGTTACCGCCGCCGTGGCACTTTGCCTTGTTGTGGCTGTTGTGCTGTTCCTGCTTCTGCGCCCGGGCGACGATGACGGCACCGTCGTGACCTCTTCGGGAGTGTCGGAGCCGGGCGCGGCGGAGCCGGAAGTTCCCGAGACCCCGGTACCGGAAGCGCCGAATGACCCCGAAACGCCGGACAACCTCGACCTTCCGGAAATCCCGGATGTGCCTGAAAAGCCCGAAGAGCCCGAAGTCCCGCCGGAAAATGCCGACGCGGCCGACGAGGCCACCCTGCGGGAACTCCTGCTTTACGACGGGAAAATTACAATCAACCTTACCGGCGATGTAACCGTCGGCGCGCCGTTTATCGTGAACGGAACGAAAATGCTCACCGGCGGCAAAACTCTCTCCTACCTTTCCGCCGGTATGGCGAACGAATATATTCTGGATGTTTCCGAAGGCTCTACCCTGATTTTCGACGGGCCGACCCTTAACGGCAGTTACCGCGGGAACGGTATAAGAATCGGCGAGGGAGGAACCCTGTCTTTCCTCTCCGGCACGATAAAAGAGACCGCCTATTGCCATGTAAACGGCGATAAGTCCGTAATAACCGTTAAAGGCGGCACCTTTACCGAAGGGCAGAGGGGCATAATCGTGAGCGGCGACTCCAAGGTTTATATCGAAAGCGGCACATTTACCGATTTCGACGACGCTAATGTTACCGTCGGTACGGGCGGGTACTGTTCGATAACCGGCGATCCTGTTTTTAACGCCGGCGATTTGGGAATGTACAATAACGCGATTTTGAATTTTGCCGAAGGAACCAACGCCGAAGTTCACGGAGGAACATTCAACGGCGGTTCGCCGCGCGGCAATCAGAGAATCGGGATATGGTCATGCGGCAAACTTACCGTATCTCCTCCCGAGGGCGTCGATTACTTTGAAATCGCAAATTTCGGCTTTAACGGCATCCGTTACAGCCGCGGCGCCGATATAACCCTTTCGCATGTGTATATTCACGACACCAGAATGGCCATTGAAGGCAACGACAAAGGCATCGAATGCAAGCTCTCCGTCAGCGACAGCAAAATCGAGAATGTTGACGGCGGCATATATATTGCCGGATCCGAAAATAAAGTCACATTGACGAATTTTACGGTTAAAGGCACTGTGAACAACGGGGTCGACATTCACGAATACGGTACGATCCTTACGGCGAACAACTGCACTTTCGAGGATGTCAAGGGTTGCGCGGTGTATGTTACCGGCAACCCGGACGCCGAGCTGAAAGCGAACTGCACATATAATAATTTAACCGTCAAAAACTGTAATCAGGCGCTGTGCTCGCGCAAAGGCTCGATCCTTACCGTCAACGGCGGCACTGTGGAGGGCTGCGATGTCAGCAGTTCTACACTTGAAAAGGGCGAACTGCACACGTCGAATGTTCTGTTCCAAAACAATTATTCCGGCGACGGCCCGCTCAAAGACGGTGTACCTCAGGGAGCCGAGGGCGGCGTTCTTAACATCACCCACTACGGAATATACACCGACAACGGTTCCAGGTTTATAGGTAACAAAGCCTCTACGAACGGCGGGGCGTTGAAAATAAACGATAACGCCGTTGTAACCTTAACCGGCACCGAGTTTACCGACAATATAAGCGAATGGTCCGGCGGAGCAATCCGGGTCAACGGATCCACGCTTAACGGCAGGAACCTCATTTTTAACCACAACATCGCCAACGGAGGCGACGGCGGCGGCGCGATAGCCGCGGCAGGCGGCGCCGGTACAATCAGTGGTTCGGTTACCCTTACAAGCGATGATCCGGCAAAGTATAAATTCACGAACAACGAATCGTATCAGGCCGGAGCCATTGTGGTATGCTTAGAGGATTCCTTTAATATAACCGGGTATGAATTTTCAAACAATAAATGCTGGTCGTACGGCGGAGGCGCCATACAGGTTCAAAAAAATGTTTTTACCCTGAACGACTGCGTTTTCAAAGAAAACGAAGCCGGTATGTACGGCGGCGCGATTGCCGTGCGTAACGCGGGAACCCGTTTGGTTGTCAACGGAACCGACTTTACCGGCAACACCGCCAAAACTCTCGGCGGCGCGGTTTACGGCGACAAGGGCGCCGCGATATCCATGACCGGTAAATCCGGGCAGGAGAAAAGTCGTATCAGCTGCGAGGCTGTTGAGGGAGCCGGAGCCGTATATCTCGATGACGCGAAAGCGGATATAACCGATTATATATTATCCGAAAATTCCGCAACCGGAGCCAGCGGCAGAGGCGGCGCGCTGTGGTGCAAAAACGGCGGAAAATTTGATGTAACGGGGTGCGTTATCTCCGATAATAAAGCCGATTGTTCCGGCGCCGCGTATATCGACACGGCAAGTGAAATGACAACCGAAAACTGCGAAATAACCGGCAATTACTGCACGGCGACAACCCAGGGCGGGGCGGTAACCGTCATCGGGAAATATACCGATACAGATTCAATATTTAAGGGGAACCACACTTCGTCAAACGGCGGAGCCATGCAGATATTCGTCGACGCCGTGGTCGATTTAACCGGCACGACATTCGAGAAAAATTATACCGACGGCAGCGAAAATTCTTCCTCCGGCGGCGCGATCCGTATGAACAGCGCCAAAGTGACGGGGCGCAATCTTAAATTCATCGGGAATTATACCGGCACAATCGGATACGGCGGCGCCATTTCCGTCTGCGGCGGCAGTGCAACCGCCGAACCCGGATATCTGAAACTTACGGCCGACGCGGGGCAGGGTAAATTTGAAAATAATTATTCCTCTTTAGCCGGCGGCGCGATTGACGTGACTTTCCAGGATCCTCTGGAAATCGGCATAGAAATAACCGGCTACGATTTCACGGGCAACGAGACGAAGAACGGCCGCGGAGGAGCGGTGTATGTCGCGAACGGAATATTCAAGGCGAATAACTGCCGTTTCACCGGCAATCATGCCGCAAAGGGTGTCGCGGGTGCGTTCTTTATCGATAAAAACGGAGAGGTGCAAACCGAAAGCTGTGAAATAACCGGTAATTATTTCGAAGCCGATTCCGGGCAGGGCGGAGCGGTTGAAATCTTCGGCGGAAAATATTCCGACAACGGTTCGACGTTTAAGGAGAACCATACGGGTACGGAGAACAATAAAGAAAAAGCGACAGGTCAGAACGGCGGCGCGATGCATATCGCTCCCGACTCCGAAGTTCACCTCGACGGCACATCGTTTATCGGCAACTACACTCTCGGCGAGGGTGCCGGCGGCGCGGCTATCCGCATAAATTCGGCTGTTTTCACGGGGCATAATCTCACTTTTTCCGGCAACCATACCGCCGAGAAAGCCTGGGGCGGCGCCGTTTCCGTCTGCGGCGGGGGAGCCAGCACGAACCCCGGCAAAATCGAACTTACGGCCGATCCCGGCAAAGGCAAATTCGAGAACAATTACGCTTATTACGGCGGCGGAGCCGTCGATGTATCATACGATGCCGCCAAACTGAATATTACATTAAGCATTAGCGGGTATACATTTACGGCCAACGAGGCTAAAAACGGCTCCGGGGGAGCGATTTGCGTAGTAAACGGCAGCAGCGTTACCCTTGTGAACTGCGGCTTCAAAGAAAACACCGCTTCGGCTGACGGCGGAGCACTCTCGGTACAAACGAACGGAGGAACCGTTACCCTGAAAAAAGACGGTGACGGCGATACTCCCGCTTTTACCGGCAATCACGCGGTAAACGGCGGCGCGATTAACTTTGGGGCCGGAACGCTTACCGTAACCGGCTACGATTTCGGGGTAAGCGACGGCGGCGATGAGACCGACGCGAACTATGCCGAAACATGTGGCGGAGCGGTATTTTTGAGAAATCTGGACGTCCTCCCGCAACCTTTGCACACGGTAAAATTTACAGGCTGTCTGTTCGGCGGCAACCATTCGGTATCTTCGGCGGGCGCGGTATTTTGCGGCACATACCAGAGTTTCGGTACCGATACCTGTACAATCAAAGGCAATTACATTACCGGCAACGCCGAGGGCGGCGCGGTGTGCATCAGCAATAACGGGAGCTATACCGATACGGGATCAACCTTTGACGGGAATCACACCCCGTCAAACGGCGGAGCCGTTAAAGCGAACAATTATACAACGTTAAACTTAACCGGCACAACCTTTAAGGAGAATAGGAGCACGGGCGACGGCGCGGCAATCCGAATGAATGCGGCGGCCCTTACCGGCGACAATCTGGTATTTACCGGCAATCAGTCCGGCGGCAGCGGCGGGGCGTTATCCGCGGCGGGGGGCGGCAACGAGAACAACCCGGCGGCGAAAATAACGCTTACCCGAACCGATGTTAATAAGCCGGCGGAATTCAGTGATAACTGCGGAACCCAGGGCGGCGCAATTTATCAGGACAAGCAGCTTCCGGTTGAAATTACGGGTTATACGTTTACCGGAAATTATGCGACAACCAACCACGGCGGAGCCATATTGCTTCAGGCTAACAAAATGACCCTGACCGATTGCGAATTCGTCGGGAACCATTCCGGTCGGAGCGGCGGCGCAATAGCCGCCCGAAATGCGGGCACGCAGCTTTTGATTTACCGCACGCCTTTCAAAAACAACTATGCGAATGACACAGAAAGCGGAAAGGGCACCGGCGGAGCAATTTGGATGACGGGTGCCAGCGTAACGCTGACGGGCAAATCGGCAACCGAAAAAACCGAAATAAGCGGCAACCGCGCGTATTTTAACGGAGGCGCTATTTGCGCGGCGCCCGGCGGAGAACTTAATATCTCGAATTATAAATTCAGCGGCAACACGGTTACTGACGGCCAAAGAAATACCGCTTATATTCAGGGTGGTCAAGATAGTGTCCCCGGTACAAGGACAGGCAACGATGGTTGGATAGATAACGGTTAACGGGGATTGTCCGTAAATTTTCGGGCATACAAATCCGCGTGCCCGGGTTGCTACCCGGGCACGCGGAATGTTTTCATATTTCGGCGGCTGTAACGCCGCCGTATAAAACCGTAACCCCTACGATGTTTGCGCTTTTATTGCGGGTATATCGGTAAAATGCTTTGCTTACGGGCGTGCGCCGCTTTTGCTATCTGTTGTTTGAATTGTTGCGAAAGCGCGAAAGATAGTAGAATATCTGCAGGCAGGATGTGAGCAGCGAGGCCACATAAGTCATCGCGGCGGCGGTTAAAACTTTTTTTGCGCCTTTCTGTTCCTCACCGGTAAGTATGCCGTACTGCGATATAATCGAAAGCGCGCGGCGCGAGGCGTTAAATTCCACCGGCAGTGTAACAAGCTGGAACACGGCGACAAGCGAAAACGCCGCTATCCCCGCGAGATAGAGCACAGGAATATTAAACAGCAGCCCTATAAGCATTAAATACGGCGAAATTCCCGAGCCGAAATTGCATATCGGAAGTATCGCCGAACGAATTTTAATCGGGAAGTACCCTGTGGCGTGCTGTATCGCGTGCCCGACTTCGTGTGCGGCCACGCCGACGGCGCCGATGGTATCGGAGCCGTACACCGGCTGCGACAACCCCACGGTGTTCGATCGCGGATCGTAACGGTCGGTAAGCGAACCCTGCACGCGTATAACTTTAACCGAGTTTATGCCTTTCAGGCGCAGTATGCGGTCGGCCGCCTCCGCGGCTGTAACTCTCGACGCGGTCTCTATCCTGTTGTATTTGCCGAATGTTGTTTTCACCGCAATCTGGGCGATTGCCGCCAGTATAAGCGCGGGCAGCATATACACAAGGTAGCGTAAGTATCCGTATCCTATAAAGGGCATTTTTCGGGCCTCCCGCGTCAGTCGTTTACTTCTCGCAATACCATTTTCGGCACGCCGAGAATTTTGCACTGTTCCAGTTCTTCCCCCTCGATAGTGAGGGGAGGGTAGTTCGGGTTAATCGGGATAAGCCGCAGCCGGTTCCTGCCGCGGTTATATTCGACACGTTTGAGCGTCGCCTTGTCGTTTTCGTATACAACGGCGCAAATCTGCCCGCTTCTCGTTGCGGTATTCTGTCTGCGTATAAGCACGAGATCGCCCTCGATGTAAAGCGGGTACATACTGTCGCCGGTTATCTGCAGAACAAAGAACTCCGACGGGTCTCTCCCTTTCAAATATGTCTGCGGGATGCTTACGGTGTCTCCCGTCTGTTCCGCGTCGGCGTAACTGTCGTAACCGGCGGCTATGCTGCCGAGGACGGGAAACGAGGCGATTTTTTCCGAATATCCGTTTTTGGGCTCCGTACGCGCCACGGTGCGCCGCGCGTCTTTCTCGCCGCGCAGCCAGTCGGGATTTACGTTAAAAAGCTCCGCGAGGGCGTTTACGGCCGTCATTTTCGGCGATATAATGCCGTTCTGGTAACGGCTTATGGTGCCGGGGGAAAGCGAGAGTCTGTCGGCCAGGGTGTAGGTGGTCTCGTTCGAGTTCGCCAGCAGTTCCGAGAACCTTTCGGCGAACAGATTTACATCAACACTCTGTTTGCTCATGAATTTTTTTCTCCTTAATACCGTTTATGCAGATATTATACTCCCGCTGTTTGCGTTATGCAATATTTATTTTTTACGGCAATATCGGAACCCCGGCGTACTATGTTTGAATTTACGCGAATATGCGCGTTAAAGCGAAGAGATTATATACCCGGGTATGGGCGTTTGACTGAAAAAGATATTTGCAACCGCGTCGGGTTTATGCTAATATTATGGCAGACAGTTTTACGGAAAGCGTGAACAGATGTGACCGAAAATTATGCCGTTATCGGCTGCCCGATAGGGCACACGATGTCTCCTTTTATTCATAAAAGACTTTTTGCACTTTCGCTCCGTCCGGCGGATTATACCGCTATCGAAATTTCTCCCGAAGAACTGGCCGGGCGCGTAGCCGGGCTTTTCGCTCTGAGCGGTTTCAACGTTACAGTTCCGCACAAGCGCAGCATTATTCCGTATCTGGATTCTCTCGATTCCCGCGCGTCGCTTTACGGCGCGGTAAACACCGTTTCCTGCGGGGGAAAAAACATCGGCTACAATACCGACGGTTACGGGTTTCTCGCCGCGTTAAAGCTGTCTCAAATCGAACTTTGCGGCAGTATACTGCTTTGCGGCGCCGGCGGCGCCGCCCGTATGATGGCTTTTGAGGCGGCGCTTGCGGGTTGCCGTTTAACATTGGCTGTCCGTGAAGATGATATTCCCGCCGCGACCCTTTTGGCCGGGGAAATACGCGGCAAAGTGCCGAACGCCGGCGTAAGGATCGTTACGCTTGGGGGTTTAGGCGCCGATTCGGGGCATTACGAACTGCTCGCCAACGCCACGCCGCTCGGAATGTACCCCGAAATAAACGGGTGCGCGGTCGGCCCCGAAACGGTCGATCGATGCGACGCGGTTTTCGACGCGGTTTATAACCCGCGGGAAACCGTTTTGCTGAAAACGGCGGGGAAACTCGGCAAAAAGTGCGCCGGAGGGTTGCCGATGCTTGTGTGGCAGGCGGCTCGGGCGCATGAAATATGGTACGGCGCGTCGTTTGCCGCCGATGACCTTTTGCCCGTAACGCGCGATACCGAACTCGAACTCGACCGCGTTTTCCGGCGGGGGAGGGACACGGAATAAATGAATATCGTCCTTTGCGGATTTATGGGTTGCGGGAAAACCACCTGCGGTGAATTGCTTTCGGCGCGGCTGGGCTACCCGTTTATCGATACCGACGCGTATATCGAACGGAAGACGGGCAGAAAGATAAGCGACATCTTCGCCGTTGACGGTGAGCCGGCCTTCCGGCTTTTGGAGCGGGAAACCTGCGCTGCGCTCGCGGGCGGAGACAGATCCGTAATCGCCACCGGCGGCGGCGCTCTTTGCGACGGCGCGAATGTTTCCGCGTTGCGTAAATCATCTCTGATTTTTTTCCTCGACGCGCCGCTCGAAGTGTTGCTCGAACGGTTGCGCGGCGATGAAACGCGGCCGCTTTTGCGCTCCGAAAATCTTGAGGAGCTTTACGCCAAACGCGTTCCGCTTTATAAAGCCGCCGCCGATTATGTTATCGACGGTTCGGGCTCCCCTTATTCTACGGTAGAGGCCGTTCTCGCGAAATTCGGCGGGGCGGAGCGCTGACGGCTCGTCTGTTTCCCGTGAAATAATCCGGCTGTTTTTACAGGTTTTTAGCGGTTAAAAACGGCGTTATGCCGGTTTGAGAGGCGGAAAATTTTTCTTACGGCGGCATTTGCCGACGAAAAATCGAAAAATTTTCTCAAATTCACAAAAAAATATAAAAAAAGGCTTGAAAATCATATTTATTTTCGAGTATAATAATTTTGTAATATTTACATTGATTAAATTGATATTGAAAGCGTTCGTTTTCGGAGCAGATAATGAAAAAAAACAGAAAAAATCCGCGCAATAAGGCTGTAAGTATCTTTTTGAGGCTCGCGTTGCTTGTCTTTTCGGTTTATGTGCTTTTCTCTATCGGGAATCTTCAAATTCAGCTTAACGAAGGCAGAAAAGAGCTCAACCGCCTGAATCAGGTTAAAACCGAGAAAACCCGGAAGATAAACGAGCTTATGAATTTACTCGACAGCGGCACCGAGGCCGATTTTATCGAGAAAGCCGCGAGAGAGCGTTTGGGATATGTTTATTCCGATGAGAAAATATACGAGGATTTATCCGGCAACTGAAAATTAGGGGGAAAAGCTGTTTATGCAGGATATTGAAGTCGGGCAGATTGTAGAGGGCAAAGTCACCGGTATCACCAATTTCGGCGCGTTTGTCGATCTGGGTGACGGCAAATCGGGAATGGTTCATATTTCCGAGGTGGCTGTGTCTTTTGTAAACAATATTCGCGACTTTTTAACCGAAGGCGATACTGTTCGGGCGAAGGTGATTTCCGTAGGCGAGAACGGGAAGATAGCTCTCAGCATAAAAAAAGCCGTCGCTCCCGAGCCGCGGAAACAACAGTTCAAGCCGAAGAACGACCGGCAGAACCGCCGCCCGAGAACCGTTTCGTCCGATAACGGTAATTTCACCGGGTACGGGTTCGGCGCGGATAAGTCGGGTTCCGATTCGTTTGAGGAAATGATGAACCGTTTCAAGCAGAACAGTGAAGATAAGTTTTCCGATCTGAAACGGAAAAACAGCGAAATGCGCAGAACGAAACGCGGCGCATTCAAATAACTGTTCCCGGGATTGTTTCTGTTTACGGGCGGTTGTGTGCCGAACCGTTAAGGTTGACGTATAAAAAACATAAAAGCGGAGAGAACATATTACTCTCCGCTTTTTTTCCGTATATCCGCGAAACGGTTATTTATCAGTTCATCGCATTCTTTCTCCATTATCCCTCCGTATATCTCTGTCTTCCCGTATCGGAAAAGCTTCGATAAATCGGCAACCGAGCCGAAAGCGCCCGTCTTTTCACTGTACGAGCCGAAATATACGCGCCGTATTCTTGCCGACAGAATGGCTCCCGCGCACATTGGGCACGGTTCGAGCGTAACATAAATATCGCATTCGTTGAGCCGCCAGGATGATTCTTTTATGCACGCCGCGTGTATCGCCGCTATTTCCGCGTGGCCCAGCGCCGTGTTGCCGTGTTCGCGGAATTCGCTCCCGCGCGCGATAATTTCTCCGCTTTTTACGATTACCGCGCCCACGGGAATTTCCCCTTTTCCGGCGGCGTTCGCTTCCGCTATCGCCTCCTGCATAAACCTGTTAAACATCGCTAAAATCCGATTTGCGTCAGAACAATCTGTATTCCCATCACAACAAAATAAACTATCATAAGCGGAGATCCGCAAACCGTTCCGGCGCCGTCAAGGGTAAGCGCAGCGGCGGGTTCCCCGTCTTTATGTTTTACGCCGAGCAGAACCGTACCGAATAATCCCAGCGCCAGCATTAAAATAAAATACAGAAGAACTATCGCTTCCGAATTGGCGGGTCCGACCGCATTCGAAATATAGTCCAGAATTATCGAACAGAAATTGTTGAAAAAATGCAGCGCGACCGCGGGAAATATCGAATTTGTTCGCACGGTGATATATCCGAGAAAAAGTCCGAGCAGAAACGCAAACGGAATTTGAACCAGATTTCCGTGCATAAGCCCGAACAGCAGTGCGGAAATAAACACGGCGGCCCCGTCTCCGACACGTTTCCTTAACACGCCGATAAGTACGCCGCGCATGGCGAATTCTTCTACCAGAGCGGGCAGCACGGCGCCGCTCAAAAGGGTGAGCGCTACTCCGAAAAAGCCGGTCGGGTTGGGAAGTTCGGAGCCTTCGGGGGGCATACCCAGCGACGAAAGCACCGATGCGAACAGGTTGTTTCCTACATTGGCGAGCGCCGCGACGCCGCATCCCGTAAGGAACAGCGGCGTGAAATCTTCGAATTTTACTTTCCCGGTTGGGAATATATCGCGTATGTTCTCATTTGTAAACAGCAGAAAGAAAATCGGAGGTATAATAAAAACCGTTGCGGAAAATACAATTTGAAAAATAAGCGCCGTTTCGGGTTGCCGTGAAAGCAGTTGCGTGTTTCCCGTTACCGTTAATGCCAACGACAGTATGAAATTCAGGATCCACGCCAGCAATTCGGCAATCAGCATCATTCCGCCCGCGCTGTTCCCCGCAACCGACAGCTTTCTTTTTTTCTCCGATTTGGCAAAAGACGCCGGATCGGTATTATACCGATACAAACCGCCGCACCTCCTCCCGGTTATTCCTCCGCGTCCCAGTTGTGATAAACATTCTGAACATCGTCGTTATCATCGAGCATATCGAGCAGTTTTTCCATTTTCGCCCGGTTCTCGGCGTCGGGAATGGAGGTTTCCGTTATCGGGACATACGCCGCCTCGGCCGACAGAAATTCATATCCCTTTTTTGCGAGCGCCTCGCTTACCTCGCTTACCGAGTTCGGATCCGTAGATATTTCGAATACTTCCCCGTCGAAATTAAAATCATCGGCTCCGGCATCAAGCGCGTCTTCCATAACGGTATCTTCATCTAAGCCCTCGCCGTCGATAAGTATAATCCCTTTGCGGTTGAATAAAAACATAACCGAACCCGACTGCCCCAAATTGCCTCCGTATTTATCAAAATAATGGCGCAAATCGCCGGCGGTTCGGTTGCGATTGTCGGTAAGCGTTTCGACAACCACCGCCACCCCGCACGGACCGTAGCCCTCGTAAACAATCTCTTCGTATTCGCTGCCGCCGGATTCGCCTGCGGCCTTCTTTATTATGCGTTCTATATTGTCGTTCGGTACGTTGTTGGCTTTCGCTTTCGCTATCGCGTCGCGCAGTTTACCGTTCTGTTCCGGGTCGGGGCCGCCCGCGCGGACAATCACCGCGAGTTCTCGCCCTATTTTAGTAAATACTTTGGCGCGCTGCTGATCCGTTTTTTCTTTTTTCCGTTTGATGTTGTTCCATTTGGAATGGCCGGACATAATTTTCTCTCCCGTTTTTTTATATACGGTATTCTAACATATTTTACGGCGTTTTACAACACTGCGGCCGTAATTTTACAAAATAGAAACAAATTTAACAATGCGGAACGGCACGTTATGCTGAACTGCCTTAAACCGGGTAAAAAATTTTTATTGACAAACAGGGGGGGGGGTATAATATAATTAAGTAGTGTCTGCTTTCGGGGAAAACAAAACAAAGACGTGGTTATAATGATGAAAATAAAAGCAGCGAATTTTTTACGCCTTGCCTCCGCTTTTCTGTCGGCCGTCTGCTTAACGGTTTGCTTTTGTTCCTGCGGGAGGGAAACCGCAGGTGCGTCAAGCAAAACGGCGGTATCTTCAAGCGC
>CAZRRV010000035.1:0-15770 GCA_964602735.1 uncultured Eubacteriales bacterium
TAATAAACCGCAGTTCGCTCACCCGAATACCCGTTGAACAGATCGTCTGTAAAATTAAACTCAGCCGCCCGTCGCCCTCCCGCTCCGCCGCCCGGCAGAGCCGTTTGTATTCCTCTTCGGAGAGTTCCCTTTCCTCCGGGCAGAAAACGCTTCTCTGTATCTTTTCGGATTTTACTTTAAGATCGTCCCAACCCAAAAACGAAAACAGGCTGTTTATACTCGCCAGCATCGAATTGACGCTACGGGCGGCGTAACCGGCGGAGATTAACCTACGCTTATACTCGATTACCTTTTCTTTCGTAATTTCTTTCCCGCCCGCGAACTTTGCGAACGCGCGTATGTCGCGCAGATATTTTTCGATTGTGTTTTCGCTTTTCTCCTCTTCGATAAGACGGCTTTCAAACATTTCGATAATTTTCTCGGTTATTGTTCTTCCCACCTGTTTTCCCTCCGGGTACCGGTGCTTCGGCATCAACAGGGCGCCGATATAAAGCGGCGCCGCGTAAACATTACCGTGCGTGTGCGCGGCAATATCACGCGGCGTCGCCTTTGCCTGTTCTGTAAAGGGCCGGTTACTGTTCCCGTTTCGACTCGATATAATCCACAATATCGCCGACGGTTTTCACTTTTGAAATATCATCATCGGACATTTCAAGCTCGAATTCATCCTCAAGCGACATAACAAGATCGACGATATCGATACTGTCGACTCCCAAATCATCGGTAATATTCGATTTAAGCGTAACTTTGTCTTCCTCAATCCCCAACTGTTCGCAAATTATGGAACGGACTTTTTCAAAAACCATAGCATAAATCCTCCTCTTTATATATCACCGCAGACGGCGCCGTTACCGACACCGCCCGTTGTTTGTGATTAAGAAATATAGTATATTGCCGAACGGCGTTTGTCAAGTGCTTTTTTTGTTTTTTCGGCGATCGTTCGGCGGTTGCGGCTCAAAACGGCTTTTTTCGGACTTACCTTTTCCGTCGCGCAGCGGCGTTACCTTATCGCGGTGAACCTCAATCGGAGCTATTTCGTTGCTTTTCAGCTTGACTTTTAACATACCGCTGATCAGGTTGCAGTCGGTTACGATACCCTCGCCGCTTTCCGTCATAACGGCGGAACCCGTTTTCGGCGTGATCTCGAGAAGTTTCGCGTAACTGTCCTGCTCGTACTGCAAACAGCACATTAGACGGCCGCAGTTCCCGGAAATCTTCGAAGGATTGAGCGACAGACCCTGCTCTTTCGCCATCTTTATGGAAACAGGCTGAAAATTCGCCGTAAACCGCGAACAGCAGAACGGCTGCCCGCATATTCCCAGACCCCCGATGATTCTGGCTTCGTCGCGGACGCCGACCTGCCGCATTTCGATACGGACGCGGAATCTGGCGGCCAAATCTTTTACAAGCGCCCTGAAATCCACTCTCTCGCCCGCGGTAAAATAAAACATAAGCTTACTGCCGTCGAACAGAGATTCGACATCGACAAGGTTCATGGCCAAATGGTGCTGCTTTATCTTTTCCCGGCATACCTCCGCGGCTTCTTTTTCTCGCTCGGCGTTTTTTCGGCCGCGTTCCAGATCATCGTCGGAAGCGGGTCGCAAAACGGGGCGTATGTCGCGCTTTGAATCTTCCCCGGTCGCGGGCCGGTTGCCGTCGGCAACCTCGCCGAGAGCAATTCCGCGCGCCGTTTCCACTATTACTTTATCCCCCCGCGAAAAGCGGTAATCTTTCGGGTCGAATGTATATGCGCGGCTTTCATTGTGAAAGCGCACCGTAATAACTTCATCCATGGTATATCCTGCCGCGCCGCGGCAATTCTCCTTTCGCCTGTTTATAACCCGTAACACCGTTCCTGCGGCCGGGATCCCGCGCTTTCGCTTTCAGGCGTTTCCCGATCATTTTCCCGTACCGCAACGCACCGCCTCCGCGGAGAAAAGGGAAAACAGCAACGGTTTGTTCCCGTTTTGCTTTATCGCGGCGGCCGTTTTCTCGGCGGCGTAGTAAAGCCTTGACAGCGCGGCGGGGGTAAATCCGTACTCCCGCCCGCCGTTATCAGCCGCGTCTCTTGCCGCCCGCGCAATGAATTCACATAACCTCCCGAAGAAATCGAGTATTACCTGCCGGTCTTTCTCTTTGCTTAAAGGGAAAAGCTCAGCCTGCAAATCCGCCTCCCTGCCGCCGGAGGCCAGACGCAATATTCGGGCGAAATCATACGGCGTTTCGTCTCCGGCATTTCCGCCGGGAACCGTAAGCAGAAAAGAGACGCAGCGGGAGCGTACGGTGTCGAGCAACGCATTCGCGCTCCGGGTAAGCAATATAAACCGCACGGTCGGCGGAGGCTCTTCCAGCGTCTTCAAAAAAGCGTTCTGGGCTTCCGGCGTCATCAGTTCACAGTGTTTAAGTATAATCACACGAACCGCGGCCGAAAAGGGTTTGAGCGCCGCGTCGGCGTTTATGCGCCGCACGGTATCCACAGGGAACACGCTTTTTTCCGGCTCGTAAATCAATAAATCGGGGTGGTTCAGCGACCCGGCGAGCCTGCAGTTCCGGCATACCCCGCAGCCTGTCCCTTTACTGCACAGCAGAATTTCGGCCAGCGATTTCGCAAGGGTGAATTTACCGGCGTTTTTTTCGCCCTCGAACAACACGGCGTGCGGAACCCTGCCGGCGGCTATCAGCGCCGAAAGCCTCCGCTTTACACCTTCGTTGCCCGCCGTGCCGGAAAAGAAATCCGCCGCCATTACCGTACAAATCCCAGTTTGCTCATAACCCGCGAAACGGTCTTTTCCGCAACCGACGCGGCTTTTTCCGCTCCGCCACGGAAAACCGTTTCGAGCGCGCCTTTATCTTCAATATATTCGAAATATCTTTCCCGCACGGGGCGCAGTATCTCGATTACCGATTCGGCGACGGCGGTTTTGAACTGCCCGTACCCTCTGCCTTCAAATTCGTTTTCGATTTCAGCGGGGGTTTTGCCGGTAACGGCCGAGTAAATTGATATAAGATTGTTTATCCCGTACCGCCCTTCGCCTGTTGAAACTGTCGTTCCGGAATCGGTTACGGCCCGTTTGAATTTGCGCATAATATCGTCCGGCGTGTCGATAAGGCTTATATAAGCGTTCGGGTTCGCATCGGATTTTGACATTTTTCTGGTCGGATCCTGCAACGACATCACTCTCGCCCCGGATTTACCCAAAAAAGGTTTCGGAACGGTAAACACATCTCCGTAAAGACGGTTGAAACGCTCCGCAATATCCCTCGTAAGCTCAAGATGCTGTTTTT
The DNA here is from genome assembly GCA_964602735.1 of uncultured Eubacteriales bacterium. Classification (GTDB taxonomy): domain Bacteria; phylum Bacillota; class Clostridia; order Oscillospirales; family Acutalibacteraceae; genus CAZRRV01. Next base: position 3,286 of record CAZRRV010000035.1, read on the forward strand.
GATCTTCGCCTATCGGGACATAATCGGCATCGTACAGGAGAATATCCGCCGCCATAAGGTCGGGATATGTGAAAAGCCCGGCGTTTATATTATCGGCGTGCGAACGGGATTTATCCTTGAACTGCGTCATTCTCGCGAGTTCCCCGAACTGCGTATAACAGCTCAGTATCCACGAAAGCAACGCATGCGCCCCTACCCGCGACTGTATAAACAGCACGCATTTGCCGGGGTCGAGCCCCGCGGCGAGATAAAGCGCACAGGTAGTGTAAATCCGTTCGCGCAGTTCGGCGGGGTCAACGCGAACCGTCAAAGCGTGCAAATCCGCGACCATAAAAAAACAGTCGAATTCATTCTGCATAATCTCGCAGTTTTTAAGTGCGCCCAGATAATTGCCGAGGGTAAGCATCCCGCTCGGCTGAAATCCCGTTAAAACTCTTTCGCGTTTTCCCATATTCCGTCCGCTTTCGTTTAGGTAATTCCAAAGCAGTTAACCGTTACGGCAACCCGTTCTGTGCGCGCCCGCGGTTCCGCGGCGCGTATTTTTCAAAATCTCCGCTAACATCAAAAAAACCGGGTTTTTATGTGAACGCCGCCGTTATACTCCGCCTTATCGACCGCCCGCCGGGTCGGTTTCGGCTATCGCCTCGCCGATGATTTTAATTCCCCGTTCGATTTCGTCTTCCGACGGAGTGGCGTAATTAAGCCTGAAACAGCATGTGCGGCTCGAGAGATCGGCGGAAAATGTGTTGCCCGGCACCGCCGCCACCCCCCGCGCGGGAAGCTCGGCGCAGAGTTTCGCCGCGTCGAACCGCGGCGGCAGTTCAACCCACATGAACATTCCGCCGCTTACGGGATAAACCGTAGCGTAATCCGGCAGAAAACGATCGCAGCATTCTTTCATTAAATCCGCCTTTTCGCGGTAGATTTCACGGTTCCGGATCAGATGCTCTTTATATCCCGTCTGCTTCAGGAAACGGTAGCATATCATCTGGTTTATCACGCCCGTGTGCACATCGCTCACCTGTTTGCAGGCGGTAAGTCTCGCGGTAAGCGATGCGTCGGCAAGGCAATAGCCTACTCGCAGGCCGGGCGAGATGATTTTCGAAAACGATCCCGCATAAACAACCCTGTTATCCGTATCGAATGATTTTATGCAGGGAATATCCTCCCCGCGGAACCGCAGTTCGCCGTACGGATTGTCTTCTATTATCATACAATCGTACTCGCGGGCAAGATCGAGCATTCTCTTCCGCCTTTCCGGCGAGAGACATGTACCCGTCGGATTTTGAAAATTCGGTATGGTGTAAATAAATTTGGCGCGCGGTTCCTCTTTGAGTCTTTGCTCGAGAATATCGGTATTCATTCCGTCTTTATCGACCGGCACCCCCGCAAGCCTCGCGCCGTACGAACGGAAAGCGTTAAGCGCCCCTATAAAACTCGGCTCTTCGCAAATTACGACATCGCCCTCGTCGCACATCGCCTTCGCGCAAAGTTCCATCACCTGTTGTGCGCCGGATGTAATAATAATATCGTCGCCCGCGTCGCCTATCCGCCAACGGCGTTTCAGATCATCCCGCAGATAATCCCGCAGTTCGCCGTAGCCCTCGGTTATGGAATATTGCAAAGCCTCAATGGGCTGTTCGCTTAAAATTTCGTTCGCGATCCTTAAAATATCACGGTACGGTATAGCCCGCGGCGATGGGTTGCCTGCCGCGAATGAAATAATATCGCCGTTTATTTTAAGCATTTCGCGTATTGCCGAAGGTTTAAGCTCCTCAATTCTGTGCGCGTAACGGATATTCACGGCGTTCCTCCGATAAGGCTGCGGCCCGTCATTTCGCGCGGCTGCGGCAATCCCAGAATTTGCAGCATCGTAGGCGATATGTCGCAAAGCCGACCGCCTTCCCTGAGCCGGCACGGATAGCCGATTACGCAAAACGGCACGGGATTGGTTGTATGCGCCGTAAAAGGCGTGCCGTCGTCGTCGACCATTTTATCGGCGTTGCCGTGATCTGCGGTGACAATCGCGCTTCCGCGCATTTTCAACACCGAATCGACCACCCGCCCGACGCATTCGTCAACGGTTTCGACGGCTTTTACCGCCGCGTCGAAAATCCCGGTGTGCCCCACCATATCGCAGTTGGCAAAATTGAGAATTACAACATCGTACTTTCCGCTTTCAACAGCCTCGCAAACCTTATCGCAAACCGGATAGGCGCTCATTTCGGGTTTCAGATCGAAAGTAGCGACATCGGGGGTCGGCACAAGGATCCGATCTTCTCCGGGGAATTTCACTTCCTCCCCGCCGTTGAAGAAAAACGTTACATGTGCGTATTTTGTGGTTTCGGCAATGCGTAATTGCGTCATACGGTTTTTTGAAAGGGTTTCGCCCATCGTCATCGACAGAGCCTCGGGCGCGAAAGCCACCCGTACATTCGGCATTGCGGCATCGTATTCCGTCATACAAACGAAATTTACTGTTCGGCGGCAGTCGTCGCGCCGGAACCCGTTAAAATCAGGATCGACAAACGCGCGGGTAATTTCACGCGCGCGATCGGGCCGAAAATTGAAAAACACAACGCCGTCGCCGTCTTTTACGGGTTCCCCGCCCTCGCAGACGGTGGGAATTACAAATTCGTCGGTTATCGGCTTGCCGTCGGCGTCGCGTGTTTCGTAAGACCGTTCAACCGCCGAAACGGGATCGTCCGCCTGTATTCCCTCTTTCAGCGTAATCGCGCGATAGGCTTTTTCGACACGCCCCCATTGTGTATCGCGATCCATTCCGTAATACCGACCCGCCACCGTCGCGATTTTGCCGATTCCGATTTCTTCCGTTTTTTCAATCAGTTCGCGCAAATATCCCGTTCCCGATGTGGGGGGAACATCCCGTCCGTCTAAAAACGCGTGAATGTAAACTTTTTCAAGCCCCTGCCTTTTCGCCATTTCAAGCAGGGCGTAGAGATGCGAATTGTGGCTGTGCACCCCTCCGTCGGAGACAAGGCCCATCAGATGCAGCGCTCCGCCGCCGTCTTTCACCGATCGCATACAGTCAAGCAGTACATCATTGTTGAAAAAATCGCCGTCGCCGATTGATTTCGTAATGCGGGTCAAATCCTGGTAGACCACCCTGCCGGCGCCGATATTGGTATGGCCTACTTCGCTGTTGCCCATTTGCCCTTCGGGCAGCCCGACATCCATGCCGGACGCGCCGATTTGCGTGACCGGATATTTCGCGAACAGTTCATCGAGGCGGGGGGTTCGCGCGGCGGCAATGGCGTTGCCTTCTTTTTGCGGGCTAATTCCGAACCCGTCCATAATTATAAGAACAAGCGGCTGTTTCATATTGTGCCTTTCCGTGTTTTTATCTGCCTGCCGCGCGCACGATGGCGGCGAAATCGTCCGCCTTAAGCGAGGCGCCGCCTATAAGCCCGCCGTCGACATTCGGCATTGAAAGCAGCTCTCCGGCGTTCCCGGCGTTCATGGAACCGCCGTACTGTATGGTAACGCTTTTGGCGGTTTCATCGCCGTAAATACCCGCCAGAGTGTTGCGAATATCTCCGCAGGCGTCATCCGCCTGCGCGGCTGTCGCGGTTCTGCCCGTGCCTATCGCCCACACCGGTTCGTACGCTATGACAACATTTTTAAGCTGTTCCGCCGAAATTCCTTTCAGCGCGATTTTCGTTTGCATTGCGGTGAGTTCGGCGGTAACGCCGTTTTCACGCTGTTCAAGCGTTTCCCCCACGCAGAGAATCACCTTAAGCCCGTTTCTTAACGCCGCGGTAAGGCGTTTGTTAACGGTTTCGTCGGTTTCCCCGAACCATGCGCGGCGCTCGGAATGCCCGATGATAACATACTCTACGCCCATTTCGGCCAGCATGGCGGGAGATACTTCGCCCGTAAAAGCGCCGCTTTGCTCGTAGTGGCAGTTCTGCGCCCCTATCTTTATCTGCGTTCCCCGCGTTTCCTCAATCGCGCTCTCCAAATCAACGAAGGGGACACACACCGCCACGCCGCAACCGGCGCCGTTCACAAGGGGTTTGATTTCGCCGATCAGTTTCGCCGCCTCGGCGGGCGTTTTGTTCATCTTCCAGTTTCCCGCTATCAGCGCGGGGCGGAGTTTTTTATTCATGTTAATCTCCCTTTTCGGATTATACCCGTTCGTTATCTGTCGTTAAGCGCGGCGATGCCGGGCAGTTCTTTTCCCTCCAGAAATTCGAGGGACGCGCCGCCGCCCGTGGAAATATGGGTCATACGGTCGCCGTAACCGAGAGTGTTTACCGCCGCCGCCGAATCGCCGCCGCCGATTATCGTTACCGCGTCGGTTTCGGCAAGGCTTTTCGCCACCGCCGTCGTACCTTTTGCCAATGTCGGATTTTCGAATACCCCCATGGGCCCGTTCCAGACTACCGTTTTCGCGGATTTTACCTCATTCGCGTACATTTCCGCCGTGGCCGGCCCTATGTCGAGCCCCATCATATCGTCCGGGATCTTGTCGGCATCGAAGGTAAACACCTCAATCGGAGCGTCGATCGGGTCGGGGAAAGAGCGGGCCGCAACGCAGTCGACCGGCAGGAGCAGTTTAACGCCTTTTTGCGAGGCTTTGCGCAGCATCTCGGCGCAGTAATCGATTTTTTCGCTGTCGAGCAGACTTTTGCCCACCCCGTATCCTTTCGCCGCAAGAAATGTGTATGCCATACCGCCGCCGATTATCAGGGTGTCGGCCTTATCGAGAAGATTTTCGATAACCGAAAGCTTATCGGCGACTTTGGCCCCGCCCAGAACCGTAACGAACGGGCGCACCGGATTGTCGACCGCTCCGCCCAAATATTTAAGTTCTTTCGCGATAAGGTAGCCGGATACCGCTTCTTTAACGTATTTCACGACGCCGACCGTCGAGCAGTGGGCGCGGTGCGCGGCCCCGAAAGCGTCGTTTACGAACACATCGGCGAGCGAGCCCAGCTCTTCGGAAAATTTCTCGCCGTTCTTCGTCTCCTCGGCGCGATAACGGGTGTTCTGCAAAAGCATTATATCGCCGTCTTTAAGCGCGGCGGCGGCGGCTTTCGCATTCTCTCCCACCACATTATCATCGGCGGCGAAAACAACTTTTTTGCCCAGTTTTTCCGACAACCGTTCCGCGACCGGCGCCAGCGAAAGTTCCGGTTTCGGTTCGCCCTTCGGTTTGCCGAGGTGCGAGCAGAGAATAATCCTCCCGCCCTCTTCGGAAAGTTTGCGGATTGTCGGCAGAGCGGCGTTTATTCGGTTCTCGTCCGTAATAACGCCGTTCTTCATGGGAACATTAAAGTCGCAGCGCACCAGAACGCGCCTGCCTTTAACATTTACATCGTCGATTGTTTTCTTGTTGAACGCGGTCATTTCAAGCACTCCCTATCGGTATTTTTTTATTCCCAGCGGTACATCGCTAAATCGCATTATTTGCATTGCGCCGCCGCCTCATAAAATTGTAACGCAAACAGCGCTAAATTGCAAGTTTTTCTTACACCCGGCAACGGCAAAATCGGATTTTCCGCTTTTCGGACCGTTTTGCGCCGCGGCGATTATATCCGGGAAAATCACTTTCCCATACCGAACCACCCTCCGGCATCATTTTCCGATGTTCTGCCGCAAAGGGATATTTCCAATTTATCATCCGAGCGCGGCAACCCGTTATTCCCGGAAATATCCGTTTACGATGCCGTCGAGGGCGGCGGATATTTCCGAAAAATCACGGTTCAGGTCGAGCGTGCGGACAATTATCCTGTTTCCGCTCATCGTATATTCGCCGTCGGGCTGCACGTCTTCGTTCGTCGCCGCGTACAAAAGCATTCCCGAAACCGTATGAGGGACGCTTCCGAGCTCCGCTTCCTTGTTTTTTACATAGGTGAAAATCTGATACAGGTTCCCGGAGTGCTGAGTGTGGGCGCCGTACCGCGACCGGGTGCTGTGAGTATAGTATTTCGCGTCGATAATAAGCACTTTCCCGCCCTTTGAAAGGGTTACGTCGGTTTGCATAACCGGGAGGAGAGCGTCTCCGCCGCCCGTCAGCGCCCACGGGATCTGCGACGCCGCGGCGTGCAGTTCGGGGTGCTCTCTGATATAATATTCCAGAATAAATTTTTCGTAAAGGCGGCTCATGCTGCCCTCGTCGGTAAAAGACGAAAGGTAACGGTCTCCCGCCCCGTCGGACGGCAGCATCCCCTCGAAAATCAACCGGCACACGCCGAGCGGCATACGGTAACCGCGCCCGTTCCTGCCGAGGCGTACATCCGCCCATCGGATTCGCGCGGGGTCGATTTCGTCAACGGCCGAAAAGAACAGCATGGCTTTCTTAAGCTCGCTTTTGTACTTTTCGTCAACACCGCCGTGCCGCAGCAGCAGCATGGCCGCGGTTTTCAGTATGCGGTTCGGCAGATTGTTTTCGGTAAGTTCGTCATATTCGCACGAAAGCAGGCGCTTTCTCTCCGCGCGGTTCTTTAACGTTCCCGCCATATCGATCCTGCCGCGCGCGACGGCAAGATCGCCGGTACGCGTCCCGTATTCGCGGTACAGTCCCCGCTTTAACAGGCGCGCCGTCCCGGAGGCGAGTATCGCGGCGAACAGATTGTGAATGTTTTCAAACTTTTCCGCCGCTATCTTCCCTCCGTCTTCCTCTTTAAGCGATGTAAAGGCGTACGAAAGCATATAATATATATTTTTTATGAGAATGCTTTTGTCCCTGATCATTTGAACACTCCGCGCAGAATGTCTTCCCACCGGCGCAGTTCGTCGCCATCGTCGAACCAGTATTCGGAAAGCGTGGGCAGTATATTGAATTCCACAACCGAGCGCAGCCATTCGTCGGTACAGCTGTTCGCCGTTTTCCCGCAGAAACAGCTGTGACCTATGCAGAACCCTTTCCCGAGCGAACGATCGCCGGCGATTTTCCGATTAAGCTCTTTCACTTTTTCTATAAGGGCGTCGAACCGTTTGCTGTTCAGCTCTTTTTGATAGCGCGCGAATCCCGCGGTATCAAATCCGGGTTCCATTTCAAAAAAGCCGAACCGGCGCCGCAGCGCGTAATCGATCATTGCGAGACTTCTGTCGGCGGTGTTCATCATACCGATGATATACAGGTTTTCCGGCACTGAGAATTTTTGCCCGTTATACGCGAGAACGGCGGTTTCCCCGCGATAGTCTTTTTCTATAAGCATCAGCAGTTCGCCGAAGATTTTACCGAGATTGCCCCTGTTGATTTCGTCGATTATAAAATAAAAATTCTCATCGGGGCGGCTTCGCGCTTTTTCGCAGAAAGTGTAGAAAACGCCGTATTTCAGCACGAAACCGTCGGCGGCGGGCTTATAGCCCATAACAAAATCCTCGTATGAATAACTTTGATGGAACTGCACAAGACAGACGCGGTCTTTATCGTTTTTTACGCCCGTGAGCGACCACGCGAGCCGCCGCGCCGTGTAGGTCTTCCCTACCCCCGGCGCACCCTGAAGAATTATGTTTTGCTTCTCTTTAAGAAGCGCGACAAGCGTTTCGTACCGCTCTTCCGCCATATAAACCTGGCTGAGAAAATCTGCTTTGGTGTACGGTTCCGGGGGCGCGGCTCCGCACTCCGACCGTGAGTAAAGCGGCACGCCGCTTAAATCGACGCGTTCCAGCGCCTTTGCCAGTTCGTCGCGCAATTTCACGGTACCGGCGCCGTCAGCGGTGCTTTCGGTGATATACAGAACCCGCAGCCGGCGGTCATCGCCGGCGCTCCGCACGTCAACCGGGCAGCCGGTTTTCTTTACGATTCTTTTTGCCAGGGTGAGCGAACCGTCGCGGTAAAAATCCCGTGTCTCCCCGTATTTTTCCGCAAGGAAAGCATACGTCGCCTGCCCGCCGCAATCTTGCATACGGCGCATTATTTCAAGGCCGCGCCCGTCAAACACCTCGCCGTCGCCGAGGAGAGCGCACCAGTCTTCAACCGTAAGCCCGGGACTGTAATCGGGCGGCGCCGGTTCCTCCGGCGCGCCGTCTTCCCCCGCCGCGAATACACGCCGGTCGCCCAACACTGCGCAGACGGAACTTATGTACCGCGCAAAATCGCAGGTCAGGGTTTTAAGTTCGGGGTCGGGATAGCAGCCGCCGTCAAGCTGCGAACGGAGCAGTTCCGCAAGCGAGCCGTCGTGTTTCAGTTCGCCGCAGATAGCGTCGTAAAGCGAAAAAGCCGCCCGCACATTCCCGGCGCAATCGTTTTCTCCGGGCGCGCAGCCGAGATCCAAAGCCGCGGCGGCGCCGGCGGCGTCGTGATAATCGTATATATAATATTTATCGGGGTACCGCAGCCAGAGATACACGCTCGCGGAATGCCCGTCCTGATAATGACCCGCGGCTCCGTTGCCGTATTTTTCAAGCATCGCGCCGGAATGTTCGACAAACGCTTTTATCCTCCCGTATACATCTGCGCTTTCATCGTAAAGAGCGGCGAACATTCCGCGGGTTTCCGCCTCCGCCGCGTTCGCGAAAGCCACAATCATACTGCGCGGGAAACTGTTCGGCGACGCCAGCAGGGAGCCGGTTTTTTCAAGCGAACGGCGTAGCATTTCCGCAAAATCCGGGGCGGTCGCGTCCCAGTTGTCGCGGAAGCACCGTATGGCCTCCCATCTGTATTTTTCGTTCCGCCAGCGTTCGGGAAAATCTTTTTTATAGCCGGCAAGCAGCTCTTTTAACCGCAATGTATTCAAAGCCCGCGCCCTCCCCCGCGGCGGTACGGGCAACATTCCCCGCGTTCCGTCTCCGCCGCGTATATTATATCTTTCCATTTTACCGCGTTTTGCCGCGGGGAGACGGCAAACCACTGCCGAAAATCCCGCGCCGGGAATTCATACGGAATATCCTTATACGAAAAGCGGGGGCTGTTAAGCGCCCCCGCTTAAATGCCGGTACCGTTTATTTCCGGGATTTCCGGCGCCTGCCGAGCGTTACGCAACCGATGAGAGCGAGCGCGCTCGCGCCCAAAACGGTAAGCCACATACCCAGCGCTCTGTTATCGCCGGTCTGCGGGCTCTGCGCTCCGCTTTCGGTATTGCCTCCCACGCCCGGCGCCGTTCCCGTTTCGCCGGTGGCGGGGATAACGGTGTCGCTTTGAGAAATTTCCTGCGTCGCGTTTTCGTCTTTATAGTATTTGCCGCAGTTCTCGCAGTACCAGTACTCGATATTCCCGTCGGTATCCGCAGTGGCCTCTTTGGCTTCTACATGGGTAAGTTTATGCCCCGTCGCCTTCAAAATTACGCTCGCGTGATCTTCAATCTCATGCTCACACGCCTCGTCAGAGAACCACGTATCGCACTCGCAAACATAGTAAGCGATGTTGCCGTCTTCGGTGCAGGTGGGCTTTTTCTCGGGCACGAGAACACCCTTGTGGGTATGCTTTTCGCTTATAAGGGTTACGGTTTTCGTTACCGAGATTATTCCGTCGGGTTCGCGTTCGCTGTCGGGGTGTTTGAAATTTACGGTAACATTAAGCTTTGTGGTTCCCTCCGCCTTAAATTCGAATGTGGCGGAAAGTCCTTGTACTTCACCTTTCGTGACATAATCTTCGCCCTCGAGGGTAAACACGGCGTCGCCGTCTACCATATCCCCGTATATCTCGGGTACTTCGGCGGTGATAATATCGTGCTCGGGAACTATATCGAAAATTTTATACGTTTCCGGAACGGTGAATCCGAGTTCCACTGGGTACGATACGCTGTTCGCGACATCTTTCTGACTGCTGGCGATTTTCGCGAAGATTTCTCCGCCGGTTTCGGAGGAGAGGGCGTCGCCGTCGAGCATGATTTTAACCGTGCCGTTTGTAATATCGTCGGCGGTGACGGTATAAGGCTCGCTCTCGGGATTTACACATTCGGCTGTTGTATAGAACACAACCGTCTCTCCGGCGGCAAGGCCGCTTTCCGAGATATTCACAACCGCGTAATCGTCGTACCCGTCGGCATTCGGGAGATTGTAAACTACGGCGGAGATTTCGCGGGTATCGGGCGCTAAATCAACGGTTACGCTGCCTTTAACGTTCGAATAATTGGGATTGGCGGGAGTAAACGTGTAATTGAATACGCTTCCGTCGGCGTTTACCGTCGAACCGGCGGCATCCCAGGCAAAAGTGCCTTCGAGCGGTTCGCCGTTGAGATCTGTCGGATACTTAAAGCCTTCGAGCATGGGAATTTCCTCGGCGGGCGTACCCTCGACAGCCTGAAGATTGGCGTCGTACACGGGGAGACCCGGCGCGGCGGGAAGTATCGTCAGCGCGACCTCAACCGAGTTTTCCGCTTTTCCCTGTCCCGACTGTTCGGGTGTGGCGGTTATCTTTACGGAATAACTGCCCGCGTCGGTCGGAGCGTTTTCACCGTAAGCATCGGGATCGGGTTTTCCGCCGGTTACGAGCTGATATTCCACTTTAACGGTAATTCCATCGGGAATTACGCCGGTTTCGTTATTGTCAATGTTAAACGCCTTGTATTCTACCGGCTTCCCGCTATATGTAGTCTCAACGGGCGTAACGGTTATCGCGATCGGTATATTTTCAAGCAACGTTATTGCTACTTCCCCGGTGTTCGGTACGGGCGGTTTGTAATTTGCCGTCATCGACTTATCCAAGGTAAATACCCATGTGCAATTTTCGGTATTGTTTTCTCCGAATGTATGTTCGGGATTTTGCCACGCGAATGTTCCGGCTACCGGCGCGTTGTTATGCGGGTTTATAAACTCGCCGGAAAGAGTTACATCTTTAAGAGTTCCAGTTTTGTACCCGTAACCGGCGCTCACGCCGCCGAGAACGGGGGCGGTTCTTGTGACCTTAAGCCGAAATTGCTCTTTATCATAACTTAAAGTATAATTCGGATTATCGGAGGTAACGGTTATATCATAGTATTTCCCGGCCTCTTCTCTCACATCGGCGGACGGATCGAACCCGGCACACTCGAACTGCAGCGCGAGCAGCGAAGCGGGTTCTTCGTTCTGCAAACCGTTAACCTCTAAATCATCGGCGGTTAAAACTTTCAGTTCGCCGTATTCCTTTGTAAATGCGTTGCCTTTCTGCGCAAGCGTAACTTGCGCGGGGGCAATGTTGCCGGCAGTGTGCAGCGGAAGAGCCGGGAGTTTGTAATTATCCTTGGCCGCGCCGTCGAGGGTGAGGCTCGTTACGGTAACGTTTATGCCATTTCCGGCGTTCGCGGCGGCGAATGTTCCGGTCGCGGTTACCTTTACATCATCGTTATTTACCGTGTTTGTAACCCTGGCGGTAATTTCCGCTTCGGTTTTGCCGTTATAAGGCTTTTCTGTTACTGTTAAAGCAACCTGTACCTCGCGCTGTTCGATAATAAGCTGACCCTCGAACAGGCCGGGACCGTAAGACTTATCGGGGTTCGCTTCAACATAGGCATACACGGTATATGTTCCCGCGTTGACGGGGGCATCTGTGACGCGATCGCCGGCGCCGTTAAGCTGATACTCAACCGTTATCTTCCCGCCCACTTCCGGCGGGCGGTCGGTTTTGAATTCGAGCGGGTGTTCTTTGCCGTCGTAAACGAAAGTAAAGCTTGTGCCGTCGCCGTCGACGGGGGTAACTTGAGTGGAGTTATTATACTCATTTACCACAACATAGGTGGTATCTGTAACTTCCTCATAATTGTTCTTCACATCGTCACTCGGGGTGAATTTCCAGTTATGTTGCCCCGATGCGGTCAATGCTGTATCGCTGTCGTTCCAAGTCAGTGTACCTGGAACGATCCATTCGAGTTTATGGGGATTTTTGAAAGTGCCGGACAGCGCAGAATCACTTAAATTCTGCCCTTTGGTTACCGGCGATGCGGTAACTACGCCGGTGGGCTTCGCTTTATTGACTTTTACTCCCGTGCCTTCCGCAAGTTCCACTTTATAATTGGTATTGGTGGCCGATTCGATTTTATACTCGTATAGAGCATCCTGCGCATTCGCCGTGGCGGCAAAACCGTCGCTGCCCAGAGTTACGCCTAACTGATTGTAATTCACGCCCTCAGCATCAACCTTAACATCAACAACATCGCCGGCGCTTTTCGTTTCGCCGTATGATTTGGTTATTGTTGCGGGTGTTATCTTTACTTCTTTGGGCATTACGGTTATTTTAACGGTTATGCGCAGGAAGCCGACGGAGCGGGGGCCTACGAGCAGAACCTCGGAGTATTCCCCGACGGCGAGTCCGGCTACCGGGGTTATGGTTAAGTCAGCCTCCGCTTGCCCCGCAAGGGTGCTGTCCGGCTCGGTTATATTTGTTTTGTCGAGATTAACCTCAAAATGCACAAGCGAATTGCCTACGCCCACATCTTTGAGGGCTGTGTTGCCGGTATTCTTCAGTTTAAGTTTAACCGCCGTCGGTGTATAGCCGTATTCAACCGACCCGAAATCCTGCGTATCATCGACAAGTTTGGAATCGTCTTTCTGCACTTCGCAGCCGTAGGTTCTTTTAACCCCGTACGCGGCGTAGA
>CAZRRV010000036.1:0-14668 GCA_964602735.1 uncultured Eubacteriales bacterium
CAAACGCGGCGGCGGAACCCGAACCCGCGCCGGCGGAGGAAAGCGCCGGCGGGAATCCGGGAACGGTTGCCGGGGAGGAACTGCCGGCCGACGAGGCGGCAAACGGGGCGGATATACCCGCGGACGGGGCGCCGGAGCCGGGACAGCCCGGGAGCGCCGAACCCGTAACCGCGGCGGCGGAAACCGAACCCGCGCCGGCGGAGGAAAGCGCCGGCGGGAACCCGGGAGCGGTTGCCGGGGAGGAACTGCCGGCCGACGAGGCGACGAACGCGGCGGACATACCCGCGGACGCGGCGCCGGAGCAGGAACAGCCCGGGATTGCCGAACCCGCGACCGCGGCGGCGGAAACCGAACCCGCGCCGGCGGGAGGAGAGCCTAATGATGATCCCGGGCGGGGCGAGCATACCGTGGAATACGAAAGCAGCAGAACCGAACCCGCGCCGGCGGTTTATGTCGATTTGAATCCGCCGAAAAAGCCCGCGAAAAACACCGGGTTCCGCGTGTTTGTAATCGTACTCGCGGCGGTGCTCTCGCTCTCGCTGATTGTATCGGCGGCGTATCTGATCTCGGGGCGGATTTCCGACCGGGCGGACAATACGGTGAACACCCCCCTCGCCGGGAAACCGTCCGGCGGCAAATTGAGCGAGGCGCAGGAGGTATACGGCGACTGTGTTTCCTCGGTTGTGGGGATCATGGTTTACACCGACAGCACCCGGTATTCCCCCGCGCAGGCGAGCGGAGTGGTGTATACCGACAGCGGCTATATCGTAACCAACGATCATATTTACGCCGATATTCCCAAGCCGAAATTCAAAATATGCACTTCATCCGGCGAGATATACAACGCCGTTTACGTCGCGGGAGACAGCCGGAGCGATATAGCGGTGCTTAAAACCGACGCGAAGGGTCTGAAAAAAGCCACTTTCGCGGCGGATAAGAACCTTGCCGTTGGGGAAGAGGTTATAACGATAGGCTACCCCGCCGGCGTTTACGAGAAGGCGATTATGACGAGTGGAACCGTCTCTTCGGTGGGGCGCAGGATTACATCGGCCTCCACATCGTATTCGGTAAGGCTTATTCAAACCGACGCCGCGATTAACCCCGGCAATTCGGGCGGGGCGCTGCTCAACCTTTACGGGCAGGTTGTGGGCATCACATCGTCGAAAATCGTCGGCGACACATACGACCGTATCGGGTTCGCCGTCCCATCCGACACCGTGGTGAAAATAGCGGATTCGCTTATAAACCACGGCCATGTCGAGGGGCGGGCGAGGCTCGGCATCTCGTATACCGCGGTCGATCTCGTGTCGGCGGAGGTGGCGGGCTGTCCGGCGGGGCTGCAGGTCGCCGAAATATCGGCGGAAAGCGATCTTTACGGCAAAAGCCTCGAAGCCGGGGATATTATCACCCATATCAACAACACCGAGATAACCAACAGTTCGGTGGCGCTGGATATAATCGACGCGTCGAAGCCCGGCGACACGATTACACTAACCGTATATAAACCGAAATCGGGGCAGACGGTTACCCTTACCGCCGCCATGCTGAACGACGCAGGCAGTTCGAGCTATACCACCGTCGCGCCGAGCGGCGGAACATCGTCGGGCGGCACCGAAAGCGACGGGCGCGACAATCCCAACCCCTTCGACTTCCCGTTCGGCGATTAGCGGGAAAAAAAAATTATCGGGCGGGGCGGTTGCGCGCTCCGCCTTTGTGTATATTATGGCATAACTCCCCTTAGGGGGGGGGGGGGGGGGCTGTGCAATTTTAACAAAACCTACATTTCCGGTGGGCGGAAATTCGGAACGCCGCGCCGAAAAAACCGCGCGAAAAGGTTGCAAAATCCGCCTTTTTGTGCTAAAATGTTATCCGATTTTGAAAATGAGAGGTATATAACAAGTATAATTTATTGTCACGGTTTCGCGCCGATGAAACGAAAAAACCTTTAACCAGATTCGGAGGAATTGCAAATGCGGAATACGGCTGATTACGGAGAAAAGAAGGAAAAGAAAGCACGGCGGCTGCCGAGGCGGTTCGCCGCGCTGGCGCTCTGCCTGGCGGTTATGCTCGCCTCGTTCGCCGGGGTGATGTTTTTCGCGCCGGCGTCGGCGGAGGAGGCCGGGGCGGTAACGAACGGCGCGAGCCGCGAGGCCGACCCTTCGACGATGGACACCTATCTCGAAATGCTCGACCTGCTTAAAAACACCCGCTACGCCGGCCGGCTTTGGACCGATAAAAGCGTTTTCGCGTTCGGCAAATATATGAGAGTGCTGACCGGGAAAAACGGCGAGCGCATATTTGACGGTAAAAATCTTATTTTAAGCAAAGAGCTTGACGGGCTGGCGAGCGGCGGCGTTATTCCCCTCGGCTCCGATTTCCTTGAGGTGTTCAGCGCGCTCGGCTCCTCCCTCGCGGTGAACGAGTTCCCGAACTCACCGCTCGATCTGGTTATAGTGATCGATATGTCCGCCTCAATGGCGCAGGACACGAGGTACGGAATCGACAGCAATCAGCCTAAATACAGCGGGCATACGCCATCTCCTGATGATACAACAAAGTGGCCCGGATCGGGTGTCCTCATGAAAGATCGCATAGCCAATTCGCGCATACAGAAAACGCTCGAAGCGGTAAACGGCACTATCGACGCGCTGATGGCGCAGAACAGAAACAACCGGGTGGCGGTGGTCGGCTACGGCGCCGGCGCGGCGGTTCTGCTCCCCCTCGCGCACTACGGTAGGATAGACGGCAACCCCTATCTTTCGGTGGGCGGCATGGAAACATTGTGGTATCCGGCAGATTTGAAGGCCACACAGAAAAGTGAAGATGAATATGTATGGAATTGGGTTAACAACCGCGACGCCTGCTATACGGTGGAGTCACACGCTTTATACAGCACAAGCAACGATGTCGGTTATGCATTTGACAGTAACGGCAACAACGGGGATGCGGTAAGTACGCTTGACAACGCCGATGAAAGCGGGATATTCAAAAAAACCGTCAGCAATAATGTTGGGAACGAAAAAGTAAGGGCATTGCCCGGTGTACAAGCACAAACGGATGAAAAACTTAAAGACAGTGCTAAAGACATACATAATAAAAACGTGTTTGTCGCAGGTTTTGAAGAGCGGAGAGATACAATAACAGATACAGAGTTAAAAAATGCAGTAAGCGGTACACAAGAATTATACGCCAACCAGTATATAGGATATTACACAAATACCCAGGGCGGAATATATCTGGGGCTTTCACAGCTTGCGGAAACGAAAGAAACAACATTTTCCGACACGCTTACAGGCGTTAAACAATCGGTAACGGTTCCCCGCATACCCGCCGCTATAGTAATGTCCGACGGCGGCGCGAATTTCGCGTTTAATGAAATGAGAGACTGGGATAAATACTATGGAGTAAATTTTAAGGATGAGGATAAGTATCAAAAGGGTATTTCGGATCAGGATTTTGCCAAAGAGAATTGGTTAACCGATGGCAACGGAAATTTAGACGAAGTAGACTACAGTCACAGGCTGCCCGGCGCCGGCGACGAATGGTATAAAGTTTATCTGCCGGAGAATGTGACCTCTTTGTACAATGACGGTATGCAGGATGGGACCGGTCGCCTTACATCGCCGCCCCGGCATGAATACACGGGAGTGTTTTACAGCAGTAATGACAGTCCGTTTGGTACATCGGGTACGGTACTTGAATTGCTTATGACCGCCTCGTATATGACGGCGGCGGTGAACGGTCACTATACGGCGGGGTGGGACGAATCGAAAATAGAGGAGGATCGGCGGCTCGATCTTCAAACCTATACCGTAAGCGTCGACGCGGAACATGTTCCGCAGTGGGGACGCATGCGGCTCTACCCCTCCCTCGACCCCGCGCATTGTTCGCTTGAAACCGGCGGCTGGTGGAACGATAACGATAAATTCGGCAATGCCGCTTTAGGCGACGTGTATACGCTGGATGATGTTTATACCGCTATGTTGCAGGCGTGGGGAAACTGGCGTAGTGGGCAAAAAGTTGAAGCTACAATAGATAGGTCAAATGTTAAACTTAGTCCACTTGCCGCAGACGGTTACCCTGACGAAAACTTCGACGTTACCGTAACCAACGAAGATGTGATTAAGAACATCGTATACAGCAGGGGCTTTTACGATGTGGAATCTGGTCAGTTGGGGGATATTTTCGATCATATATTCTCGCTTATCACCCACCCGATTTTCACCCCCGTTACGGGCGAAAACGATCTGGCGGTTGAAGACTCGGTAACGTTTATGGACCCCATGGGCAAATACATGGAGGTTAAGGATGTTACGCGCCTGCTGCTGTTCGGCGAACTGTACAATATCGCCCGCACCGCAGTCTACAGCTACGAGTTCAACGAGGCGAGAATACAATCGGTTCAAGAAAGCAACATCGACGGTTTATTGCTTGAAGGCTGGTACAAAGGTGACGACCCGGAGACCGCGGAGTACGGAGGCAACGGCGCGGCCCCGAAAGACGGCACGGCGTGGTCCGGCGGCTGGGTGTACCGCGTAAACGCGGAGACCGCCGCCACCTATGTTCCCGCCCTCGCCCGCATAAGAGACGAGGTTACCGCCGAGGATAAAGCGGTAATGAAGATGCGGCACACCGAGTATACGTTTTTCCGCGTGGTGACGGAAAACCCGGACGACTTCGGCAAATTGCGGCTGAACCCAGCTTACGGCGCCGACGGAACCGGCGACAATGTGCTCGATACCGATCCCGGCGCCTACCGCCTGAGCGATCTGCGCGTATGGGTGGAAGACACCGGCGATTATACCGACGGCGTGGTCGACGGCGGCGGGCTGCAGAGCGATGTTTCGTTCAACCAGGCGCTGTGGATAGATGTGCCGAGGTATATGCTGCCGCTGCGCACCGTAACGCTTACGCAGAGCCAAAACGGCAGTTGGACATACGAAAGCAATATGACGGCAGACAGCCCTGCCTATGCCGCTTCGTTCCCGTTGCGGGTGTTCTACGAAGTCGGCGTGCGGGAGGATATGCTCACCGCCGACCGCACGGTGAACACCGCCCTTGTGAGCCGGGAATACATCGCCGGCAATAAGGTTATGACCGGTACGGCGGCGGAGGCGCGCGGGCTTGAAATCGGCGACCTCGAGTTTTTCTCGAACTGGTACAACCCCGAGAACCGCTACGCCGAGTATGTAACTACCAGCGTGGAATATTCCTACGGCGACCCGGCGTCATCCTTCTCGCCGTCCGGCGATAACCGCTACTATGTGTTCCAGGGCGCTCTGCCGCTGTATTTCAATGCGTATCAATATAAAGGCGGCGTATGGGAGAAGGTAGATACGAAGGCGGCGGAGTTCGATCCCGGCGGGTTCGGCGGCAAAATAATCGCGATCGATCTTGACTGCACGGCGGATCAAATCAGCGAACAGTTGCCGCAGGGTGTTACACCCGCCGAGGGCGATATTGTATTGCTTAAAGGCGACCGCATAAGCGATGTAACCGTCGGGGATTCCGATCCTTTCCCGTCGGACGGGTATTATTTCCTGCCGATTGATTTTTACGAGCTGACGCAAGGCGAAGATAAAACCGCCACGCCGATTCGGTTCTGCGTGGCGCGGCGGGGGAGCGAGTTCGGCTCCGCCTATCGCGCCGAGGGCATCGGCAACGGCGAAATGCTCTGCTGGGTCGATCTCTCCGGTAACAATTCGCAGACATACCCCTATCTTTCCTACACCGAAACCGGCGACGAAACGCGCGGCAAAGATTATATCGGCAAAACGGATATATTTGACGACGACGGCACACTGAAATCCCCGGACGATTGCGATAATGACCCGGCGTATTCCGAAGACGGCACATGGGTACTCGCGGCGAAAAAAGGCGGGCTGCGGGTGGGCAGCCTCGCGAGCGCGGTCGGAATTAAAGACAAAGAGTATTATACTCCCGACGGGGCGGAAGTTCCTTCCGGCGGCGGTGATTACCAATCTTACCCGAATTATAAAAACGAGCGTTTCCCCGACAAGCCGGAAACTTTCACGGTGGGCTACCTCGCGGGGAATGTTACCCGCACCGCGAACACCTACTATCTGCCGACGGTAAGCTCCGCCACCGATCTCGAAAACGATATTATAGTAATCGATACATACCTCGGCAACAACGGGCGGCTCGTCGTCTCCGATACCGAAATTCTGCTTACCAAAACCCTCGTTCCCCCGCTTGAAGGTATGCCGATTGATACCGACAAAGAGTACGATTTTACCGTAACCGTTAAAGGTCGAGCCGGCGAGTACGACGCGGCGGTTGTGAAATACGAAAACGGGAAATGGGCGAGGCAGATTCACTATATCGATCTGCTGCTCGATTCAAAACTTTTCCTGCTTTCCACCGACGGCAATAAAGCAATGGTTGACATAGCCGGCAAACAGGTTATCCAGACGGGCGTTGACGGCGGCGTTCCGAAGTACGCTTATGCCGATAATCCCGAGCAAACCTATGACGGTACGATTTACTATGTGTTTATCGGTTCCAACGCCGGAAGTACCGACACCGGCGCCTCCGATACCGTTATGCGCGTTTACCACAATACCGAGGTGCACGAGAGCGACCCGGACGGCGGCGCATACGGCCCCGTTGACGAAAGCGACATCATAGCACTCGACAACGAAGACGGCTCGCGGGCATTCTCCGCCGCGAAAGTATGGCTGTTCACCGAGGAACAGTACAACAATTTCGCGGAAGTTGACGGCAGGCTTGAGGATGAAGACGGCTCGCCGGTCGGCGGTGATGAAAATTACGGTGTATTAAATAATTTTTCACTGCTTACCCTCGGCACTGAGGAACCGGCCGACGAATACTCTTCGGCGGATGTTGCCGTTACCACTCCCTACAACACCGAAACCGTGTACTGGACGGAAACCGTAACCTTTACGGACGGTGAGGCGTCTGTTCGGCTTAAATCCGGCTACGGTCTGCTGTTTACCGGCATCCCGGCGGGTGGCACATACACATTTGCCGAAGTGCCGGATAAGGCCGACGCCGCGAACGGCTACCGTTTCCTTACCGGGACGCACAGCGCCGGCGAAAATCAGCAAACCGCTATCGGCGAAGATTTGACGGCAACGGGCACCACCGCTGTCGGCTACGAACAGTCGGCGCATTACACCAACACCTACGATACCGACGCGCTCGAGGTCGCGAAAACGCTGGTATCGGGCTCGCCCGACGATTACCCGCTTACCGACAAAGACAAGGGTGTTGAATTCACATACACCGTTCACTTCGACTGGCCGGAAACGCCGTTCGGCGACGAATACAGCCCTGCACTGTATTTCTGGCACGGCGCGACCGATACCGCGAACGACGGCGCTCCAGCCCCGACGGAGTATGAAAAAATAAAAGAGCTTGAAGTGCTGGCCGCCGATCTAGACGGCAACTATACGTTTAAGCTTAAAGGCGGAGAAACGGCGGTGATTTACGGACTGCCGGCGGGCACGGTCTACACCGTTACCGAAACGCGGGCAGAGGGCTACCCGGTACAGGGCGGCGGAGACGACGCATATACGCTGAGCGGAACGATTAAACTCAGCGGCGACGGCAATGCGGCCGGAGTGACAAGCGTTGTAAACGAGGCGTTCTTTACCAACGAAAAGCCCGTACCCGACACCGGGGTGCTTTCGGTAGAGAAAAATGTGCTTGACGACGACCCGGAGGATAAAACATTCACATTCAAACTTTCCCTTACCGTACCCTCCGACGATGAACTCAACTATGCGTTTACGCCAAACCTGCTTACCGTTGAGCGCAGCACGGGCGACGGGGAAGCCGTGCCCGATGAAACGGTTACATGGACATTAAAGGAAGACTCCGATCCCAGAGTTTACACCGCCGAGGTCGAATTAAAGCACGGCGAGAAAATCACCGTTAAAGGCGTGCCGTATGTTTCGCGGTATACCGTAACCGAAACGCAGAGAGACGGCTACAATCTGCAAAGCGTTGAAGACGTTTCGGGAGCGGAACCGGTGCAGCTTGAAATTCAGCGCGATGAAAACGGGGTCGGCAGTGTGAGCGGCGAAATCGATCCGGAAAAATCCCCTGCGGCGGAGCTCAGATTCAATAATTCCCGCGCGGCGTTCCTGCCGATGACCGGCGGCGCGGGAGCGGGCGGCTTTATCGCGATTGGCGCGGGTCTGCTCATTATCGCCGGCGTGCTTGCCGCGGTAACGATCCGCAGAAGGCGCAAAATGTAACCCGCGTTACGGATAATAAAAACGCGCTCCCCTCACACCGTGAGGGGAGTTGTGATGTTCCGGCGGGGAAATACCGGGTTCAGGCCGGAGATCGGAAAATCTCCGCTTGAAAACCTATTAAATTGATGTTATTATTAGAGTATAACCGAACACACCCGCGGAATACGGAACAGGGAGCTGATTACCGTGAAAATTTCCACGAAAGGACGTTACGCCCTGCGAATGCTGATCGATCTTGCGGAGCACAGGAACGACGGCTTTATCGCGCTTAAAGATGTGGCGGAAAGGCAGGGTGTATCGAAAAAATACCTCGAACAGATTGTCCCCGCCCTCAGCCGCGCCGATTTGCTGCGCGCCAACAGGGGTACGCGGGGAGGTTATATGTTGGCTAAGAATCCGGCCAAATGCACGGTGGCGGAGATACTTCAGCTTACCGAGGGCGATTTCGCGCCGGTGTCGTGTGTGGGGAGCAACCCGGTGGTTTGCCCGCGCGGAGGGGATTGCCCCACGCTCCCGGTGTGGCAGGGGCTTTACGATGTGATAAACAACTATTTAAGCGGTATCACATTGCAGGATATTATCGACCAGAAAAACGCGAACGGCGGCTATAATTACAGCATATAAGGCGTCCCTCGTATAAGGGCGCCGCGCCGGAATCTTTTCCGTCATATTTACGAAAAAACCCGGAAACCGCAAAAGTGGTTCCCGGGCTGTTCGTTTTGTCCGCCGCCGGGTCTTATGCGGTGCCGCCCGAAAAACCCGCGTTCACCCCGGCGGGTAAAACGTGGGCAGTCGGCGTTAGCGCGCGCGGAACTGCCGCGAACCGGCAGCCTCGGATTATTCGGCTTTACTGAATTTCGATTTCGGCATTTTGCAGAGCGGGCAGCGCCAGTCGTCGGGCAGCCGGTCAAACGGCGTTCCCGCCGGAATTCCGTTATCGGGATCGCCCACCGCGGGGTCGTATACATAGCCGCAGACATCACATACATATTTTTCCATTTCAACCGTCTCCGTTTCTTTTATTTGCCCGGAATTTTCTTCCGCAAGCAGCTTTTTTGCGAAAGCCGCGCCGTACCCGCGGCATTTTTCGAGATCCTCCTCATCGGGAACCCATTTTACTTTAAGACTGTCGCCCGCAATTTCGAACCCGGCGCCCGCGAGCGTGTCCGCGATTTGCCCCGGCGCGTCGCCGCTCCATCCGTAACTGCCGAACGCGGCCGCTTTTTTGCCCCTGAACCGCGATCCCTTCACGAGTTCCAGCAGCCCCGCAACGGCGTAGGTGCATCCGTAATTCACCGTGGGCGAGCCGATAAGCGCCGCCTTTGAACGGAAAATTTCGGTTATGATGTCACTTTTGTCGGTTTTCGCGGCGTTTATCACCGTAACGGTGACTTCGGGGTCGGCGGAATGTATGCCTTCGGCTATGTTTTCCGCCATCGCACGGGTGGAGTTCCACATGGTGTCGTAAACAACCGTTATCCGGTTCTCCTTATAACTGTCGGCCCACAGCGCGTACCGTTCGATTATTTGCGACGGATTCTCGCGCCAGATAACCCCGTGGCTCGGAGCAATCATCGCGATCGGGAGGTTCATTTCCCCGATCTCATTTATTTTTTTCAGAACATTCGGGCTGTAAACCGAGAGTATGTTCGCGTAATATTTTTCCGCCTCGGCGTAAATCTCCCCGCTGGCCGCGGTATCGTTAAAAAGCGATTCGCTTGCGAAATGCTGGCCGAATCCGTCGCTTGAAAAGAGAATATTATCCCCGCCGAGAAATGTGAACATCGTGTCGGGCCAGTGCAGCATCGGCGCCTCTATGAAGGTAAGCTCCGTATCGCCGAGCGGCAGAGTGTCGCCGGTTTTAACATTAACGAAATTCCAATTTTTATGATAATGCCCGCGGATTATCGCTTCGCCCTGTTTCGTGCAGTAGATCGGCGTGTCGGGAATTTCCCGCATAAGTTCCGGCAGAGCGCCGCTGTGGTCGATCTCGTTATGGTCCATTATCACATAATCGATGGTTTTAAGGTCGATTTCGTGTTTGAGCCGCGATACGAATTCGCGGTCGAACGGTTTCCAAACGGTATCGATAAGCGCCGTTTTTTTATCGCGCACCAGATAGGAATTGTAGCTTGAACCGCGGTTCGTCGAAAGTTCGTCGCCGTGGAAACGCTTTAATTCCCAGTCGGTTTTCCCTACCCATGTTACATGTTCCGAAATTTTTTTGCCCATTCACAGTTCCCCTGTCCGTATAAAATCCGCGCTCCGCACAATCCGGGCGCGGGCTCATTCATATTGTATTATACCATATCCCGGCCCCGCCCGCAAGGTTTTTCGGGGCGCGCCCGCGGCGGAAAGGGCGTTACGGTGCGCCGGCGGTCTTTCCCGCGAAAAATTCAACTATGTTTTCGGCGTCGCGCGAGGTAATTCCCGGCACGGCGGCAAGGTCGTCTTTCCCGGCGTCGCGCACGGCAGAGAGGGTTTTGAACGATTTAAGCAGCGCGGCGGCTTTCTTTTCGCCTATTCCGGGTATGGCGGTAAGTGAAGATGTGAGTGTGCGCTTTTTCGCCGAAGCGTGATGATAGCCGACGGCGAAACGGTGCACCTCGTTCTGGATCTCCGTAAGCAGGGTAAAAGCGCGGCGGTTCGCTTTGATCTCTATTTTCCCGCCGTCTCCCGCAACCGCGTCGGTGCGGTGCTTTCCGTCTTTCACCATACCGAATACCGGGACATCAACCCCGTGCTTTTTTATAATCGGTCTTACCGCCGCGAGCTGCGGCTCCCCGCCGTCGATCAGTATCAAATCGGGCAGCCGGCCGAAACCCGAGCCGCTCTCTCCGCTTTTTCCGTATTCGGTAAGCCGGCGATCGAGCATTTCCGCCATTGAACGGAAATCGTCCTGCCCCGCGACGGTTTTTATTCTGAACTTCCGATAGCCGGCTTTATACGGCTTTCCCCGAAGGAAAACGACCATGCCGCCCACATTGTCGCTTCCCGCGTTGTTTGATATATCGTATGCCTCGATGTATTCGGGGGCGCGTTCGAGTCCGAGCAGCCGGGCAAGTTCTTCAAGCGCGCCGGCGGTCCCTGTGCGGAAACCGTGCTCCCTGGCGAGGAGTTCTTCGGCGTTGCGCAGGCACATTTCCACAAGCCGGCGGTTGTGCCCCGCTTTCGGAACGGTAATTCGCACCGAGGCTCCCCGCTTTTCTCCGAGCCAGCGGGAGAGAGAGTCGGCGTCTTCGAGTTCGCGATCGGTGTATATCTCGGGCGGAATATCTTTTCCTCCGTCGTAATACTGCTGCATGAACCCGGCTTCGGTTTCGCCGACGGTAGCGACAAGCGGAAATTCGCCGGTAAACATATCCGCCAGCCGCCCGTCTTTGAATATCAGCGCGGCGACGGCGCAGGCGTCGTCTAAAACGGCGGCGGCTATAACGTCGACACGTTGCGCGCCGCCGGAAATCACATCCTGCTTTTCGCGGCTCCGGCGTATTGCCGCTATCCTGTCGCGCAGGCGGGCGGCTCTTTCGAATTCCAGCTTTTCGGCGGCCTCGTTCATCCGGCGGGTAAGTTCCCGTTCGTCGTCGGCGCGGCCGTTTTTTATGAATCTTACGGCGTCGGCAAAAGCCTCATTATACTCATCTTCGCTTATTTTCCCTCCGCACACGCCCATGCAAAGCCCTATGTGGCTGTTCAGGCACGGCCTTGTTTTCCCGATGTCTCGCGGGAAAACCTTCGAGCAGGAGGGCAGTCTGAATATTTTGCGCGCCTCGTCGACCGTTTTGTTCACCACAAAATACGAACTGTACGGGCCCAGATACTCCGCTTCGTCGTCGCCTTTGCGCCTTACCGCCTCGATTTTCGGCCATTCGCCGCTGTCGATCCTGATGTACGAATATCCCGTGTCGTCTTTAAGTTTGATATTATATTTGGGGCGGTGAAGTTTTATTAGCGAACACTCTAAAATAAGCGCCTCGAACTCGCTGTCGCACAGTATGTAATCGAAATCGTCAACCTGCGACACCATGCTGTAAACCTTGGCGGTATGCCGCTCAACTCCGTTGAAATACTGGCTTACGCGGTTTTTGAGTTTTTTCGCCTTGCCTATATAAATTATCTTTCCCGAGGAGTTTTTCATAATATACACGCCGGGGAGCAGCGGCAGCAGCCGCGCTTTCCGGCGCAGTTTTTCGAGATTTGCCATATCCGCCCGGCTTCTTTATATCGAAATTCTGTCGGAAATCTCGTATTCGTTAAAATCTATGGTTTTCTTTTTGGCAAGCGCGACCGCTATGTCGTCGTCGACTATTTCGGAGTTGCGAACCGATACAATGCGGTTGCCGATCCCTTTTTCAAGCAGACGGACGGCATAATCGCCCATAAGGCTTGCCATCCGGCGGTCATACGCCGTGGGGCTTCCGCCTCGTTGAACATGCCCCAGCACAGTGGCGCGGGATTCCAGCCCCGTGCGCTCGGAAATTTCTTTTGAGAGGGCGAACACATCCGTAACATTTTCCGACACCACTATGATAAAATGCCGCTTTCCGAGTTCTTTCGCCTTGTTTATTTTTTCGCAGATGTCCGCGACCGTAAACGGCCTTTCCTTTACCGCGACATAGGTTGCGCCGACCGCGACGCCGACATTAAGCGCCAGATGCCCCGCGCCGCGGCCCATAACCTCCACGACGCTGCACCGGTTGTGCGACTGCGAAGTGTCGCGCAGTTTGTCGATCATTTCCACCGCGGTGTTTGTCGCCGTGTCGAAACCGATGGTATACTCGGTGGCGGCTATATCGTTATCGATTGTGCCGGGAAGACCTATGCAGGGGATACCGCGCGCGCTTAAATCCGCCGCCCCCCTGAATGAGCCGTCGCCGCCTATTACGACAACGCCGTCAATTCCGTAACGGCGGCATGTTTCAACCGCCGCCGTTATGCCCTCCTCCGTTTTGAAGAGCGGACTGCGGGCGGTATAAAGCACCGTGCCGCCCCGGTGGATTATATCGGATACCGAGCGGTATGAAAATTCCCTTAAATCCCCCTCGATAAGACCGTTGTAACCGCGGTACACGCCGTATACCTTAATGCCCGCCGAAAGGGCCGCGCGGACTACGGCGCGTATCGCCGCGTTCATTCCCGGAGCGTCGCCTCCGCTTGTAAGTACGCCTATCGTTTTTACGCTCATTATAATCACCCTGCAACGACTTAACTGAAATTTTCGCGCGGCACGCCGCGCGCATATTTTATAATATAATACCAAATTCCCCCATGTCAAGCGGCAAATTGTTAAATTTCGGTATTTTCTTACCGGCGACGCCGGCCGGCAGTACCGATACCCGGGTCGCACAACAGGATTGACAGCAAAACATAAACTAACAGCCCGTGAATATGGGTTTATGAAACTCGCGGGCTGTTTACTGTGGCTTGCCGTAAAATTCAACATTGCGACATGGGCACCGGCGCAAATGGAGCGGGACGGCAAGACGGCGACTTAAGCCCCTCCCACAACACGAAATGGAACGCCTCAACGGTCAAGCGGATTCTCTCCAATGAGAAATACAAAGGCGACGCCCTGCTGCAAAAGACATACACCGTGGACTACCTCACCAAAAAGACGAAGGTCAACGAGGGCGAGATTCCGCAGTACTATGTCGAGGGAGACCATGAGGCGATCATCGATCCGGCGGTATTCGACCGCGTGCAGATAGAGCTTGAACGGCGCTGTTCCGGGAAGAACAGGCACAGCGGCGTACACGAGTTTTCCGGCAGGATAAAATGCGGGCAGTGCGGCTCATGGTACGGCTCAAAGGTATGGCACAGCACCGATAAATATCGCAAGGTCATCTGGCAATGCAACCACAAGTACGGAGACGAGAGATGTTCCACGCCTCATCTGACCGAGGATGAGATAAAGGCGGCTTTTGTGTCGGCGGCGAACAAGGCTCTCGCCGACAAGGATACGGTCATCGAAACCTTCCGCCTTATCCGGGATACGGTCTTTGACACCTCCGCCCTGGAGCGGGAGCGGGAAGAACTGACCGACGAGCTGAACGTCGTCGCGGGGCTGATCCAGGACGGCATCCGGCAGAACGCCCATGTGGCGCGGGACCAGAGCGATTACAACAGGGAATACGAATCTCTCACCGCGCGGTACGAAAAGGCAAAGAGCCGCCTTGACGAGGCGGAGGCGGAAATCCACGACAAGAATTCCCGCCGCAAGTCCATCGAGCACTACCTCGCGATTCTGGAAGAACGCGGGGAGGCGATTACGGAATACGATGCCCTCCTCTGGCACGGCATGGTGGAGTTCGCGACCGTCTACGGCAAGGACGACATACGCTTCACCATGAAAGACGGGACGGAAATCAGAGCATAAGAAAAACTCCCCATCAATGGATGGTCAGGTGGGGAGTTTCACTTTGTTT
>CAZRRV010000037.1:0-14343 GCA_964602735.1 uncultured Eubacteriales bacterium
CAGACAGACAGACAGACTGATACCGTAATATTTTCGGCCTTTAACGGCTTATATTTTCATACTTGTAAATCAGGCGTGTTCCGCCCGTGTTAAACGGGAGGAGCACGCTTTTTTGCGTTTGAAAAACGGCGCCGCGCCGGTTCCCCGAAGAACGGCGGCGCAGTACCGTGAAACGGCGGCGCGGCCGCGACGAAAGGTGGAAAATTATGTCAAATTCAGGTATCGCCCGCAGGAAACAAAAAATTTCTCCGCTTCCGTACATTCTGCTTATCCCGATGTTCGTCCTGCTCGGAATGTTTTCGTTCTACCCGTTTATAAAAACCGTTATATCCTCTTTCGCGGTAACATCCGAAACCGGCGAGTTTATGCGCTGGGCGGGGCTGATAAACTGGAAGGAACTTTTCTCCGCGCGCCGGTTCAAAATCGCCATGGGCAACACCTTCCGCTTCGCGGCGCTCAACCTTATTTTCACCCTCGTGCCGGCAATGGTGCTGGCGCTGATAGGTTGCCGGCGGGGGAAAGGGCAGAGGCTTGTTACCACGCTGTTCGCGCTCCCGCTTTCGATTTCCACGGCGGCGTCGTCGGTTGTGTGGGCGTTTATCCTCGCCTCGAACGATTTCGGAGGGGTTCTGAACGCCATTCTTCACACCGATATGCGCTGGCTCGGCGATAAAAGAACGGCGCTGTTGTTTGTGTCGCTCGTTACATCGTGGACGCATGTCGCCTCCTGCTACATTTATCTGCTGGCGGGGTTCCGCAATGTTTCGGAGGATTTAATCGAGGCCGCAACCTTAGACGGCGCCGGCGCTTTCACCCGGGCGACTCGTATCATGATACCCATGGCGTCGCCGCAGATCTTCTTCGTGCTTATATTGAGCGTAAACTCCGCGCTGCAGACTTTTACCCAGATAAAGCTTTTAACCAACGGCGGCCCCGGGTTTGAAACGCTGAACCTGACCTTCGAGATATATGTGCAGAGCCAGATCTTTTCACGGTACGAGGCGGCGTGCTGTATGTCGGTCGTCCTGTTCCTGGTGGTACTGCTGTTTACCCTTATTCAGTTCGCGTTCGAGAAAAAAGCGGTTTTCTACCGCTGACCGATCGATCGGAAAGAAGAGGTGCTTTTGCCGTGAAAACAAAAACGAGGCAGAATATATGGCTGGCGGTGAAAATTTTAATCGGCGTGTTTATGTGTATGCCGATTATCATGGCGGTGCTGTTCAGCTTCCAGACTAATTCGCAGGTCGCCAACCCGCCGGTGGAGTTTTTCGTTAAGAACCCCACGCTTGAAAATTACCGTTTCGCCTTTACCGAATACAATATTCCCGTTTTGCTCAGGAACACTTTTATAGTATTGCTTTTAACCATTCCGGCGCAGGTGTTCATAAGCGCCATAAGCGCCTACGCGTTCGCGCATTTCGAGTTCCCTTTTAAGAAAGCGCTGTTTATCATAGCCCTTTCGGCGATGCTCATACCCGGCGAAACAACCTTTGTCACCAACTTCAGAACCATTCAGAACATGAATTTAATCAACACCTACTGGGGCATCGTTATCGTGGGACTTGTGAGCATAACCGGCGTGTTTATGCTGCGGCAGCATATGCTTTCGCTTCCTCCCGCGCTGTGGGAGGCCGCGAAGGTCGACGGGTGCGGCGATATGCGCTACTTTTTTTCGGTTGTGTTCCCGTTAAGCAAGGCGATTATTCTCGCTTTCGTGCTGAACGGGTTCATAGGCTGCTATAACGCGTATTTCTGGCCGCTGATGGTCACGAACGACGAAAACCTTTTCGTGATGGGCATAGGCGTGGCACAGATGATCGGCGACGAGAATACGCGCACCGGCTATATGCTCGCCGGATCGGTTACCAGTATGATTGTTCCCGTTGTTATTTACATTCTGGGTATCGACCATATAGTGACGGGTATGACCGCGGGCGCGATAAAAGATTGAGCCGGCGGCGGGGGAAAGGATGGGTGATGCAAAAAAATTTCGGCAGATAAACAACGGCGTGAAAAATATTTTATTAACGGAGGCTGAGTGAAAAATGAACGGAAAATTCAAGACGGCAGCCAGGATTCTGGCGCTTGCGCTGGCTCTCGCGCTCGCGGTTGCGGCGTTCGCGGGATGCGGCGGCAAAAAGAAAGACAAAGGCGGAAAGACAAGCGGTACATCGAGCGAAACGCAAAGCGAAACGGGCGGAGACTCGAGCGAAGCCGGGAACGGCGCCGCGAGCGGAGGCGGAACGGCGAGCAACGGCGGAGCCGCGGGCAATACCGGCAAGACCAGCAGCGCCCCGAAGAAAACGGCGCAGCTTACCTTCTGGTCGTATTACGGGAACGGCGGAGCGGCGAATGTCGGCATGAAAAACCTTGCCAAGAAATTTAATTCTTCCCAGTCCGCTTATAAAATATCCATTACCTACAAGGGCGGAGCCGGCGATATCCGCACGGCTCTGATGAGTTCGAAAAAATCGAACCGCCCCTCCGGGTTCAACGGCGAACCGATCAACAACGCGCAGTACGCTCAGGCGGATTACTGCGTGCCGGTTTCGAAATTTATTAAAGACGATCCCGACGGCGACTGGACGAAACAGTGGTTCGCGACGACCCGCCTCTCTTACAGCGACAGGCAGGGCAATGTCGTCGGCGTTCCCATCGGGGTGAGTATTACCGGCTTTACGGTTAATCTCGACGCGCTGAAAGCGGTTACCGGTTCGTCGGACGTCAAACAGATCACCAGCTTTAAGAAAATGGCGGAGATAGCCAAAAAGTATAAGGAGGCCAACCCGAATAATTACGGCATCAGTTTCAATACGGGCGCCGAACTTCACGATATGCTGATTATGGACGGGTACGATATTGTAAACAACGGCAACGGCTGGAGCGGAACGCCCACCAAATCCCTGCTGACCAGCGGCGACACCGGCAAGGCCGCGAGAGAGCTGACCGGCATTTTGTGCGATCTGTTCAAAACCAAGGCCGCGTTTCCGAGAGACGCCACAGGCAATATGGGCACCCTGTTCTATCAGGGCAAGGTTCTGTTCGCCGGCTGCACGAACTCCGCGCTGCAGAGCTGGATTGTGGATGTCGGCAAACCCGGGTTCGACTGGGCTTTTCTTCCCACTCCGCCGTACAGCGGCGTGAAATACAAGAATATGGCGCTGAGCGAAGGCACGGGCATGTACATCTGCGATACCGGCGACGAGAACGAAATGCGCGGAATGTACGAGTATATGAAATTCTGCTCTAAAGCCGAGAATCAGACGCTTTTCTGCTCCGGCATTACTTATGTGCCCTATACCAAAGAGGCCGTTACATCGAAAGCCTATGTCGATAATATGAACAAAACCTGCCCGCAGGTAAAATCGGTTATCGACATACTTCAAAGCTCTTCGACGGATCTCAAAGGAACATACGCCTCTGTCGGCAACGCCCTTAAAGGATGCTTTACCGATCTGTTCCTCTCCTGCTCCACCGATCCCGACGGAAATGCGGACACCTTCCTGGCGGATACCAACAATACCCTTCAGATGGCTATCGACACATTCGTGCGTCGGCAGAAGAAATAACCCGCCGCGCGAACGCGTGAAAAGGAGTGAAATGAAAAAATGGCAAACAGGTTAAAGGCTTTGACAGCCGCCGTTCTGGCGGTTATGCTGGTTCTGCTCTGCGGATGCGGCAAAAAAGGCGGAGGGGTTCTCTCCTCCTCCCCGGGCGGAGCGGGCGGCTCGTCGTCCGCCCCGGGTTCGCCCGACGGGGAAATAGACGGCGATGAAACCGACGGCGGAACCGGCGGCGAAGAAGAACCCGGCGGCGACGGATCCGACGACGGCGGAAATCTCCCGGCAGACGACGGCGAACTTGCGGACGATATGGTCGACGACGGTGAGGAGGAGGAGGAGATAAGCGAGTACGCCGAATACCTCGCCGATGAGTACACCTACCGGGATATTATCCTCAAC
The DNA here is from genome assembly GCA_964602735.1 of uncultured Eubacteriales bacterium. Taxonomy (GTDB): domain Bacteria; phylum Bacillota; class Clostridia; order Oscillospirales; family Acutalibacteraceae; genus CAZRRV01. The sequence goes on from CAZRRV010000037.1 coordinate 3,963, forward strand.
AGGAAAGATATAAACGGCAAATTCGCGGTATTCTTTTTCCGTTCCGGCTGTTCCAACGAGGGCGATTTCATTCGCGGGGGCGACTGCACCCTGCTTGTCGCGCCTGACGGCACAACCATGGTTATCGACTGCACCACCCGCGGCAACGTCGCGTATATAATCGACAGCCTGAAAAAGCTCGGGATTACCGCAGTGGACTATTTCGTTTCCACCCATTTCCACAACGATCACTGCGACGGGTACAAGGAGTTTTTCGACAATATAAAGGTCGGTGAGTTCTGGTGGACGGGAGCCGACTATTACGAAACGAGCGGCGGTTCCGGCACGGGAATGCTGAAAATGGTCCGCAAACTGGGCATCCCCGAGAGAGTGCTCGACTGGGAGAGCGAGCCGCTTAAATTCGGCCCCGCCACAGTCGAGTGCGTATGGCCCGACAAAGGTCACGACTGGGCGGCCGACCAGGCGAAAATCAACAACGGCGGCGACGCGAACATTATCGAGAACAGCAGTTCGCTCAGCCTTAAATTCACATGGAAGAAGGCTTCGTTCTTCTTCGGCGGCGATATAAGTTACGACGCGGAAGAGGCCATCGTTGCCCGCTACGGTTCCAAAATACAGTGCGACATAGTCAAGATGAACCATCACGGGTGCGACCAGCAGAACAAACTGCCGTGGATCAACGCGGTGAAACCCCTTGTGGCGGTTGCGATGCAAAGCGATCTGCACGACGAGAATGTATTTATGCGTTATGTGAACTGCGGCGTTGTGGCGATGCACTCGACGATCGACGGCACCGTCCGCATAACCACATCCGGCGACGGTACGTACGATGTTCAGTCCGAACACGACCGGGGAGAGGACAACTACTTTAACGAATACCTCCATGCCGTCAAAGGTCACTTTCAGATAAAGGCGAAATAAGGAGGCGCGAAAAGCATGGCGGATGATGTTGGAAAGAATACAAACAGCGGCAAAAAGAAAAAAATAGCGGCGATAGTTGTTTCGGCCGTGGCGGTGTGCGTTATAGCCGCCGTGGTGATCCTGCTGCTTTTGCGCTCCTGCGGCGACGACAACACGGATACGGAGAGCGGCGGATCCGAAACCCCGAACGTTTCCTCCGCTCCGGCGGACGGCGACGGTAACGATGGCGGCGATATAACCGACGACGGAGAAGATCTTGTCGACGACGGCGGCGACGAGGATCCGGAACCTCCCGAGGAGCCCGAGATACCGTCATCGAAAGCCACCGCGGGCGACGAGAAAACGCTGCGCGAGCTTCTGCTTGAAGAGAGCGAGATCGATATCGAGCTTACCGCCGATGTCGAAACGCCGTCGCGGTTTATCGTAAACGGCACAAAGCGGCTCACGGGGAACCATACCGTCTCGTATAAAATGGACGGTATCGCCTTCCAGCCGGTTTTCGAACTGACGAGCGGCGTACAGATGATACTCGACGGCCCGACGGTCGACGGCAACTACTGCGGCGGCGGATTTATCGCCCGCGACGGCGCCACGCTCGAAATCGTATCCGGCAGCATTAAACGCATCGGCAACACCGGGATAAACGCCCTCGGCGCCACCGTTATGATAAAAGACGGCACATTCTCCGATTTCGGCGCTTACGGCCTTTTTATCCAGGACGACAGCAAAGCCTACATCGAGGGCGGAACATTTACGGGTTCGGTTCAGGCCGCGGTTAATGTCGGCGACGGGTGCTATTTAAGCGTTACCGGGAACCCGGTGTTCAAGGACCCCGTCGGCGGTTACACGATATGGGCGACAATCGGTTCCGTCGCCGAAATCCACGGCGGCAGCTACGACGGCGGCGGGGTTGGAACAATCGGCATAGGCTCTTACGGCAAACTCGATCTTTTCCCCGAAGACGGCAACGACGAAATCGAGATATGCGGCTACACATCGTGGGGAATCGCGATGTCGAGGAAAGCCACCGAGGCAAACATATCCCATGTTTACATTCACGACTGCTATACGGGCATGAAAAACGCCGCGGGCGTGAAGACCGTGTTCGAACATTCCCGGGTCGAGAACTGCACGCAGATGGGTCTGGCCTTCAATCAGGAAAACTCTGTGTCGTATATCACCGATGTAAAGGTTAAAAACATCGCCAACAACGCGGCGATAGCGGCGGGCGGCGAAACGTATATCCGCGACGTCGAAGTCGAAGGCGCGGCTAAAAACTCCGGCGTGGCGGTAGGCGGCAGCGCGAACGCGATTGCGACCCTCACAAATGTTACCATCGACCGCTGCTTCAACGGTGTTTCGGCTTTCTCGTCCGACGCCGTACTTAACATGACCGGCGGCTCGATAACGAATTGTACGAACCACGGCGCGAGAATAAGCGGCAAACAGTTCACCTTTACCGACGTCGATTTTACCGATAACACATCGGCCGAACACGGTGCGGCGTTTAATCTGAATACCAAAACCTGCACCGCCGAGTTCAAAGACTGCCTCTTCGAGCGCAACATAGCGGCGGGCGCCGCCAACACCACGGCGGGCGTCGGTTGCATTCTTAACGGCAAAGTGACTTTGCGTAACTGCACGGTAAGAAACAACGAGGCGGCGTTCAACGGCGGCGCGTTCAATGTGCAGAACCCTGGCACCGAACTGCGCGTTTACGACAGCGAATTTTCCGGCAACAAATCGCACGCTACCGATAACGCAAACGGCAGCAACGCCTGGGGCGGCGGAGTGTTCTATATGAACACCGGCTACCCGTCTGTATATACCGACAATTGCACCTTTACCGGCAACAGCGCCGATAAGCAGGGCGGCGTGGCGTTTGTGTTCACCGCCACATACGAGGATCACGGCTCCGTTTTCGAGAACAACACCGCCGTCGGCAGCGCCGGCGCGGTTAAGGCCGCGGGCGTAGGCGGCGACGCCAATCAAAGAGCCAAAGTCACCCTCTACGGCAGCCGGTTCGTAAACAACCGCACCGAAGATACCGGCGGCGCGGTTCAGGTAGGCGGCGGAACGCTCGAATGTTACGGCGACGTGTATTTCGAGAGAAACAGCGCGAAGAACGGCGGCGGCGCCGTAATGGTTTCCGCCACGGTCGGCGGCGGCGCGAAGATTATCGGATCGAAAGGCGAAAACGCGAAGTTTGTGAGCAACGGGTCCGACAGCGGGCACGGCGGCGCCATTTATAACGAAGTCAACAAACTTGAACTGCAAGGCTATACTTTCGAGAAAAACACCGCGGGCAACCAGGGCGGAGCCGTAGGGTTGTCAGGCGGCGATTTCGACATCGACGACTGCGAATTCACCGGCAATACCGCGGTGAATTTCGGCGGCGCGATGCTGATTTACAGTAGCAAAAACAACGGTGTGATTACCGGCTGCCGGTTTTACAAAAACTCCTGCGCCGCCGATAATTACGGCGGCAACCCGGACTTCGGCGGCGGCGCGATTTACGCCAATATCTCGATTTTCACCTTAAACAACTGCCACTTTGAGGAAAACGATTCGGCGTACGACGGCGGCGCGATATACCTCCGCGAAGGCTCCGAATGTACCGACAACGGGTCTTCGTTTATAAACAACACCGCTTTCCGCGGCGGCGGAGCCATAGCTATCCACGGCGGAGTAGGCGGCGTAACCGGCAAATTGAACCTTAACGCCACGGCCGGGTTCACGGGCAACACGGCGGGAGATTTCGGCGGCGCGCTTTACATCCACGGCGCAACGGCAGTCGGCTACAACACCGATTTTTCCGGCAACCGTTCGGGCATTTACGGGGGTGAAGCCGGCACTTACGTCGGCACTCACAACGGCGGCGCGATTTATATCGGATCGGACGAGCACGCCACCGCCAAACTCGACCTCCGCTCCACCGCGGAAAACAACAAATTCGAGAATAACGAGAGTCCCGGCGAGTACGGCGGCGCGATTTATTCCGAAGGGTGCGAGAGCATAATCGAAGGATATACTTTCAAAACGAACCATGCCGACGCGGCAAACGGAAAGGGCGGCGCCTTCGGCATTAACGGCCAGGTTACCGTTACCGACTGCGTCTTCGACTCGAACACCGCCGGCGCGGACGGCGGCGCGTTGAAGGTAAGAGGATCCGGCTCGCTTACGGCGGAAAACTGCAAATTCATCGGCAATACCGCGGCAAACGGCGGGGCGATTCACTCCTCCGGCGGCGCCGTAACGCTGACCGGCGGCGCCGACGCGCTGTTCCAAAACAACAGATCAATCGGCGGGGGCCATCACGGCGGCGCGCTGAACATCGAAGGCACATTCTCCGCGAACGGCTACACCTTCGACGGCAACCATTCCGACGCCACCGGCGGCGCGGCGATAATTTGGCTCGGAACCGCCGACTTTACAAATTGCACATTCAAAAACAACACGGCGGCTACCGACGGCGGCGCGCTTAATCTTCAGAACAGAGATAACGCCGGATCGACTGTAACCGTAACCGACACCGCGTTTATTTCCAACAGCGCGCAAGGCGGCAGCGGCGGGGCGATCTATTTGAGCGGCGCCACCTTAACTCTTACCGGCACCGGCGACAATGCTCTGTTCCAAGACAACGGTTCGGTCGGCGGCGGCCATCACGGCGGCGCAATGTGCGTAGTGAAAGACGTGTCCGTGTTGAAAGCAACCGGCTACACCTTCGACGGCAACCATTCCGACGCCACCGCCGGTGCGTTTATGATCCACACGGGCACGGCCGATTTCACAAAATGCACATTCAAAAACAACACGGCGGCTACCGACGGCGGAGCCTGTAATATCTACAAATCCGGCGCGGCGACGACGGTGAGCTTCACCGATACCGAATTCAGCTCGAATAAATCAAACGGCGGCGGACACGGCGGCGGGGTGATTTATATGAACGGTTCCACGGTAATACTCTCCGGCGGTTCGTTTAAGGATAATACGGCGAAAACCCAAGCGGGAGCGATCGACATCGAAAACGGCGCGATCCTGAAGAGCGCGGATAACGCGCCCGGCACACTGTTCGAGGGCAATAAAACCCTTAACAACTGGGCAAACTACGGCGCGATAGCCGTCAATGGATCAACCGTGGATTTAACCGCGAACGGCGGCGACGCGAAGTTTCTGAACAACAAAGTGGCGCAGGCCGAGAACGGCACCGACGGGCACGCGGGCGCGATAGGCATAACGGGCGGCGGCTACCTGAAGCTCCACGGCTACACCTTTGAGGGCAACGAGGCGAAAACCCACGGCGGCGCGATAGCGATCTGGGAGAATAACGGCTCGGTAACTCTCGAAAACTGCGTTTTCAACAAAAACACCGCGTCGCAGAAAGCCGGAGCGCTCTACCTTGCCGGTCAGACCACCGCTACCGTTACAAACACCGTGTTTACCGGCAACGTTTCAAACAACCCCGTGCTTAATGACGAAGCCAATAAAAACAGAAGCGGCGGGGCAGTGTATGTTGAGCCGCGTGTAACGCTCGGCACCGTGCACTGCACCTTCGGCGGCGATACCGAGGAATCCGGCAACAAAGCCGCGGCCGGCGGCGGCGGGGCGATTGTCGTCTGCGGAACATACACCGACAAAGGCAACGATCAGGGCCCGTCAGTGTTCAGTCACAACAGCTCCGCGGGCAACGGCGGCGCGATATGCGTTGATGACAGCGGCAGCGCCGCATTAACCGGCACAAAGTTCACCGCCAATGTTTCCCATATGAAGAAAGCCGAAAATAATATTCAGGGCGGCGGCGCCGTATATGTCAACTCGGGCGCTACCCTCTCCACCGTAGCCTGTATTTTCGGCGGCGATACCGAAGGCGACGGCAACAAAGCCGACGCAGCGGAGGGCGGCGCGATATTCGCTTTCGGTTCGTATACCGATAAAAATTCCGTGTTCAGTCACAATTCTTCGGCGGTGTCCGGCGGAGCCGTCAAAATTGCCGGAACGGCGGGCAGCGCCGACGCTCCCGGCCTCGACGGCACCGAATTCGACGGCAACACCTCGAACGAGGGCGGCGCGCTGGCGGTCGGCGGCGGAAAAGTGTACGGCAAAAACGTTAAGTTTACCGACAATCAGGCGAAGTCCGGCAGCGGCGGCGCGGTCAATGTGACCTCGACAGCCAGCAGCGAACTGCACCTTACCGGCGATAACGCGGACAAGGCGGTGTTTTCCGGCAACACCTCCGGGCTGCACGGCGGCGCGTTATGTGTTGGGGGAGGCAAAGGCGCGTCGGTAACGGGTTATAAGTTTACCGGCAACAAGGCGAACAACCAGGGCGGCGCCGTTGGGGTAATGAGTACGAACCTTACCTTAACCGACTGCTCCGTAACCGGCAATACCGCTGTAAACGGCGGCGGCGGACTTTTGATCTACAACGGAACCGCGACCGTCACTAACACCCCGTTCGAAGGCAACAAAACCGAAAGAACCGACGCCGGCGCTCACGGCGGCGGCGCGATTTACATGAACAGCGAGGCCGGTGCGACCGCCTCGCTCACCCTGGCCGGCGACGCGGCAAATAAAACGAGGATCACCGGCAACCACTCCGCAAATAAAGGCGGCGCCATTACCGCCAAATGCACGGGCACAACAAAAATAACCGCGACGAACTACGATTTCAGCGGAAACACCGCCGCAAACGGCAGCAATGTGTGTTACAAAGAGGGCAACACGGATGTTAGCGGCGTCGACGGGACTTCTTGCACGGGCTGGAGCGTTGATTAGCGGCGCGAAAGGAACCCACGGGAATTTTTCGCAAGGCACAATATAACTTGCGCGGCGGCGGGAAAACCGTCGCCGCGACTGCGGGAGTATGATATTATGAGAAGTCTGCATAAAACAACATTCGACTTGAACAGAGATGAATATTACGATAAAATGTACGCCTGCTGGATAGGAAAGAACATCGGCGGCACGATAGGCGGACCCTACGAGGGGCGGCGCGAACTGCTCGACGTACGGGGATTTTCCACCCCCGAGGGCGCGCCGTTGCCCAACGACGATCTCGATTTGCAGCTCGTGTGGCTCCACGCGATGGAAGAGATAGGCCCCTACGATCTTACCGCCGAAAAACTCGGCGAAATGTGGCTCAGCTACATAACCCCCTGCTGGAACGAGTACGGCATATGCAAGGCCAATATGCGGCGCGGACTTATACCTCCGCTTTCCGGGCAGTATAAAAACAACTGGAAAGACTCCAACGGCGCGTGGATACGCACCGAAATCTGGGCGTCTTTATTTCCCGCCAAGCCCGACGCCGCGGCGAAATACTCTTATTACGACGCTGCCGTCGACCACGGGCTCGGCGAGGGAACATATGCCGCCGTGTTTATAGCGGCGCTTGAAAGCGCGGCCTATGTTATAAGCGATATACGCCGGCTTATCGAAATCGGTCTGCGCCGTATACCCGCCGACTGCCGCGTGGCGCGGTCGATTGATCTTCTGCTGCGCTGTTACGACGGCGGTATGCCGTGGCGGGACGCCCGGAACGCGATTTTCGAGGCGAATAAAGACATCGGCGACGGCTGGTTCGAGGCTCCGTCGAATGTGGCGTACGCGATACTCGGAGTGCTTTACGGCGGGGGCGATTTCAAGAAAACGGTTCTCACCGCCGTAAACTGCGGCGACGATACCGACTGCACCGGCGCCACCGCCGGCTCGATTATGGGCATTCTCGGCGGTACGAAAGCAATCCCCGACGACTGGAAGCGCCGCATCGGAGATGAAATAATCACTATATGCGTCCCCACAGGGGTTCTGGGCGGGTTGCCGAAAACCTGCTCCGACCTCGCGCGGCATACCGCGAAAACGGCCGAGGCCGCCCTGCTGGCGAGCGCCGCCGACCCGGTGTATGTGCGGCTGTCCGGCGGCGAAACCGGCGACGTTTCCGCGCTTGACGAAGCGATGGAAAGCGATCTGTTCAGAATGTTCCTCGAAAACAGGAAGCCGTACTCTTACAGCGTGAACCTCAACCGGGTGACGGCGGAGGTCTCGTTCGATAAGGAGCCGGACATCGCCCCGGGCGAAAGCGTGGATTTCGAGGTTGCTCTCGTCCGGCCCACATCCACCGTTGTGCGTTCGGGAATATGCAAGGGCACCCCCGAGAACAGAACCTACGGCAACACCGCGGTTTACTATTCATTCAGGTGGTTCCTGCCGGAGGGCTTTTCGGTAGCCGGGCCGTCTTCGGTGAAATCCGACGAATGGAGCAGCCACGGCAGCGGCGTACCCGTTGTGAAATTTACGCTGACGGCGGGCGAAAAGGTGAACCCGGTGAACCGCGCGGTGCTTGAAATCGAAACCGACGGCGGTTTAACCCCGGGCTATGTCCCGGTTACGCTTATAGGCTGAAAGAAGCGGTTCCGCGTATATTTGTATCTTTCTGGCGCGGAACCCGCGTACCCCGCGGCAAATCCCTTTCCCGGAGTTGCCGCGGGGATTTTTTACGGAAATTACGAAAAACGGGTTGACTTTATGCGGCGAGAATGTATAATATAAATTAAATGGGCGTTTACGCCCTTTGTTACCGTATCATAAACAAAACGGAGAGGTGCAGTCATGTCGAAAACAAAATCGAAAGCCGTAACGGTTGTCGCGGCGGTGCTGGCGCTGCTCGTGCTGGCTTCCGGCATTTTTATCGGCAATTTCCCGGTAAAAGCCGCTTCGACGCTCAACGAAAGCAACGTGAAACTCAATTATTATCCGTACAACCCGCCGTTTAACAATCTCGAAGCGGGGCTGCAGGAGAACCTTATGACCCTTACCCTGGTGGGTCTCAGGAACATCAACCCCGACAATTACACGGTGACGGTGGAAAAAGATTCCTCCCCCGTCAGTGACCTTGAGCTTAAGGTTATAGGCAACAGCCAAAATACTTTAGCGTGGGCGTTATCGAAAGAAAAAGCGACGGCGGGCACATACACCGTAAAAATATCCGAGAAAGCGGCGCTCGAAAACACCGCCGATATAAGCATCGTTTTGCATGAGGTTAAATTCCATGCCGGCGACGGTACATTTACGGAACCGGCGGATGTGGCGGGAAATACCGTAACCGTTGTCGCGGCGAAGGGAACCTCTTTCAAATATACTTTCAAAACCACCCCCAAGCTTACCCCAACCGACACCAGCGGCGGTAAAGAGTTTATCGGCTGGGCGACACAGGAGCACGCAACCGATTACAGTACCCTGAGATATTCGGTGCCGACGGATGAGGATGGCCCTTACACATTCTACGCCGCGTACGGGGTTAAAAGAACCTACGGCTGCGAAGTGCAGAAAGACGACTCCAAACTTGTCGATGATACGCAGAATTTCGAGTCGGTTGAATACGGTTATAATCCGACGCCGGTTACGCTCAAACTGAAGAATACCGGCAACACCAACCTCACAGGTGTGGGCGTAGGCAATTCGCTTGTGCATTTTAAGGTTGAACTTGGCAGTCTCGGCGCGGACAACAGTATCGGGCAGGGGCAATCGGCCGACTTAACCATAACCCCGGTAGCCGGGCTCGCCGTCGGGGAATACTCCGAGGTTCTGCTCGTAGGCCCCCGCTCCGTCGGCTTCCTGCGCATAACCGTTAAAATAACCGTAATGCCCAAAGAAGTAAAGATAACACCCGCAACAATAACCAAATCATACGGCGAAACGAAAAGCGCCGGCGATGTTGTTGATGTTAAGGTTGATGCTGAGGGCGTGAATTACAATCAGTTAGGCGTAACTCTGGGCAGCGACGGTTTTGCCGCCACGGCGAATGCGCAGGATGCTCTATACGAGTATAAAATCGAATCGGCCACCAATACCAATTATAAAGTGGAACTTGTGAAAGGCACGGGAGTAAAAGTCAATAAAGCAGAGCCCACCGGCGTGGTTACCGCATCGCCGGTAACCACTGGGCAGAAATTGTCTAAATCTGCGCTTTCCGGTACTTTCACGAACCCAGCTGTCTCCGAATGGATCGTTCCCGGCACACTGGCTTGGAGCGATAATGATGATGAATTGTCCGTTTCGGGATCACACAACTGGACATTCACCCCTGATTCCAGCGTGGAAAGCAATTATACGACTGCTACCGGCACTGCCGACGTTGTGGTAAGGGATTTTGAGCATTCCACGCAAGTTGCCCCCGTCGACGGCGACGGCACAAGCTTTACTTTCGTTTACGACGGCAAAGAACACCCGCTCGAATTCAAAACCGACCGCCCGCCGGAAGTGGGCGGGGAGATAGAGGTTTATTATCAGCGCCTTAAAGATGACGGCAGCCCGGAAGGTGAACCGTCCCTCGATACTCTCCCTGTCAACGCCGGAACATACAAGGTATATGCCTGGGTTGAGGAGGATTCTCAAAACAGTTACGGCCCCGGCCTGTTCGAGGGTCAGCTTATTATCGAACAGCGCGAGGTACAGGTTGCTT
>CAZRRV010000038.1:0-14057 GCA_964602735.1 uncultured Eubacteriales bacterium
GCACTGCGCGGGGGTTTACTTCGCAAATTCGTCGCCGGGATCGGATCGGCGGCCGGATTCGATATACTTCGCGAACGGGTTGGTCTCCCCGAACACCGCTTTTACCTGTTTTAACATTTCGTCGCGGTTTTTTACCCCCGCGTTGGTGAAAATTCTGTTAAGCCGGTACCTGAGCGCGCCGTTCGATATAAAATTTCTCTCGCAGATGTCGTTACTTTTGTATCCGTCGCAAAGATCCGCCGCCACCTGCGCGTCGACCGGGTCGAGATTCACAAGGCACCGTTCCATAGCCTCAAACGGGGCTATCGTAGCGTTATTGTAATAAAAATCCTCCTGCGCCGGCACATCACGCGCCGGTTTCAGTACAAAGCGGGAGCCGGCCGTGCTTTCGCGCACGAAAATACGGCTGGGCGCCGACACGCGGCACGACAGACTGCCCGACCCGTCTTTCCTCAAAAACTGCCATACGGTAAAAGCCTGCGCTCCGATAGTGCTCATATCCATATCGGTGGACGTTATCGTCGGGCTGTTGCACTGCCCCAGCATCATATTCCCGAAGCCGGTTACGTAAATATCCCCCGGAACCTTAATCCCCGCCGCGGCGAGCCGGTTCACGAGCATCACCGCCATAACATCGTTGGGGGTCATAACCGCGTCGTACCTGTACGCTTTTGAAAGAAATGCCGTAACGCACGACATCGGGTCTTTCAGCCACGAAAACTCGTCGGTTATTTCGTGCGTAATGCCCAGTTCGCGCATGGTATCGCCCGCCGACTGGAACCTCAGCCTGTCGTTGATGGAACGGTAGCCGAATCCCACAAGCGCTATGCGCTTTCTCCCGCATCCGTAAAGATACTCCACAACCTGCTTAGCCTCTTCGCTTCGCGACGGAGAGGAGCATGAGAGGGAGCGGTCGAACAGATCCGAGTTGTATCCCGCGAGCACAACGCGGATGCGCATCGCCTTAAGCCGGTTTATCGCCTGGCGCAGAAACATCTCGTCGGTGCCGGAAAGTACGACGGGGGAATCGTGTTCCGGGTCGAGCCGCGGTATGTCTTCCTCAAAATGCACCCGCAGAACCGCTCCCCCGGCGGAACACGCGCCGCGCAGCCCGGCGAACATGGTTTCCCATTTCGCGTAGCCCGCTCCCCGGCGGTCGATAACGGCGTGCACGATCGGCTTTTTCATACTCACCGCCCCTTTTCCGGCGTATCCCTTTCGGAGTATGTTGTGTTGCTCGGATTTATTTTATCACTGTTTTTCGAAAATTACAACGCTAAATTTCAAAAAAATTTTCTTTGATATATAACATTGATAAACGGGGCGCCGCGCGGTAATATTTTAATCGTAAAAAGATGTTACGGCGGGGTGATTTTATGCCGCGGTTTGAAGTCGCGGGCCCGGGGATCGAGCTTTTGCGGGTGCCGCTCGGTCCTATCTGGACGGGGGTTTACCTTGTTTCGGGCGAGAAAAATTATATTATCGACAGCGGCTCCGACGAGGCGGACGCGAAGGAAGTGATTCTTCCCGCGCTGAAAGATCGGGGAATCTCTCCGGGCGATATTGATTTTCTGCTTTGCACCCACTGCCACGGCGACCATGTGGGAGGGCACCGCGCCCTTTGCGACGCCGGATACCGCCCCGCGTGTTTCACGGGATCCGCAGCGAAACTGCGCGATCCGCTGCTGTACAGCAAACGGATCCGCGCCGAGTTCCCGGAATACAGCCCGGAGGCTCCGGCGGGGCTGCGCGGCTGCGAACCCGCCCGTCTCATAGCCGACGGCGAACTTCTCGGAGGGTATTTGAGGCTTATCCACACCCCGGGGCACGACAGCGACACGGTGTGTTTTCTCGACGAGCGAAGCGGGAGCCTGATTTCCGGCGATTCGCTGCAGTGGAACGGCACCCTGACCCAGGGAACCGCGCTTGTCATGTACCTCGATCCGTACATCCGCAGCGTTGAGAAACTGCTTGAATTACACGTAAACCGCATTCTTCCGGCGCACCCGTATCTCCCGTCGGGAGGCGCGGCGGAGGGCGCGGACGAATGTGAAAAGTCGCTAAAGCAGTGTATCGCGCTGATGAACGAATACCGCGGATTTATCGAAAAGCTTTGGGATTCGGGGGAACACAACGCGGCGGGAATCGCCCGCGGACTTATCGATCATATCGGCGGGAAACAGCCCGATTTTCTTTTCCTTCCGCTTTACACGGTGAGGGAACATCTCACCGCTTTGAAAAAGCCGGTTATGCTCCGATAAAGATCATCGCCGGTTGACAAAATATTCAGGAAAGGCTTGGTAATGTATGGCACCATCGGTATTGATTACGGGATCGTCGCACGGGATAGGCGCGGCAACGGCGGTGGCCTTTGCGGAGAAAGGCTACAATGTGGGGGTAAACTATTTCAAAACCCCCGAAGGCGCGGAGGAGGTCGCCGATAAATGCAGGAAAGCGGGGGGAGACGTCGAGATTTTCAAAGCCGATGTTTCAAAACGCGACCAGTGCGAAAAGCTGCTCGCGGATTTCATCGCGCGCTTCGGTAAAATCGACGTGCTCGTGAACAACGCGGGGGGAGCGCTTAAAATACCGAAGGGCGGTTTCGCCGAGATGCCCCTCGACTACTGGGACGATCAGATCGATTTGAACCTCAATTCCGCCGCCTACTGTTCGCATTTCGCGGCGCGTGACATGATCGAAAAGAAAACCGAAGGATCGATTATAAACATAAGCTCGGTACACGGCAGTATAACCTGGGTCCGCCGCAAAGCGCTCCCCTACTCCGCCGGGAAAGCGGGGCTTAACATGTTCACAAAATCTATAGGGGTCGAACTTATACCCTACGGGATAAACGTGAACTGCATCGCGCCCGGCCTCATTTACACAAGCATAGCGAGCCGCTACTCCGAACGCGACATCAACGGGTTCAACCGTAAAATACCGGCCGGCCACGGCGGGCAGCCCTCCGATATAACGCCGCTGATACTTTTCCTTGCCGACAAGGAAAAGAGCCGTTTTATCGTGGGGCAGACAATTTACGTAGACGGCGGGCAGAGCATCGACGGCTCGATCGACTGTATGCTCGACGACGGATTTTAATCCCGTTTTTACGGAACGGATTATAAAAATAAAAAGAAAAGGGTAAATCGTAATGGCGAAAAAAACTTATAAGGATATGCGTTCAAACTGGGAATTCGGCGAGGCTGCGGAGTGCCGCCGCGGGCTTATGCTGGGAATGGGATATTCGGAGGAGGAACTACACAGGCCGTTAATCGCGGTTGTGAACTCGTGGAACGAATACAATCCCGGACATGTGCATTTGAACCAGCTTGCCGAACGGGTGAAACAGGGAGTGCGCGAGGCGGGGGGTCTGCCGCTTGAGGTTATGACAACCGCCATTTGCGACGGCATGGTGCTTAAAGATCCGAAATACATCGAGGTGCCGAGCCGCAACTCGATTGCCGATCAGGTAGAAATAACCGTCGAGGGCAATTTCTTCGACGGAATGGTTATGCTTTCCACCTGCGACTCGATTGTGCCGGGTCATTTAATGGCGGCGGCAAGGCTGGATATTCCGACGATTATCGTAACGGGCGGGTATATGCCGCACGGGCAGGTCAGAGGAAAAGAGGTTCTGCATATCCGCGCGCAGGACAAAGTCGGCACCATGGCGGAGGGCAAAATCGATCCTGATCTTTATAACGACCTTATCGCCGGATCGTGGGGCCCGTGCGGAGCCTGCACCTCGATGACCACCGCCAACTCGATGTGCATGATGGCGGAGGCGATGGGAATGACCCTTCCCGGGAACTCCACAATGTCCGCCGTAAGCAGTTCGATCCGTCTTGTGGCTTATAAGGCGGGTCTGCAGATTATGAAACTGGTTGAAGAGGGCATCACGGCGCGGCAGATTATGACGGTAGACGCGATAAAGAACGCCATAACCGTAGATATGGCGGTCGCCGCTTCGTCAAATCTCATTCTGCACCTGCCCGCCATAGCTCACGAGGCGGGGTACGATCTGCCGTGGTGGAAATATTTCGACGAGGCGTCGAACAACATACCGCTGTTGAGCCATCTCGCCCCCGGCGGAGAGTATTCGGTTAAAGATTTCGATCTGGCGGGCGGCATGCCGGCGATGATGAACCGCCTGCTGCCCAAACTGAACGGCGACGCCCTTACGGTAAACGGCAAAACGGTGCGCGAAAACGTTGAAAACGCGCCGTGCTACAACGACGACGTTATCCGCCCGTTCGACAATCCCGTCAGCACCGAGCCGGGCATAGGGGTGCTTTACGGCAACCTTGCGCCGGAGGGCGCGATCATCAAAATCGCCGCCGTACCCGCCCATTTAATGACCTATTCCGGCACCGCCCGCTGCTACGACAGCCTGCACGACGCGCTCGACGCGTTAAGAGCGGGGAAAATCGAACCCGGCGACGCGGTAGTTCTCCGCTATATGGGTCTCAAAGGCCGTTTCGGCACCACGGCGTTCACTTTCCAGGAGGAGCTTAAGGGGAAGCCGGAATTATACAATTCCTGCGCGATTATCACCGACGGGCGTTTTTCCGGCGGCACAAGCGGGCTTTCGGTCGGATATGTGAGCCCCGAGGCGGCTCTCGGCAGCCCGCTGGCTCTTATTAAAGACGGCGACACGGTGGATATCGACATACCCGCGAGAAAAATAAACATGCGGGTAAGCGACACGGAAATAGCGGAGCGCGCGAAATCGTTCAACTGGCAATTCCCGGGCGGCGATTATCCGAGATACCTGCGGCTGTTCAGCCGGAATGTAGGCTCTATGGCAAAGGGCGGAATCTGGGATGTGTAAAGCGGCGTTATGAAACATCTGAGTGCCGATGTTCTTGTTCTGGGCGGCGGCCTCGCGGGTCTGACCGCGGCGCGCCGCCTTCTGGAACTCAAAAACGCCGATGTGCTTATAGTAGCCGACGGGCAGGGCGCCTCCCCGTGGGTGCACGGGTTTAATGTCCCTCTCGGCCCGGGGGATTCCGCCGGCTGTTTTTACGATGACACGGTTAAAAGCGGGCGCGGAGCCGCCGACGAAAAGCTTGTGCGCGTTCTGTGCGACGGCGCGGAACCGTGTTTCCGCGAACTGCTGGCCGACGGGTACAAATTCAACGCCGGGGACGACGGTTACCAGTTGTTGAGCGCGCTGGGTTCGAGCCACCCCAGGGTCGTAAGCATAGGGAACGAAACCGGCGCTGCGATTTTAACCGGGTTGCGCGGGTCCCTGTCCGGCAGGGCGGAATTTGTAACCGGCCGCGCTCTCAAACTACGAACGGAAAACGGCCGCGTCGCCGGCGCGCTCGTATACTCGGATACCGACGGCTGGGTTACGGTAAACTCCAAAGCGGTTATCCTCGCGTGCGGCGGATTTTGCGGAATATACGCTTTTTCCACAAACAAACGGGATTCCGGCGGCGACGGCGTCGCCATGGCGTATAACGCCGGCTGCCGTGTCACGGGGATGGAATTCATTCAGTTCGAGCCCAGCGCGGCGGTATGGCCGGAAGAGCTGAAAGGCACCAGCGTTATTACCACTCTTTACGCCGAGGGCGCGGTGCTGAGAGATAAAAACGGCTCGCGTTTTATGGCGGAACGCGATCCCGTAAACGCGGAACTGGTAAACAAAGACGTTCAGGCGCGGGCCATGGCGGAGGTTATAGCGGCCGGGCGCGGCACCGAACACGGCGGCGTGTATATCGACGCGACCGGGGTCGACGCCGGGCTGTTGAAAAGTAAGTACGCGTCTTATTACCGGCGCTACGCGGATGTCGGCATCGATATTTCAAAAGAACCCATGGAAGTCGCCCCCGCCCCGCATACATCGCTCGGCGGAGTGGTTATATCCCCCGAATGCCGTACCGATCTGCGCGGGCTTTACGCCTGCGGCGAAGTGACGGGCGGCATACACGGGGCGAACCGTATAGGAGGTAACGCGGGGCTTGAAACTCTCGTCTTCGGAAGACGGGCGGGAGAAACCTGCGCCGCGGATCTGCAAAGCGACGTTCCCGATCCCGGCGGATGGGACGAATGGGCCGCCCCCGCCGTCGATCCCGCCGGAGAAAGCGCGCCGTACCGGGAATGGCGCCGTGAAGCGGGAGAAATTCTGCAGGAGGGAGCGGGAGTCCTGCGCGATGAAAAAGGGCTCGGAACCGCGGCCGTAAAACTCTCGGATATGCGCCGCGCCGCGGAATCCTCCGGCGGAGACGCGTTTCGGCGGCTCCGGCTTTTGAACGACCTTACGGTCGCGGAACTGGTCTGCGACGCCGCGCTGCGCCGGAAAGAATCGCTCGGCTGCCATGTTCGCACCGACTGAAAGGACTGAGTATAATGAAAAAATTTTACAGGATTAAAAACCGCTACGCCGATTCCGTAATGCTCATGAATGTCGCGGATAAAATCAACCGGCTGCCGGGGGTCGAGGGCGCGGAGTGCGGAATGGGTACTCAAGCCAATATCGATCTCCTGACCGGGCTGGGGTATGACGTCGATCCCGATACCGGGAAAAACGATTTAATGATAGCGATCGACGCCCCCGCGGACAAACAGGACGAAATTTACAAACAGGCGGTGGATTTTCTGGAGCACCGCGGCGGGCCCGCACGGATAACATACGGCGATATCGACGAAATAGATATGGCCTCGGATCCTTACGATCTGGCGCAGATTTCCCTGCCCGGCGAATACGCCGCGCCGGAAATCGAAAAGGCGCTGAAAAAAGGGCTCGACTGTTTTGTGTTTTCCGATAATGTTTCCCTCGCCGATGAGAGAAAATGCAAGGATTTGGCGAAATCGCTCGGCCGTCTGGTCATGGGCCCCGACGCGGGGGTCGGGCTTATCGACGGGGTCGCTCTCGCGGCGGGCAGTATAGTGCAAAGCGGAGCCGTTGGCATTATTGGGGCAAGCGGCTCGGGCGCGCAGGAGGTCGCCTGCCTTATAGAAAAAATGGGCGAGGGCGTTTCGTGCATAATCGGCACGGGCGGCAGGGATCTGCGCCCCGAAATAGGCGGCATAACGATGCTGTCGGCTCTCGACAGGCTGAAACTCGACGATAAAACGAAAATCATATGCCTTGTTTCAAAACTTGCCGATCCGGAGGTTATGGAAAAAGTCATCGGCGCCGCCGAAAATTGCGGCAAGCCGGTTGTGGCGGTGTTCCTCGGCGCCCCCGACGGTATTTTCGCCGGGAAAAACGTTTACGGCACCCATTCTCTTAAAGACGCCGCCGTTAAATGCGTATCGCTGCTGCGCGGCGAAGATGTAACCTGGGGAAGAAGCCCTTCGGAGTTAGACGCTCTGGCGGAGAAAACGGTGTCGGGGCTTTCCCCCGAAAGGAAATATTTCCGCGGGCTTTACTGCGGGGGAACCTTCACCGAGGAGGCGCTGATTTTATTCAACAGGATCAATCCCGATGTGCGGCTGTATTCCAATCTCGAAACACGGTACGCCGAAAAGCTGGAAGATCACAACAAAAGCATCGGGCATACGATACTCGATCTCGGCGCGGAGGATTTCACCGCCGAGGCGCCGCACCCGGTGTTCGATCCTTATCTCCGCCTCCGCCGTCTCGAACAGGAAATCGCGGATCCGTCGACAGGGGTGATTCTTCTCGATTTCATCACGGGACCCGGAGTGCACCGCGACCCGATTATGCCTTTTGTCCCCGCCGTGAAAGATCACCCCGAAATTTGTTTTATCGCCACCGTCTGCGGCGCGAAGGGCGATCCCCAGAATATCGACGGGGCCGTGCGCGCTCTTGAAGACGCGGGATGCATCGTGGCGGGAAGCAACGCGGAAAGCGCCGAACTCGCGTCGCGTATAATGGCTTTGCTTGAAAGAAGGGGCTGAAATGGAAACAAAGGAAAGCGGAAATAAACTCCGCGTTATAAATCTGGGAATAGAAACATTTTACGACGCACTTGTCGAACAGGGAGTTAAAGCCGTTCAAATCGACTGGCGGCCCCCCGTGAAACAGGATGCCGAGATCGAAAACCTGCTGGATGAATTTCTTTGATTAAGGGGGATTTGACATGGATGTGAAAGAGAAAATAAACGAGGCCAACGAAAAGGCGGTTCACTGTCTTATCGACAGCGACCCCGTATGGGTGGATATTCAGCCCGCGGGAGAGTGCGTCGAGGGGCTTGAGGATCATATGATCCTGCATTCCGGCCCGCCGATCGATTACGACGATATGGTTATGCTCCATCGCAGAGGCATGGTGAGCGCCATGCTTTTCGAGGGATGGGCGAGCGACGAGGAAGACGCCGTCCGCCGCATCAAGGCGGGAGAAGTGAAAATCGACAGCGCCTTGAACCATAACACCGTAGGCGCCGGCACCGGGATAATCACAAAGTCCGTCGCGATGAATGTAATAGAAGACAGAAACAGCGGCAAACGCGCCGCGACATTCCCCGCGGAGGGGATCCGTTTTCAGGGCGGCTTTTGCGGCTGGGGGCTTTACTCCCCCGAAATCGCGGAAAATCTCCGCGTAATGCGGGAAGAGATTTTCCCGGTAATCCGCGAGATGCTGCATAAACGCGGCGGCCTTGCCATAAAACCGATACTCGCCGAAAGTATGCAGATGGGCGATGAGAACCACACCCGCCAAACCGCGAGCGATCTGCTGTTCGACAAGCAGATTCTTCCGGATCTGTTTAAGCTCGACCGTCCGAAAGAGGAAATCATGCGCGCGGTTAATTACATTGTGGAAACCCCGCGCTTCTTCCACTGCTACGGGCAGGGGGCGGCTCGGAGCGCCCTGGCGGCGGCGGAGGGCACCCCTTACTCGACCATGGTTACGGCGGTATGCGGCAACGGCGTTGAATTCGGAATCAAAATCGCGGGTCTGCCCGGAAAATGGTTCTGCGCCTCCGCTCCGATGATGGAGGGCCGCTATACCTCCACAAAATACACGAAAGACGACCAGATCCCCTGGATAGGCGACAGTTGCGTAGTCGAATGTTACGGTATGGGCGGTATCGCGGCCGCGGCAAGCCCGATAGTCTGCAACCTGCGCGGAATGACGAACAGTCAGGCTATTGCCCAGACCCGCGAAATGGAGCGTATCTGCATAACCAAAAATCCGAGTTTCCCGATCCCCGCGCTCGATTTCGATTTTCTCCCCGTGGGGATAGATATCCGTCTGGTGCTTAAAACCGGAATAGCACCGGCAATTCACGGGGGAATGTTCCACCGCGAAGGCGGCCTTATCGGCGCCGGGATGGCGCGCGTTCCTATGGAGTGCTTTACGAAAGCGATGAAGGCGTTTGCCGCCGAATACGGGAAATGATGACAGACGCGCTTAAAATACTGGTTCTGAATCTGGGCTCTACGAGTTTTAAGTTCAAGCTTTTTTCGGTCGCCGAAAGCGAAACACTGCTTGCCCACGGCGGGATCGAACGGATAGGCGAACAGTCGAGCCCGTGGAATATGCGGTACCCGGTTGAGGAATCGGGGGAATCCCCCGTCGCGACATACGACGACGCCCTTTCCTTCTGCTTCGATCTCCTGAAAAAGCAGGGCGTGCTGCCGGATCCGAACAGTCTCGACGCCGTCGCGTACAAGGCGGTACACGGCGGGGAAACGAGCGGAGCGCAAATCGTAACCCCGGAACTGCTGGAACGGATGGAGAAATATTCCTCTTTCGCACCCGCTCATAATCCCATGTACATTAACGCCATGCGGTCGGTTGCCGGGAAATTCCCCGCGCTGAAACAGGTAGCCTGCTTTGAAACCGCTTTTCATTCAACCGTCCCGCTTTACAGGGCGGTATACGGCGTGCCGTATGAATGGATTGAAAAATACGGGGTGCGCCGGTGGGGCTTTCACGGATCGAGCCACAGTTACATAGCAATGAAAATGACGGAACTCGAACCCGAATGCAAAAGGGTAATATCGATACATCTCGGCGGATCCTCGTCGCTGTGCGCCGTTAAAGACGGGGAAAGCGTCGCCACATCGATGGGCGCGACACCGCAGTCCGGATTGTTCCAGAACAACCGGGTCGGCGATTTCGATTCGTTCTGCGTCCCCGCGCTGACCGAACATCTCGGCTCTACCGACGCGGTATTCGGGCAACTCTCGCGCCGGGGCGGATTTTTGGGGCTTTCCGGGGTGAGCAACGATCTGCGCGATGTTCTGGAGGCCATGCGAAACGGGAACGATCGCGCCGCCCTCGCGTTCAGGGCGTTCTGCGACAACATAGTCGGGTACATCGGCATGTTCGCCGCTTATATGCGGGGCGTCGACGCGATTTGCTTTACCGGGGGCATAGGCTTGAACAGCGCCGAGGTAAGGGAAGAAGTTTGCGGCAGTTTGGGCTTTTCTCTCAATCCCGGCGCCGCGCGCGGCAAAATAAGCGACGATTCATCCCCCGTGAAGGTTTACGCGCTGGAAACAAACGAGGAACTCATGGTGGCGCGGAGAGCGGCCGAATGCCTGCGCCGGGAATAACCCGCGCCGTACTGACGCCGTTTTTCCGCAAAGCGGAATTCACCGGCACGGTTCATTCCGTTTTCCGCCGCGCGGTTAATTTCTCTTTCGGGGGGCGCCTGCTCACTCTGGCGGCGAATGACCTTCCCGATATGCCGGATACGGTTTACACGGATACAGACCCGGAAAGCGTTGCCGGTTCCGTAAAGCCGGGGGATCGGGCGGATTTCGGCGCCGCCGGTCTGCGGTTCGCCGGCGCGCGGCTGGCTCTCCCCCGTAAAATGCCCGCCGTCAAACGGTTTTTCGGCGTGCCGGTTACCGGGGCTTATGTTGAAAAGCTTTCCCGGTCGATCAATACGGCGGATAAAGGCGGCGCCGCCTGGCGGCTGCCTCCCGAACGGAGAAAAGCTCTGTTTTCGTCGGTTGAAAGATACTGCCGTTCGCTGTATTTCGGGAAAGCCGACGATTCCGCCGTTGAAGAAATAATAGGTCTGGGCTACGGCTCCACTCCTTCGGCCGACGATATGATTTTGGGTGTTTCCGCGCTTTTCGCGGGTTCAAGACCCGCTTTTTCGGAGGAGCTCCTTGAAAAGACCACCGATATTAGCGCCAAATATCTGCGTGCGGCGGGCGAGGGTTATTATTCGGCGCCGCTTGTTGCCCTTATAAGCGATCCCCGCGCGGAAAATGCCGCGGCGGTCGCGGCGGCGGGAGGATATTCGGGCGCGGACACGATCGACGGATTGAAGATCGCCTGCCGCACGCTTTCAAAGCTGTTATAAACCAAACGGCGGCGCCGCACGACCGTCATTATGCGGCACTGTCTGATGAAAGGATGCTGAAAAATGGAAAAATCAACGGTTGAGATCATACGGGAACGCAAAATCATCGCTATTGTGCGCGGGCTGCGCCCCGACATGCTTTTGCGCCTTGCCGAGGCGCTCGGAAAGGGCGGAATAGGCCTTATCGAGGTTACATTCGCGCAAAACGCCCCCGACACCTGGAAAGACACGGCGGACGGTATAAAATCGATATGCGAAACATTCGGCGGAGATGTTCTCGCGGGCGCCGGAACCGTTATGTCGGAGGAGCAGCTGCTCTCGGCGGCCGGGGCGGGAGCGAAGTATATAATTTCCCCCAACGCCGACAGCGCGATAATCAAAAAGACAAAGCAACTGGGACTGGTATCGATCCCCGGCGCCTTTACCGCTACCGAAACGGCGAAAGCCTACGGCGACGGTGCGGATTTCGTTAAGATTTTCCCCGCCGACGGGGTTGGGCCCGGTTACATAAAAGCGCTCAAAGCCCCGCTTTCTCATATCCCGCTGATGGCGGTGGGCGGCGTGAACGAAAACACCGTCGCCGATTTTCTCCGCGCGGGATGCGAGGGGGTAGGAGTCGGAGGGTGCCTTGTGCGCAAAGATCTTATTGCCGACGGAAAATTCGATGAAATAACCGCGTTGGCAAAACTTTATGTCGAAGCGGCAAAAAATTCTTAAGGGGGACTGTTTATTATGGGCAAAACGGTAACATTCGGCGAGATAATGATGCGGCTTAACCCGCCGGGATATTTGAAACTTTTGCAGACCGACAGTCTGGATATTTCATTCGCCGGCGGGGAGGCAAATGTAGCCGTATCCGCGGCGAATTACGGCGACACCGCCGTGTTCGTATCCAAAGTGCCGGATAACGACCTGGGCCAGTGCGCCGTAAACGCGCTTCGCCGCTACGGGGTCGATACCGGGAAAATTCTCCGCGGCGGCCCGCGCCTCGGATGCTACTATGTCGAGAAAGGCGCCTCGCAGCGCGGCAGCAAGGTGATTTACGACCGCGCGGGTTCCTCGCTGGCCCTGGCAAAACGCGGGGAGTTCGACTGGGACGGTATTTTCGACGGAGCCGACTGGTTCCACTTTACCGGGATAACCCCGGCGCTGGGCGGCGAGATGCCGGAAATATGCCTCGACGCGGTAAAAGCCGCGAGGGAAAAAGGGGTAACGGTTTCCTGCGACCTCAATTACCGCGGCAAACTGTGGAGCCGGGAAAAAGCGCGGGAGGTTATGAGCAGACTGCTCCCCTATGTCGACGTGTGCATAGGCAACGAGGAGGATGCGAAAGACGTTCTCGGGATAGAAGCGGAAGACACCGACATTGATTCCGGCAAACTCAACCGCGACGGCTATGTCAGCGTGGCGCGGCAGATGACCGAAACATTCGGATTCAAGCGGGTGGCGATAACGCTGCGCGGTTCGGTGTCTGCCAGCGACAACAACTGGAGCGGAATGCTTTACGACGGAAACGCGGCTTATTTCGCAAAAAACTACCTTATCCATCTTGTCGATCGCGTGGGCGGAGGAGATTCATTCGGCGGAGCGCTTATTCACGCGTCGATGAAATGGCCCGACGATCCGCAGAAAATAATCGATTTCGCGGTTGCGGCGTCATGTCTTAAACAGACAATCGAATGCGACTTTAACCTTGTAACCGAAAAAGAGGTTCTCTCCCTTTGCGGCGGCAACGCCTCCGGGCGGGTGCAAAGATAGGGCAATACAGCATAATGACGCTCCGCCGGATTTTTCGTTAAGAGAAAGCAAAAAGCGCAGGGAATACTTCCCTGTATCTCCGAGCATTTTTGTGAAATAAATATAACGGAAAATGCCGGGCAGATGACGCCGGGAGCCGCGGGCTGGCATTATGCGGTGTTGCCGTAAATACGCGGCGGAATTGCCGCCGTAAAACAACTGTAAGGGGGTACGCGTATGAAGGATTTATTCATAAATTCGGATCGGCTGAAAATTCAGGTCAACGCGTTCGGGGCGGAACTGAAAAGCGTTATGCTCGGCGACATCGAGTATCTGTGGCAGGGCGACAGAGCTTCTTACCCGAGAACCTCGCCCACGCTTTTCCCCATTATCGGCAGATTCTTAAGCGACACATACTATGTGGGCGACACCGCATACCGTCTGCCGCTTAACGGATTTGCAATGGAAGAAAATTTCACTGTCGAGGATCTTTCCGAAAACGAGGCGCGGTTCCTGCTGAAATCCTGCCCCCGGACAAAATCCGCTTACCCGTTTGATTTCGCCCTCAAAGTGGCGTACACCGCCGAGGGCAGCCGGCTGACGGTGAGCTACCGGGTCGAAAACGCGGGGGATCGAGAAATGCCTTTCGGGATAGGGTGCCACACAGCGTACCGCTGGCCGCTTGTAACCGGAGACAAACCCGAAAATTCCTATCTTCGTTTCGAGCGCGAGGAGCTGTTGCAGTCGTTTAACCCGTTCGGATGGCGGCAGTCATTTGTCGAGGGCGATACGCGGCCTCTTTCCCACCCCCTTTTTGAGAACGGAACCCGCAGCATAACCGACATCCGTTCCGACTGGATTGCCCTTGAAAGTACCGCGCATTCTCACGGGGTACGTATTTACCGGCAGAGTTTTCCGTTCCTCGCGATATGGTCGCTGCCGGATCCCGACGCCTCGCTGGTCTGCCTTGAACCCTGCACTTCGATACACTCGGGAGACAGGGGCTGCACCCGCCTCGAAGACAGGGAAGGCAGCATTACTCTCGCGCCCGGCGGCGTATGGAACGCCTCGTTCACTGTCGA
>CAZRRV010000039.1:0-13387 GCA_964602735.1 uncultured Eubacteriales bacterium
ACAGGCGCGGGTTCCACCTGAATATTGAAAGTAACCGTGGAAAGCACCGCGTCGTCTTTCATAAGCGAAACGTCGGCTTTGACCGTGCCGGGAGTCGCCAAAACCTGATTGCTTAATTCTACCGTTACGGTGCCGTCCTCGTTTACCGTTCCCGAATTAAGGCAGGAATATCCGTCGGGTTTCAAACAACGGAACATTGCCGTATAATCCGCTTCCGCTTTGAGCGGCTGCCCGTCCGCAAGCAGCGTTATTTTCAGAAAACGGGTGTTGTTGTCGTCCTGCTTCGCCACAATATGCCGCTCCTCTTTCCACGACGCGAGACCCAGCGCCACATCGAGAGTGATTTCCTGTAAATACTGCATTGTAACATTCCCCTTTATTTCCATGTTCCCGTAGCGCGAATATAAGTGTGCGACGTCGGGTAATTTTTATCATTATCGTTGTATGTCTGTTTTATGATAAAATACGCCGCCTGCGCCGGATCGTTGTAACTTGTAGCGAGCGCGTATCCTACCCCGCGATCGAATTGAATAGTCATTTGCAGATCCGTCACAGTTTTGAACAGCCCCTCGGGGTACGGCACTTTTACGGTATCGCTTCCGTTGCCGCCGTTGATAAACACCGAGCCGAATCCCTGGGTGGATTGCACCGTGCTCGTATTGCACCCCCAGCATTCCGCTGCTCCGCTTTGCCATTTGCGGTATGTCCATATCCCGGAGGTGCCGTAATCGACTATATAATCTTTTACCGGGCTGCCGCCGAGCGTCAGTTCCCCGCTTATCGCGGTGTCGCCGTCTACGTCGAGAGCGGCATCGGGGTTCAGTTTGTTTATTCCTACCTTTTCGGAGCGGAACGACACAAGCGGCCGCCCCTTGTTCACATAAAGTTCTATTGTTCCGGCGGCGTCCGCCATAACGGTTTCCGCGAATTTATCCGTCGCCCGGAACTCGATATAATACGAGTTTTCAACCGGCAGCGACAGTGCGCTTTCGGCGGAGTAGGAAAAGGTGCCGTGGCTTATCCGCACTTCGCTTAAATCAATATCGGTATACGCGGAGTCGTATTCCGTCCCCGCGATTTTATACCGATACCCGAGCGACGAGAGCGCGTTCGGCACATCCACCCCCGCAAGAGCCGAGACCGTACCGGCGACGGATATATTCACCGCTTCCTCAACATTATTAACGCGATCGGCGTCCCACGAAGTGAACTTTACCGGCTGATAATCCAGCACCGTTATCTTTTTGCTTACCCGCGAGGTATATCCTCTGCTGTCGATTGCGTCAACGGTTAAATCGAAAGTGCCGGCGTCCTGCGGTTCCGTTATTGTTACTTCGCTTGCGCCTTCGGCTGTTGATTTCCCGGCGGTGGCGCGGTATTTAACAATCGCGGCGCCGTTTTTCGCGGTCGCCGGTACGGGAGTTATTTTAATATTCGAATATCCCCGGATAAACAGGTTCGTGTTCCCCGTAACACGTTTTACGGCGGAATTGCCCTCCCCGTAGGTAAAATCCGTAAATACCGGCGCGGAGTTTGCCGCACTCGTAACGCAGTTTGCCGTTACCGAAGACGCGTTGCCGATCTGCGAGCCGCCGGAGTCGTAAGTGGTAAGGGTATAAGTCGCCGAAACACTCACTGCGTCGGGCATAAGGTTCAGAAGATTTTCGCGCTGCTCTTGTGACAGCGAGAATGTTTTCGTATTTGAGCCGGCCGAGCCGGTGATATTGTCGATTGTAACAATATCGGAGGCGTTTACCCTCATTGTCAGCTTATGGCGGTAGCTTGCGTTGTAAACGGTATAGGAAAACGCCGCGGAGGCGTCGGGTATATCGGCGCTTAAAGTGTTCACCCCGTTTAATACGCTCGCCCCTATGGTTTTAACCGTAACGGTGCCGGAGGTGCCGATTACCTGATTCGCAACTCCCCGCGCCCTGACTTTGAGGTTGTACTGCGTGTTCGGCGACAGCCCGGTTATCGTGTACGAGGCGGAAGTTCCCTGCGCGGCGGTAAACTGGTGCCACTGGCCGCCGTTATCGGTGCTGTAATCCCACGGGGAGGAGTTTACCGAAGAGCGTGCGTTTATAGTTACCCGGTCAACCCCGACATCGGTCGCGGTAAACGACACAACGGGCGCGGAGCGGTCGATTTTGGTAAGAGTCAGCGTGCCGCCGTGCTGCGTTACGCTTGAAGTATAGATTGCGGTGGAAAATTCCACCGGCACGCTTTTGCCGCCGTCCGCGTTGTGCGACACAACAAGCGATCCCGAAACGCTTCCCTTCGCCGCGGGAAATATCTGTGAGTTCCAGTTCACCCGGGCTTTATAGTATACCTGCTGCCCGTTAATCTTTACCGTAGTGGGGCCGGTGGTGTAATAATTAACCGCTCCCCCGTAGGCCTGTAACGTCCATTTCAGCGTTGACTGATTGGCCGCGGCGTTTACGGTTTCGGTTATCGTCAGTTTCAAATATCTGCCGTTGTAGCCGGTGCTTGTATACTCCGCCACTTCATCACCGCCTTAATCCGTAAATATGAGATTGGCGCCCTCGTCTTTGTACGGAGTCAGGCGTATTCTGCCCCATTGGGAGTAGTTCGTAAAATTCGCTTTCGGGATAGTCATTGCGTCCGCCTCGATATTTGTCACAAGCATATTGCGGTAATAAATACGGAACGCTTTCGGGGTTATTTCTATCGAATAATCCTCTCCGACTTTGCTCACTTCTATACCCTCCGCCGAAAGCATACGGAACAGAGCGTCTCCCGCCGCCGTAGCGCCGTAAGACCATACCGGGCTCCCGCCGTTCCACCCCTGATTTGTCCAGGCTATGCCGCCGGCGGTCATTGTAAATATAACCTTGCTGTCTTCCAGCCGCGGATTATCGTGAAGATAATAAATTACCGAGCCGTCCGGCTGTTTGACCGGGGTAACATATAACCCCAGCGCGTTGCTTATAAGCTCGTTAAACGCGAGAGCGGATTGCAGCCGGTCGTTCAGCGTTTCGTTTTGCTGCTGCTTTAACTGCTCGATTATCGCCGATTCCCGGCGCGTAAGAGGATTCGCAGACGCGTACCCGCTGTTTGTCGCGGTTTCTCCTTTGCCCTCTATCGCGGTGTTGGCGTTTACCGAAAAAGTAACATTTGTGACTATACTCTGTCGGCGGCCGCCGTCCTTATCGACAAAAGTGACTATGTCGAGGGGGTAAACATACGGCATCGGCTGAACCGTCGCGGTAAAGGGAGTGTACGAAAACCCGCCGAGACTGCCGAAAAGGTTCTCCGCTACCGTTTCCGCGTCGTGCTGTATCAGATTATTGCCTTCGATATTTATCGCGTAGTCGTCGGTGCCGACAAATATCGCGCTTTCGTCCTGCTTTATCCGTACACCGGTGATTTCAACCGGGTTTTCTTTCAGGTCGGAAGTGAATCTGTTAGCGGGGCTTAACTCTATGTCGGTGCCGGAATACCAGCCGAGTACCAGGTGCCCCTCCCAGTCGATATAGGCGCAGGTTCCGGTAAGTTCCGCGATCCACGAAAGTAACTGACGGTATGTTAAATTGTCGCCCTCCGGCATTGAAGTGATGCTGTAATCGTAATTCGGATATAAAGTTAAATCCGTATTCGGTATAACATTGCAAATATCGCATATACGCGACAAAAGATCCTCCGCCGTCATAGGGAACGACAGTGCGCCCGCGTCCGCCGGTTTATCGAACAGCACCATTCTGTCAAGCGCGGTGAGAGTGATTGCTTCAAGCTTCCGGGGCGCCTCGTCCACCGTAAAATATCCGAGCGGTACATATCGGTATGTGATATTGAATTTATCCCGGTTTTCCACCCCGACTGTTACATAAAGCTCCGCGCCCTCGAACCGCGTTTCGTTGAACCGCCCGTCGGCGTTGGTAAGCTGCAGCGACAGTTCCGCCGCCACCGCGGAGCCGACTTCTATTCTGTCTCCCGAAACGCAGTATCGGTTTACCGACAGCCCGCCCTGGATTATATCCTCTTCGGTAATTACCGTCTCGCCGTCAAGCCCCTGCAATGTGACTGTTACCGCCTGCCGCTGCGAGTGAGCGAACAGTTCCCGCACTTCCGTACTTACAGGATACATTTCGCGCCCGACCTCTCAATCAGATTAAACGAAACATTCGACCACAGACCCTTTACCGCGCTGTACATCGGCGCGGAACGGTTGCCGACATAAAAGTCGGAGGTTATATACCCGCCCTGCATTGCGTCCAAATAGCATACGGTGATGTATTCCGGATTGAACGCCCGCAAAATCGCCGAGACCTCCGCGGTAGTGATGTTCTGCCACGCCAGTTCAATGCCTATCACCTGGCCTATTCTTTTTTTGTGCATTACCGTATCCTCAGTGCGCCCCGCGTCGGAGGCCGATACATCTTCCAGTTTCCATGTATATGAAGAGGGGGAGCGCGGAAGTTCCGCGCCGTCTACCGATTTTATGGGGTTCAGTTCCGTGTTAGCCATATCGCGCCCTCCGTTTCTATACTCCCAGCGGAACCACCGTTTTGCCGTCGCGCCGGTTTTTCCTGTTTATGCCGCTTATGAAATCGCCGGTACCGGGCTGCGAAATATAAGTCGCGTCTTTTGCGAGAATCTGCCGCAATACCGAAATTTCCTCGCGCAGCAGCGCGTTTTGTTCCGCGTTGGCGTCCGCGACGCCTTCCGAAATACCCGCCACAATCTGGTCGTTGTTTACAACGGCGTTTCTGTTTCCGATTGTGCCTACCAGTTCGGGGCCCGCCTCGCGGGCGATAAACATCTGACCCGTCTCGGGAAAGCCGCCGCTCGCTTCAAGCTGCATCCGCGTTATTTTCAATTCCTCAATCGGCTTAATATCTACTCCCGGCACCTTGTTGAGTATTTTTATTACCCCGTTTATTCCGTTTATAAAGAAATTAACTATATTTTCAACCACCGAAAATACTCCGTTAATCGCTTTTTTAATGCCGTTCGAGATGAAAATAACCACTTTATCACCCACATTTTGGAAAATGCCTATCAGCTTGTCGCGCAGCCATATAAATTTGTCCACCGCCGGGGCTATAATGTGATCGTATACCCAGCCGCCGATATTCTTGAAAAAGTTCCCGATAGGAACCAGCACGGCATTGTAAAATTTATTTGCAAGGCCGCTTATCGGTTCCGCGACGTGCTCCCGCCACCAGTTTGTAAACGGGTCAATTACGTAATACTTGAACGCTTTCCCTATGGCGGAGAATATTTCTTTAATCTTTTCGCTTATTTCGACAAATTTATCGTGGACTTCCACCGCCGCTGTTTTAATACCGCCGAAAATCTCGTCGGCTTTCGCTTTGACTTTATCCCACAGCCCCATAAGCACATCGATTACCGGTTGAAAAAAGCTTTGTATCGGTTGAATAATATGCTCTTTGAACCATGTTACCACCGGCTCGAAAAAATCTTTAACCGGTTGAATAACGTGCCTGTCGAACCAGTCGCCTACGGTTGCGAAAAAAGCGCTTATTTCGTCCCATTTCTGATAAATCAGAATACCTATATCGATTAACGCGCCGGCCGCCAGTCCTACGATTGTTCCTATTCCTGGAGCCACCGTCGAACCGATAACTGTTCCGATTATCGTACCGGCGCCCGCGCCTATGGCGGTTGTACCGACAGGGATTATCACGCCGTTCAACCAGTCAATCCCGTTTTCGACAGCGTCTTTTATTCCGGCGAAAGCGGTGGGAATACCCATTACGATTCCGGCGATACCGGCCGTCAGCGCCGCCCCCGCGGCGCCCGCCGAGCTCAGTCCGAGGTTGGTAGCCGCTTTTGTCAGCGCGCCGGAAACGGCGCTGCCGCCGAACGCTTTCGTAATCCAGCCGGCAACGGCTTTACCTATCAGCGCGGCGCCGCCCGCGCCGGCAAACCCGCCCAGCAGCATACCCGTAAAGTTTACACCGTTCATACCTTTTTGCAGCGCGTTTTTAAGGCTCGCAACCCAGGCGGTAATGCCGGTAACCGCGAGTGTTATCCCGATAGTCAGGGTTTTGAACGCCGATATTGTTTTGAGCGCGGTTATAACGTTGGCTAACCCGCCGATCAGCCCCGAGCCGATCTTCCAGGCGAGAAAAGTAACGCCGAGAATTTTCGCGACGGTCAATATTTCGCTTAAATGGTCCTTAATCCACTCGATCCCGGGGCGCAGTTTCTGCATAATGGCGTCTACCCGGCTGCTTACGGCGTCTCCGAGAAAGTCATATCCTTCCAGAGCGCCGCCGAGGCCGCCGCCCAGCGCGTCGGATAATTCGGAGCCGTCAGATTCCGTATTGAACGACAAAACATTGAGTTCGTCTATCCCCATAATCGCCGCTTTGAATTTTTTCGTTTCTTTTGTGGCGTCGCTCATATTATCGGCGAGTTCCCCCGCGCTCCCTGCGGCGCCTGTTACCCCGCCGTAATCCACTTCGGGCAGTGAGAAGCCGAACATTTCGGCTATGGCCTCCGCGACTTCCCGTATGGCCCGCACAACGGCGATACACCACGGCAGAACGGCGTTCAGCGCCGGAATAAATATATTGCCGATAGCCCTCGCGCATTGAGTAAACTGCGCTTTCAATACGCGCAGCTGGTTCGCGGGTGAATTGATTGTCCGTGCCATATCTCCGTGCGAGGTTGTTACCTGCGTCATTATGGCGTGGTACCGCAATTCGGCTTTTTCGGCCTGTGTCATCGCCGATATATTCTTCTGTATACCCATTGCGTAAGCTTCCTGCTGTAAACGGGCAACCGATAAATCGTAACCGAGCCTCCGCAGCGGTTCGAGCTCTCCCGCCAGTCCGGATTGCAGTTTCTGCATAGCGTCTTCCGTGTTCAAATTGAAGAACGAGGATATATCGTATCCCAGTTGCGTAAGCTGTTTGCTCATTTCGGCGGCGCGGTCTTCCGCTACTCCGAATCCGCTCGCCATTGTTTTGAACACGCCCTGGTTGCGCATCCAATCGCCCGGGTCGATTCCCAGCGCGTCGGATACCCGCTCCGCGTATTCCTGCGCCTCGTCGGCGTAATCGCCCATCGATACGTTAAAGAGGTTTATCGCCTCGACATATTCGCCCGCGGCGCCTACCGCGGTTTTAAGCAGTTTACCTATTACCGCAAAACTCGCGAACCGTTTTATAAACGAAGTCACGGAGGAGGCGGCGCTGTTGAACTTTTTACCCGCGTTTGTGAGTATGGTGTTGGTCTTTTTGAGTTCGTTCGAGAAATTATTCATTCCCGAGCTGCCGCCGGTCGTCGCGCTTTTGAGTTTCGACAGGGAAGAGGCGAGCGCGTCTATCCCTTTAACGGCGCTTGTTGACTCGCTTTTTATTTCAACCTGCAACTGGTCAACCGTTATCGCCATTTTGCCCGCTCTCCTTTTTCGCAAATTTTTTGTTATGCTCTATCATAAAACCGAGCATTCTCCGCTTTCCGCTTTCAAATACCTTTTTGGCTTTTTCTTCCCGGCTCCGTTCAGCCTGTTTACTGTTAAGCGGATACGGCTTTTCAACATATTTTTCGGGCTTAACGCCTTTTTTGGTCATAGGGTTGAGCGCGGGGGCAAGCCGCCCTATCGCGTCGTAAATATACAGCCCCTGCAGCCACAGCATTTCATTCCGGCGGTCGTTTTTTATCTTATCCGCCGCCCGGTAGCTTTCGGCCAACCGGCTGTCTCCGTCCCAGTATTGCTCTTCGGTCATTCCGATCGCTATGTACCGTGGGAACTGTTCCCAGAATATTTCTCCGTAAGAACGGGGAAGAGGGGTAACAGCCTCTTCCCCCGGATTTTCGGAGGACGGCCCGCCGTTTACCAGCTTGCCGTCCAGTTCACGTTTCCCTTATCGTCCTCCGGCTCTTCCAGCAATGTCATTATGGGCTCGTTGTACATTTCCGCGAGTTTTCCGATAAGTTCTTCCTTATTCGTCATTTTGGAATATATCTCGTCGATAACATCCTGCTTTACGAACCTGTGGTGCGCAAGGAACGCCCCCGCGAACAGCGCGGGCAGACTGGTCATGGGCTTCTCGCTTATTTCTTCCGCCACAAACCCTTTGCGCTCCATTTCCGCGACAGTCCGGCGGGTAAATTCCAGGGTGTAATCCTGCCCGCCGTAAGTAAATTCCAGTGTTTTGGCCATTTTTACCGTCCTCCGATTTTCATGCTAATTCCGCGCCGCTGAAATCAATCGTAAAAGTTCCCTTTTCGGTTTCGATTACGGCCGCGAGGTTCCTGAAATTTTCAATGCGGATAACAAGTATCCCGTCTTCGTCGAGCGTAACCCGCCTGTCTCCGTCTACGCGGTTTTTGGCGGTTATTTTGCTCCCTTTGTATTCGGCCGCGAACTGCCACGGAAAAAAATGCCCGTCGGGGTTATTCGCGTCGAACTGCGTCCACCCCGTAACCTTTTTAATCGTGCCGTCGATATAGCAGGTGTTGTTGAACCATACCGAAGTTATATCCCCGCCGATTAAATCGGATACGGCTTTGTCTCCCAGATCTTTAAGGGTCGAGGAGGTGGAGACCGCCTCGCCCGACCCGCTCATTCCCCCTCGTCAACCTCGATCGGCGTAGAGGGCGCAATTGTAACGGTCATGTTTACGACTTCGTTTACCCCGCCGCCGACAGGGAAAACCGAAAGAGCGCCGTCGAATTTGAACTTGCCCTGATCCCCGGAGGGTTCGAGACTTTTGCCTTTTCCCGTACCGCCGAACCATACCGCGAAGTGCTTCGTTTCGCCTTCCATTTTTTTGAGTTTCTCAAAGTCGGTTTTGGTATAATTCGCGGTAAATTCGAGTGCATCCAGACTCTGAATACCCGGAATATACGTTTGCATATCGTCCGAGAGCGTGGTTGTTTCCAGCATTTCGGGCGCTCCGCCCAAATCGGGAAAGTCTTTAATGTCCAATAATTTCGTGTATTCCGAGCCGTCGTCCGAAGACATAAGGAATACCTTATAAGTGGAAATTGCCATTTTTACTACCTCCTGTTAGTTCTGTACAGATTGCCGTATTTATCCGCTTCCGCTTCGTATCTCCCGAGCAGCCGGTAAATAGTCGCGTCCTGCAGATTCGGCACCGGTTCGAGCATCGTGCGGGTAAAATTCAGCGATCCGAATATTCCGTCGATAAACGCGCCTATTTTACGGCACTCGCTTTTCTTCCCGGTGCGCCTGTTTGAATAAATATTCACTTCGTAAGTGAGCAGCGCGTGGTTTTCGCCGTCGTCTGTTGTCGCGGTGGCGGAGTCGGCGGTGTTGTCTATCTCGACTACCGATACGCAGGGAAACTCCGACGGGCTTTTAACATATTCTCCCGTTAAAAACAATTCGGGAAATTTCTCTTTTGCCTGTTCGTCTATCAGGTCGAACAGCTCGGTTTCAATGTCAATCATACTCCGAACACCTCCGTCGCCAGATCGCGTATAACATTGCATGCGTCCCGTACCGCCCGGTACATCGGCATCGCGGCGGGAGTACCCCGCGTCAGGCGAAGTTCGCCGTCGGCGTCGTAATATCCCCATACCCGCTTTTTGCCGTAACCTTTGCCGTATTCGCCGATTATCATACCGAGCTCGCCGCCTTTGGGGTGCGGGGAAGTACCCGCGCCGCCGTTGTTAGCCACTCCCGCGCCGAACTCGATAAACACGGCGTCGTCCCCCTGAGTAAAGACGGTGGAAATATTCCCGCGGGTCGTTACCTGCACTTTGACGTCGGCGGCGGGCGCGGAGCCGTTTATCCAGTCGTCGGCCAGAGCGGTGGAAAATCCGCTCGCGGCTTTCCATGCTACGCGTTCCGCTATTTTCCGCTGCAAAGTTACCAGCTTGCGCTGTATCTCCCCGCGGTACTTTTTAACCTCCGCTGTCGCGCGGTCAATCCCCGCGGCCGACAGTTCTACCGTTACCGTCCTGCGGCTCATGTCACATCCACCTTTTGTACCGCCAGCGAGACGCTGTTGAGCGATACCGCCTTGCGGGTAACAATGTAATCGTGAGGGGTTTTGGCCGTGCCGTCGGGGT
Organism: uncultured Eubacteriales bacterium; assembly: GCA_964602735.1. Lineage (GTDB taxonomy): Bacteria > Bacillota > Clostridia > Oscillospirales > Acutalibacteraceae > CAZRRV01. The sequence goes on from CAZRRV010000039.1 coordinate 10,036, forward strand.
TTCTGGCAAGAGTGCCGTCGCCGTCGAGCTCCGGCTTCCGGTCGATCCACAGCACCGTGTATTCGTCGATCGGCGTAGCGGTATCGGCGAGGGTTAAAACTTTATCGTATACCGCGTTCTCGCCGAATTGCTCCGCCTGAACCGCGCCTCTCGCCGCGGATATATTCGCGCGGCATTTTACCGGCTTTCCGAACAGCACCTCGGTTTCCCCGGTCTTCCGCCCGTCCGCGTCCAGCACCGGCGCTTTACCGACTGTCGGCGCGTAATAAAACGGGGACAAATTCCGGTAAAGACAAACCATATTACACCACCCCGCAAGCGGGTACTACCGCCCGCAGCATCGACTCGGGAACATCCGCGTTCTCGTAAGTCCGCGTTATGCCGTTTTCGCCGTGAGAAGTTTCGCCCTCCGCGCCGCGCTTGTTCACAAGGTACGCCGCAACTTCAAGCTGTACGCTTTCGTATTTCTCCGGCACTTCGGTTATATCGTCGCGGTAAGGGAAAGCGCGGTTGATGATTTTACGCCCCGCAATCCGCAAATAAGCGGACAGCACGGCGTCGGAATAAGTAATTTCCTGCTCCCCGTCGCCTACCATATCGCGCAGAGCGGCAAGTTTTGCGCTATCGTCCATGCTGTCCGCCCCCTTATGCCAGCGTCGCGTTTGTAAAGTTCAGGGTAATAACCGGCGAGTCGTTCGCCTTTATCTCGAAAGTCGTGCTGTTGCTCGGAACGCGCAGGATCCATTCGAGATCCGTCGACACTTTCGCCGCTTTCCCGTTTCTTTGTACGGAAATTGACTGTCCGCCGTATTTGGCGTTCAGTTTCAGCGGCAGATAATGCCCGCTCTGCTCCGACGCGGTGCCGGAAAATCCGGTATACCCCGTTACGGCTTTAAGCGTCCCGGTGACGGCTCCGCTTTTGCCTATCTTTACATCGCCCTCAATAAGATCGCCTATGGATTTACCCAATCCGTCCGAAAGTTCTGTAGGCACTTCAACCTCCGGACTCGTCATTCCCCCAGGCTGATTTTTACCGCCTTAGTCTGGTCTGTCAGCGCCGCGAGATAATATTTCCGGGCGAATATCGTGTTGAGGCGGGTATTGGCCGCGGTCTCGGAACGCGCCCCGGCGAGAACCTGTTCGATTTCGGTGTCTTTCTTTACGAAAAGCGTTACCGCCTGCGGGGTGGCGACTATTATCTCGCCTTTGGTCGCGTCTTTCTTCACATAGAGGTTTACCCCGGCAACCGTGCCGACATAACCGGTGCGCGAAAAGCTTTCGACATATTTAAGGTCGTCTTTAAGCGCCTTGCGGATCGCAGCCATATCCTCCGCGTTTACGAACGCGAAGCACGCGATAGCCGCGGGGTCGTTGTCGGTGCCCTCGATATTCAGCTTTGCTACCGCGTCGGCGAAAGTACCGAACCCGTAGTCGGCCGCCTCGATCGTGTTTTCGGTTTCACCGAAAGCTTTGAAAATATCCGCGTTTACGGTGTTGAACAGGTCGGTGCCCGCGTGCTGCATACCGACGGGGACTACCATATCGTCCTGCATCGCTTCCTCGTCGTAATACTCGAAACGGTTCTGCGCGAGAATGATTTTGTACTCTTTCTGGGTGTATTTTACGGCAATGCTTTTGGTATTGCCGGCGCCCACTCCAAGCTTTTCGGTGCCGTCGGTGGCGGAATACACATTCACCTTGCGGGTCATTCCCGCGGTGCCTGTCAGAGAAGTATCAACCGTGCAGAAGTTTTGAAGATCAAGGTGCGATTTGAACTGATCCTCCACAATGTTGGAAAGCAGAAAATTGTCGTAAATAGGGGTGTTTTTGTTAGCCATTGTTATCATCTCCGTATAATGCTTTATATTCTTCCGGGTGTTCTTTCGCGAACTTTACCTTATCGGCAAGGCTCAATTTCTTAAAATCCTCCGGCGTTAAGCCTTTACCGCTCCCGCCCGGAGCCGGATGCGGCGTTTCTTTTAACGCCTCGGCGCGGATTTGTTTCTCGAACGCCTTCAAATGTGCCTTCTGGTTTTGAAAGACTTTGTCCAGATTGCCGTCCGCCATCGCCTCGGCGGTCTCTTCCGCCAGCGCGTCGTCGTAGCCCAGTCCGATAAGCTTCGCTTTGTTTTTCGATACCGCCGATTCACGGCGCAGCTCTTCAAGCTCCTTAAGCATTTTACTCTGCTCTTCGGCCGCTTTTTCTTTCGCCGCCTCATCTTCGGTCATCTTCTCGCGAAGTTTCTTTTTGTACTCCGCCGCCTCGCCGTTACTTTGCGACAGCGCGTTTTTCAACCTTGCGACTTCCGCCGAAAGATCTTCCGGCAATTTAAGATCTTTCATCGCGGCCTGAACATCTTCCAAAGTCATTCCGTCTTTGTAAGCGTCTCCCAGCAAATCTTTGAGTTCCATACAGTTACCTCCCGCGTTTTTAGGTGTTCCCTCACCGTTATTTTCCGTTTTTTCCGGGGTTTTCGTTCCCCGTCGCGATTATAGTCTTCCCTGACTTTTATCTATGCCCCTCGCGGGGGATAAATCGTTTTACGGCATAATAAAAGCACGGTGCATTGCATCGTGCTTTGCAAAAAAAAAAATTCTTGACTTTTTGCTGCCCCGTAAGATATAATGTCTAGCAGATGGGAGATTGGTCGCTGTCAATGCATATCCGGCAACGGATATGGGCGGCGTGTCAATCTCCTTTTCTTATCCTTTTGAAAACATTTATAATCTTCCCGTCGCAAACAATTACAACTTCATTTACGGATTTAGTTTCGTTAAATTTGAAGATTTTGTCAATTTGTTCTTTAACGGTATTATCATCCAATTTCGCATTTGTAATGTCAATAATAAAATTTTCCGCTTGCCTTACCGATCGGGCGATAGGGTTAAAAATTCGATTGGCACCGCTTTGAGGTTTGTAATCCAGTGTTTTCAGGTCGTAAAATTTGCCGTTGAACAGATAATCCGGCGTTTTAATATGTTCCGGGTTGTTTACTTTCGGCAGCATATAAATTTCCCCCCCGCCGATTTCTCTTTCGAGAAGTTCGGCGATTTCTTTTTCGTGCGCCGAATACGCAAGCTGCACATTTTTGCCGTCAACTTTATATGTCGCCCCGTTTACGGTTATTTCCGTTGCGTCGGCAACCTCGTGGCTGTTCGGCACCGCGCCGGAGTACCAGTTCCCGGTTATATCCTCGTAGCGTTTCGGCGGGAGTTTCTTTCTCATATCTGCAAGTAAATAACTCTTTTCATTCTTTTGTAGTTGCGTTATTTTACCGCTTTCCCCGGCGTCCGCAGCATCTTCCTTTACCGCTTCAACCCGGCACCGGCAGTTTATATGCGGCTTCGCCGG
>CAZRRV010000040.1:0-13373 GCA_964602735.1 uncultured Eubacteriales bacterium
CTTTAATCGCTCCGCCCACATCGTCGGAATGATTGAATTTGAATGTTGAACCGTCTTCCGTGCTTCCGGCAGTGCCGTCGATATACGACGCGCGGTCACTTACATAAATCGCTCCGCCCGGCGCCGCCGCGCGGTTGCCGAGTTCTTCGGCGTCTCCGCCGAAAGTGCAGTTTTTGGTTGTGATCGAAGTGTTCGTATTGATGAAGAACACCCCCGCCCAGTGCGCCGATGTGTTCTTATTGAATGTGCAATCCGTAAACTCGGCAGAGGGCGCCGTTTTCCCGCTCTCAACGGTGATATACATAACGCCGCCGCCGTTTTTGGCATCCTTCGGTTCTGCCTTTACAACGGCGTTGCCGGTAAATTCGCAGCCGGTCGCGGTAAGCTTAACGCCGTTTTTAATATACAGTGCTCCGCCGCCGAGATCGCCTTTTTCCGTATTGGCCTTGTTCTCAACGAAATCGGTGCCCTCAAGAGTGATTACGGCGCCGTCGTCGGAAGCCCATACGGCACCGCCCTGCCCCGTAACCTGACTGTTCCGCACGGTACAATCGGTAAGCTTAACATCGGCGCCGTAGAGTATAACCGCTCCTCCGGCGGCCGCCGTATTATCCGCAACGGTATACCCGTTTATTTCCACGGTACGTTTTTTTACGAATACGGCTCCGCCGTATTTAACGGCCGTGTTGCCCTCGAATTTCGATTCCACGGCGCCGGCCGGGTCGTTGTTTAGGGTCAGTTTGCCGTCATTATGATCCCCGATAAATATTGCTCCGCCGCCGTCAGGACCGTTGGCCGTGTTCCCGGTAAACGAAACATTCGTGCCGGTAACAACGGCGCCCTCAATGCATATTGCTCCGCCGTTTCCGCCGCTGGTGTTGCCGGTAAATGTGGTGCCCGTTATCGCAACCGGGGTCGTGCTTTTCTTCAAATGCAGCGCTCCCGCGGGCCCCGTGCTTGTGTTGACGTCAAACGCCGCGTCCTGCAATATCACAACAGCGCCCGGTGTCCATTCCATGAAGACGGCGCCGCCGTCGGTCGCGGAATTCGATCTGAATGTGGAACCGTAAATGTAAATCTTTCCGTTTACTTTAATCGCTCCGCCGTTGGCGGCATTATTGAATTGGAAAGCGGAGCCGGCGGTTTTATCGCCCGCAATACCGTCTTGATACGACGCATCGTTATTTACATAAATCGCGCCGCCGGAACCTTTATTGACCCCGTCTTGTATCGAGATCGCGCTGTTGCCCGATTCCGTACTGCCGCCGCCGAAAGTGCATCTTTCGGTGGCAACCGAGGCGGTTCCCTGTATGTTGATCGCGCCGCCCTGCCCGCTTGTATTGCCGGTAAACGCGCAGTCATCGGCTTTCATCGCGGTAGCCGCGTCGACAAGCACGGCGCCGCCGGTATTTTTGCTGCTGTTGGAAGCGAATGCTGTACCGTAAAGATTAACCGTTGTGCTTGCTTTTATCGCGCCGCCCGCATCGTCGGAATGATTGAATTTGAATGTTGAACCGTCCGCCGCGCTCCCGGCAGTGCCGTCGGTATACGTCGCGCCCTTGATTACATAAACCGCGCCGCCCGCCGCCGCCGCGCTGTTGCCATCCGCCTCGGCGTCTCCGCCGAAAGTGCAGTTTTTGGTTGTAACCGCAGTGGCGTCCTGAATATAAAACACTCCGCCCCAGTGCGCCGATGTGTTCTTCTTGAATGTGCAATTATCGAACGAGGCCGCCGTGCCCGTCTCTTTGATATAAAGCACTCCGCCGCCGTTTACCGCGCCCTCCGCTTTTGCCTTTACAACGGAGTTGCCGGTAAACTCGCAGTTCGCGGCGGTCAGTTGCGCGCCGCCTATGATGTACATCGCGCCGCCGCCTAAATTGCCGTCTGTCGTGTTGGCTTTGTTCTCAATGAAATCGGTACCGTCAATCGTTATTTCGGCGCCGCCGTCGGCCCACAGGGCGCCGCCGTTTCCTGCTCCGACAGCCTGATTGTTCCGCACCGTGCCGCCGGTAAGCTTTACGGTGCCGCCGCGGGTCAGGATTGCCCCGCCGCTCACCGCGCTGTTGCCGAGTTCTGCGGCGTCTCCGCCGAATGTGCAGTTTACCGCCTCAACGGAGGTATTCGCCTTCAGGCAGAATACTCCGCCCCAATGCGGGGATTTGTTGCCCGTAAATTCGCAGTTCGTGAAGGCGGCTTCGGGAGATGCTTTGCCCGCGTCGGCCGTGATAAACATTACTCCGCCGCCGTTGCCCGATCCTTCTATCACTACGGAGTTGCCGGTAAATTCGCAGCCCGTGGCGGTAAGCTTAACGCCGTTTTTAATATACATCACGCCGCCGCCGAGATCCGCCTTGCCGACATTGGCCCTGTTGCCGATAAAATCGGTGTCGGTAAAAGTGATTACGGCTCCGCTGTCCGACGCCCACAGGGCGCCGCCCTGCACCGCCGCGTCGTGGTTCCGTACGGTGCAGCCCTCAAGCGTGAGCTTTCCGCCGTTGACCGTGAATGCTCCGCCGCCGCCGTTTGTCTCGTTGGTCTTATTGCCGTCGAAGGTGTAATTTTTAACCGTTACCGTCGCTTTGGCGAAAACCGCCACGCCACCGGCGGTTGAACCGCTGGTGTTTCCTTTGATTTCAGGCTTGTCGTCGGCGGACGAACCGGTAAGTTTAACGGTGCCCGCCTCCGCGAATATCGCCCCTCCGCCCGCGGAGGTGGTGTAATTGCCGGCAAACCCGCAGTCGATAGCGTTAAACTCGGGGGCGCCGTTCTTCGTTGTCGCTACGGCTCCGCCTTTCGTCGAGCCGTTCCCGTCGAATGTGCAGTCTTCCGCGTTGACAACGGCGCCGTCTACGCATATTGCTCCGCCGCCGAGGTCATCGCCGGTGTTTTCTTTGGGATGTTCATTGATGTTGCCGGTGAATGTTGTGCCCGTTATCGTAACCGGGGTCGTGCTTTTCTTCAAATGAAGCGCTCCCCCGCCGGTGCCGCCCGACGTGCCCGTACTGCGGTTGCCGTCGAAATTCGCGTTTTCCACTTCGACGACAGCGCCCGTGCCCCATTCCATGAAGACGGCACCGCCGTCGGTCGCGTAATTCGATTTGAATGCGGAACCGTAAAGATGAATTGCCCCGTTTACCTTTATTACACCTCCTATGGTGCCGGCGTAATTGTTGGTAAATGCGGAACCGTTATCCTTATTTCCCTTGATGCCGTCCCGGTAGGTCGTGCCTTCTTTTACATATGCCACGCCGCCGGATGATTTCGGCGCACTGTTGCCGGGCTCCTCCCCGCCTTCTCCGCCGAAGGTGCATTTTTCGGTGGTAACCGAGGCGAAGCCGAGGTTGTTTGTATTGTCGTCCGCGGTATGGTCGATATAAAACACGCCGCCCTGAATGTTCGCCGTGTTGCCGAAAAACCGGCAGTCTGTCGCCTTCATTGACGCGGCGCTTTTAATATACAGCACTCCGCCGTTACCGCCGGCGCTGTTGCCGGTAAAGTCGCACTTCTCGGCGGTGATTGTACCGCTGCGGCACCAGATTACGCCGCCGTTGCCGGTGACGGTGTGATCCCTGAAATCGCAATCGCTGATTTTGAGAATACCCGCGTTGTTGAACGCCGCGGCTCCGCAGGGATTCTCTTTACTGTCGCTGAACGTATAGCCGCTGATGTCCGCGTTGCCGGCGTCTAAAACGCAGATGTCGGCGCCTTTGGAATTTGCAACGGTTGTGTAGTTGCCCTCGAATTTGTATTTCGTTTTATCGTCGGAGGTGAGTGTAAGCTTCGAGTTTACGCTGGTTACGATTATCGCGCCGCCGTAAGCTCCCGTGCCGCCCACATTGCCGGTAAATACGCAGTTGCGGCCGGTAACCTTCGCGCCCTGCACCAGCAGCGTTGTGCAGACCCCGCCCGTGCCGTTCGCCGTGTTGTTCGTAAACACCGCGTTTTCCATTCTCACCGTGCTGCCGTTCAGAGCCGTAATCGCCGAAGGGCCGGATGTGCCGGTGTTATGGTCGAACGTTACATCTTCAATGCGCACGTCGCCGGCGTTCTGCTCAACATATATTGCGCCGCCCGTGGTGGCGGTGTTGTAGGTGAACGTCGAACCGTAGAGATTGACCTTCCCGTTTATTTTTATCGCGCCCGCGGCGGTGCCGGAATGGCAGTTCGTAAAGGTGGATCCGCTGTCTTTTTTGCCGGCAACTCCGTCCTGATAGGTCGCGTTGGTGTTTACATAAACCGCGCCGCCGGAAGAAGTCGCCGAGGCTGTGTTCTCGAAAGTGCAGTTTTCGGTAGTGACCCTGGCATTTTCGTTTATATAGATGGCGCCGCCCTGATTGCCGGATGTTAAATTGCGGAATGTGCAGTCGGTTACGGTCGTTTCGGTTTTGCCTTTAACATAAATAGCGCCGCCGCCGAGATCGCTGCCGCAGACGCCGTCGCGGAATGTGCAGCCGGAAAGCACGACTTTCTCCGCCGCCGCCCATACCACGCCGCCGTTGCCGTTGGTATGATTATCGAAAAACTCGGAATCGTAGCAGTAAAACTCCGAATCCTCGGAAATAAAGCACAGTACCTCGGTGACACCGCTGACCTTCGCGTTGTGAACCGTAAGTTTGCCGCGCTTTATCGCGTGGAAAGGATTGCGGACTTCGGTGCAGGTTATATTGCGAACGTCGATCTCGTTACGGTCGACATCGAAACTGCCGTCCGGGTTTTTCACAAAGCTCGTGGCGGTAATATACACCGCGCGGTAGGCTTTGTCGACGGTGCAGTCGCTGACCGTAACATGGGAAGCGTTGCCGTAGCTTACAACCGCGTACATTCCGATGTTTTCAAAATCCACGTCGCTCACACTGCCAACGGTGCCTACCCCGTAAACCAGATAACCGTAATCCGCGTTTTCCACCCTGCAGTGGGAAACGTCGGTTTTCGCCTTGTCGTTGGTTCTCATGGCGGCAACCGCTATGTCGTGGAAATAAACATACTCCAAATTATATTCCCCGTCGGCGCCGGCTCTCACTCCGTCGAACCCGGAGTTGTAAATCTCGATGGGGCTGCTTTCCGTGCCCTTGATCGTCAGTTTCGACGCGTTCACATAAAAGATGTTAGACGCGATGTTCCCGCCGTCGTAGTCCCCGCCGCGGACATCAATCTCGGAGTCGGCATAGGCGCCGAACATCGCGGTGTTGCCCACGCCCCAGTTTCTTTTGAAAACCGGGTTGCCGGTGATTCTCAGATACGAGCCGTTCATCGCGACGGCCGTGGCGTCTTCGCCCGCTGAAAATGTTCCGCCCTCGATATATCCCTGCGACTGGGCGCTTATTCCTATCGTTCCCATGCCGGAATCGTCGAAGGTTCCGCCCTTTATCCGAACTTCGCTCTTGAATGTGTTCACGGCATAGGCGTTGATGTTGATTACGGAGCCGGACAAATATGTAAAATTCGAGCCTTCGTCGGCGAAGAACCCCGAAGCCCGGTTGTTGCCGTTTACCGTCGGCCCGTCGACGGTCAGCGCGGAATCGGCCGCCAAAGTGAAGACATAGGTGTTCGGAACGCCGTCCATAAAATAGGTAACGGAGTGATCCCCGATAAGCGTTTTCTTCCCCTGTACCGTAAACGGCGAACCCGTTTCAACATCCGCCGTAAGCCGGATCGTAAGCTCTGCGTCGTAAAGCAGAAGTTCGCGCAGCGTCGGCCGATCCCCTGCCTCCATAACCGTGCCGGGGGTTATCGGGGTTTCGGGTTCGACGGGTTCCTCATAGTCTTCGTCAGACGGTCTGTCGGGCAGTTCGGGTTCCTCGGGATCTTCAACGCCCGGGGGAATATCGCCGCCGTTTACGCCCGATCCTCCGCTTGTTACGATGCCCCCGGGATCCTCCCCGGGGCGCAACAGCAGGAGAAGAACGATGGCGACGGCGATGCAGAGCGCGACCGCGGATACCGCAATCGCTATTATTTTCTTCTTTTTACCGTTTTTTTCTCCGTTTGTATTGTTTTCTTTTGCCGCCATTTTGTATCACTCCCCCTATTTTGCGCTTACCCGCATATATCCGTTTGTCTGTTTGTTCGATCCCGCGAAGAACGAAAATTCGTCGCGGTCTTTCTCCGCCTGAATATCGTATGTGCCGTCGCCGGAGGTGGTGACCAGCACCGTACCGTCGAGCGCGACATGGAAGGTTGATGCGCCCGCGTCTTCATAGGCGAGCATAACGGCGTCGGAAAGGACATTCGATGTTTCGCCTACCGCGATTTTCGGCTTCACGGCGTTGAGCCACGGCTCGGGGCAGCCGTTCATGTTATGCCCGTGATGGTTGAATTTTACCACGTCGGTCTGTATCGCCGCGCCGTATTTCTGTGCCATGCGCCTGAGAGGGACAAGACCGTACGCGTCTTCGCAGTCGCCGCCCAGCCACAGCGACGCCTTTTTGTAGGTTAACCTTAAAGCGAGGGAATTGCCGTTGGTATGATCGTTCGCGACCTCGTTCTCCCAGTCGGTATCGGCGGGCGGGTTGTACACCGTCACGCTGACCGAGCCGAGCGCGAACTTATCGCCCTCCTGAACACGCACGGGATCTTTGCCCGTTTCTTTCCTGAACCGCTCGATCATATTGTGCGGGCCGCCGGTGGGATCGGTATAAATCTGAGAATAATTCGTAACAAGCTGATCGATCTCGAAATTATCGAAAATGTATTTGTAACCGCCGAAATGATCGTCGTGCGGGTGGGAATTTACGAAATAATCGAGTTTCTTTATCCCCAGCCGCTTGAGGAAATCGACGGTATAGGAAACATTGCCCGTTATATTGCAGTCGACCAGCATGGTTTTGCCGTCGGGAGAGATCACAAGCGTATGATCGCCGCCTATTCTCGTCTCTCCGGAAAGGGGATTTGCGGGTTCGCTCTCGGATCTCAGAAAGAAAACGGCGAACTTGCCCTGCCAGTTCTTTTTATTCAGCAAAGCGTCGCGGTATTTGTTCTCTTTGGCTACATATTCGACATACGCCTCGTCGATATCTTCATCGACCGTGCCCGACGGCTCTTCGGAACTCTGACCGCCGCCGGCGCCCGGATCTTCCGCGTCCTGCCCGCCGCCGGTGTCGTTTTCCCCGCCGTTCTGCTGCCCGGAAGACGTACCGCCGTTTCCGCCGCCGGATACTTCTCCGCCCGATGCCGCCGGGCCGCCGCCCACCGACGAAACTCCGCCGGTTTTACGCCCGCCGCAGCCCGAAAGAATTATCATCAGCACCGCGAGAACCGCCGCGGCGGCGCCTTTCATTTTATATTTCATTTAACCGTTCACCCTTTCCTTTCAAACAATCGGCCCCGCGTTTATTTTGTTTTTCTCGCGTAAACCGTGATAGCCTGCTGGAATCTCTGATCCGCTTCTTTGATGTAGCTGTCGAAATTGCCGTTCGGGTTTTCGCAGACGTTCGACATAATCTGGAACAGCGACATGATCAGTTCGCTGCCGGTCGGCGCGTAGCAGGCGTTAAGATTTTTGGAACTTCTGGCGAGGGTGTCGGTAACAACCGACGCCGTGGGGAAATTCTCTTTCTGCCACGCGGCAATCTTCGCGGATTTCGCCGCCGCGTTCGTATACGGCACATACGAGGTGTTGGTGCACCAGATCTCCTGATTTTCCGCTTTGGCGCAGAATTTCAGAAACTCGTAGGCGCCCTGCATCTCGCTCTTTTTGCCGGTGTTGCCGATAAACAGCCCGGTTCCCTCGCTTATGCACTGGTTCCTGTATTTGGCGCCGTCGGTTATCCCCGTCAACGGGAGGAACGCCCAGTCGAAAGAAACTTTCAGACCCTTGTCGAAATAAGAGTTGGTGTTGTTCCAGAAAAGAAGGTTCCCCGCTTTGAAATCGCCGACAACCGCGTATCCGAGCCCGTTGCCGATCGAGAAAGCCCCTTTTGCTCCGTTTGGCCCCGTCGTCTTGTAAAGCCGGGCGTTCAAATCGAGAAATTTCTGTATGGCTTTTTTCGTTTCGCCCGAATTGATAAGGGATTTCGTCGGCTTGCCGGAATAGCCGTCGTTGTTATCCGCGAGGTCGACCCCCTCGATCTCGAGGTAATCGTGCAAAGTCTGCCCCTGATTGAACGCAAAACCGTACTTAACATAACCCTCCTCCACGGCTTTGATCGCCATCGGCACCATTGTTTCGAGGCTTGTGCAGTCGTCGATGGTTTTGCCGAGCTTTTTCAGCACATCCAGATTTACGCCGTAGCCGATAATGCTCACCCCGATGGGAATACCGACAAGTTTGCCGTGCCGATCGGAATATGAGGCTCTCACCTGCGCGAACATATCGTTCTCCCAGTTGTCGGGATCGGCGTCGAGGTAGGTCTGAATGGGCATGGTATAATTCGTTTCGGCGTACTGCGCTATGGTTATCGGAGTACCGTTGAATATCGACGGCAGTTTTTCCTGAGAATAACTCATCAGTTTGGTGCGCAGTTCCCCCGTGGCGCCCTGGAAAGACATATTGATGTAATATTTGCTCTGGCCGGTGTTGAATTTATTGATTAGCTGCTGCATGGCGACTCCGTTGTTGCTCGAAGACCCGTAGCCCATCCAGAAATTAAGTTTCACGGTTTTGCCGTTGTCTTCTTCGGCGTCCGCCTTGCTCGAGCTTCCCTTGCTCGCGGTCCCGGAAGCCGCGCCGCCGGCGTTTGAATTATCCACCGCCTGCGAGGAGGTTCCCTCCGCCTGCGATTCGCCGGAAGCGGCGCTCCCGGTTCCGTCGGTTTTCTTCTTTTTGCCGCATCCTCCGAACGCCGCGCACGCCAAAAGCGCCGCCAGCACAACAGCCAGTATTCTTGCCCAGGTTTTCATATAAATCTCCTTCTTTTCTTTGTGTTTTCCGCAGCCCTTACGGTTAAGACCTTTTTCAATCCTAAATCATTTTTTTCGCCCTCCGTTCCGCGGCGCCTCCCCGCAGACGGGGTCAGCTTTTTACCGCGCCGGCGGTCATACCCTCGACGATTCTGTCGACGCCGAACGCATAAATTATAACGGGAATTATCATCGACAGAACGGTGCCGGCGTACATGTGCCCGGGGCGGATCACCCTGTCTTCCCCCATCTGCGCGACGCCTATCGCCATGGTATGCATCTCGCTGTTCGTAGTAACATAGAGCGGCCACATATACGCGTTGTAAATCCCGATGAAAGTAGTAAGCACCGACGCCACGATTATCGCCTTGCACAGCGGGAACACTATGCTGAACAGATAGCGCATGTCGCCGCAGCCGTCGATTTTGGCCGATTCCCACAACGCCGGGGGGAGAGTAAGCATATTCTGCCGCATCATAAACACCGAACCCGCGCTCACAAGGCTCGTTATGCAAATTCCCAGATATGTGTTGGTGAGGTTCAGGCGCTGAACGGTCATAAAATTCGCGCTTATCGTAACCTCGGCGGGGATCATCATTACCAAGAGCACGAGATTGAACAGCAGGGTTTTACCCTTAAAGTCGAAATGGGCGAACGCATACGCGGTTACGGTATTTATAAATATCTGCGTCGGTACGGAAATCAGCAGAACTATAAAAGTGTTTTTCAGCATATTGAAAATATTGTAGCTGTCGAACGCGGCTTTATAATTCTCAAGCGTCGGGTGTTTGGTGAACAGACTGAAAGGCAGGGTCGTAAGCTCATCGTTTGTCTGAAAGCTTAACAGCAGGGTTACTATCAGCGGCATGATGAGAATCAGGCCGATAAGTATTTTTATCACGGTGGAAATGTTCTGTTTAACGGCGCGGCTCAATTTTTTTCACTCTCCTTCCGGCTTTATTGGTAAAACACGAGTTTTTTCTCCAAAACGAGCTGTATCCTCGTCACGACGAATATTATCAGGAACAGTATCAGCGAGAAACAGCACGCCGACTCGAACATCCCGTTCTGGTTCACCCTGAAATATATCTCCTCGGTTATGGTGGTGGTTGTATACGCGGGGCCGCCCCCGGTAAGCACGTGGATTTGCGTAAAGGTTTCAAACGCGGTGATAATCGAAAGGAAAAGAACATAGAATATCTGCGGGGACGCGAGGGGGATCATTATCCGCGTTGCTCTTACGAAAGCGTTCGCGCCGTCGAGAGTCGAGGCCTCGATAAGCTCGGTAGAAACATTGCGGAAGCCCGCCATCAGCAGAATGTAGCATGACGCGATATGCGTCCACACCGTGGCGACGGCCACGCACCAGATTGCGGTTTTCGTGTTGCCGGTCCATTGTATGTCGGTGCCGAGCAGCGCGTTTAAGGCGCCGCCGTGATCCCTCGTATCAAACACCATATACCATATCAGCGCCGAGGCGGAATGTGATATGGCGAGCGGCAGAGCGAACAGGGTGGTTATAAGCCGCCGCGCCTTTTTCGTCCTCGCCCCGACCAGCGCGAGCGTCATGGAAATCGCGAGTGTGAGAACCAGCGTTAAACCCGCGAACTTGAAGGTATTGCCGATAACCTGCCAGAAACGGTTTGTTTCAAACAGCATCTTCCAATGGAACAGCCCGCCCCATTCCATCCATCTTCCGAGTTCGTCGGTAATCGAAAACGTTGACACGATCGACTTGATAAAAGGATAAAACGAGAACGTCCCGAAAAGCACAAAAGCCGGCACAAGCAGGATATACGGCAGCACGGGGTTTTTCTTTTTCTTCTTCAACGCGGAACCGTTCGACATTTCGCACTACCTCCGAATTAAAATCGTTAAACCGCCGGGGAAGCGCGCCCCGGATATAAAACAAAATCACAAATTCGCGCCGCCGGGCAATACGGAACGACGGATTCACTCACCCTGACAGCGCCGTTTTTTCGCCATTTTTGCTAATTATACACCCCCCCCCCCCCCCCCCCCCCCCTGAATGTCAACACTTTGTACAAAAAAATTTTCAGCTAAGCAAAAACGCGCTCCGCCCGCGCGCACGGGCAAAACGCGTTTATTTGAAAATATCAAGGCGACGCCGCATAAATATCCGGCATCGGATGCGCCGGAAGGCATTGCCGTAATCGTTTATTCACATAAAATTCCCCGCGTCGCGGTCGCCGGTTCTTTTCACTCCCGGTTTTTCCGCCGAAACGGTTGACAAATTCCGCGCCGTATGGCATAATGGCCTCGCTGAACAAACGGTGCGGAAACGCGGCGGCATATATGCGGCGTGCGCCCGTGTTTTCCGAAAGGAAGGAGCCTGAACCCGTGACGGAACTGAAAACCGAAACAATAACCGTGCCATCCGCGGATTTCGGGGAGGAGAACACGCTGCCGTCGGTAACGGAGAGCATACTTGCGCGGTCGGACGCCGATTTATCGGGGCTTTCCGACAGCGACGGTCTTTTCGTAAACTACGGCGGGGTGCGATACATCTACCCCTACAAAACGCAGGACGGCTACAGCCGCCCGCTGAGCGAAAAAAAATTCACGGCGGCGGTGCTTGAAAACGAATTTCTGCGGGCCGAATTTCTGCCCGACTTCGGCGGGAAACTGCGTTCGCTGTTCGACAAGGAAAAAGGGCGCGAACTGCTGTACGTAAACAGCGTTGCACGCCCCTGCCACCTCGCCGTGCGGAACGCGTGGATGTCCGGAGGGATCGAGTGGAACTGCGGGTATGTCGGTCACAACCCCTTTACCTGCGACAGAATGCACACCGCCGAAACCGCGCTGCCCGACGGCACCCCGGTGCTTCGCTTCTACCAGTACGAAAGGATCCGCGGGGCGGTGTACCAAATCGACTGTTTCCTGCCGTCCGGCTCCCGATTTCTTTATGTCCGCCCCCGCATTTACAACCCCGGCTCCGAGGTTATGCCCATGTACTGGTGGAGCAATACGGCGGTGCCGGACGACCCCGGGACCCGCGTTATCGTTCCGGCTGACGAAACCTATACGAAACGCGACAACAAAGTTGTGAAACTCCCGGTTCCGGTTTACAACAAAATCGATATCACCTACCCCGCGAACAGCGTTATCGCGATGGATTATTTCTGGAATGTCCCCGACGGCGCGCGCAAATACATCGCCGTTTCCGACGGCGGCGGCTACGGCCTGGTACAGACATCCACCCGCCGTCTGAAAGGGAGAAAGCTTTTCGTCTGGGGAAAAAGCGCCGGCGGGGACCGGTGGAAAAACTTTCTTACCGCCGACAACGAGAGCGGCAGTTACTGCGAAATTCAGGCGGGGCTCGCCAAAACGCAGTACGAGTGCCTGCCGATGCCGCCTCACACCGCGTGGGAATGGTGCGAGGCTTACGGCGCGATGCGGCTCGACCCCGCGAATGTTCACGGCGACTGGGGCACGGCGCGGCGCGCAGCGGAAGAACGGCTGTCGGAAATGCTCCCGGAGCGGGATCTCGAAGCGCTGCTGGAATCGACGGAAATGACCGCGAAGTCGAATGCGCGGGTGCTGTTTTCCGCCGACGGCTGGGGCGCCCTCGAAGAACGTCGCAGAGCCGCCGCCGGGGAGAGCGCGATGTGCCCGCATCTCGACTTCGGAACGCCCGGAGCCGAACAGCGGCCGTGGGTGAATCTGCTCGAAAACGGCGCCGTCGGGGATATCGATCCCGGCAGGCCGCCGGTGTCGTATATATACGGCGGCCGGTGGGAGGAGCTGCTGCTTAAAGCCGTATCGTCCGCCGACGCGGAGAACTGGTTCGCGTGGTTCCAGCTCGGTTTGTGTTCGCTGGCGGACGGGCGCTTCGCCGACGCGGCCGACAGGTTGAAGCGCTCGGTTTCGATATGCAGAACGCCCTGGGCGCTCTATGCGCTTTCGGCGCTGAACCGCGATCGCGGCCGCCCGAAATCGGAGGCGAGGTATATGTCGGAGGCGCTCGAACTTCAGCCGGGCGATGTTTCGCTCGCCAAGGCCGCCCTTCGCTGTTTCTACGATACCGGGCGCCGCAAGACGGTTATAAGCGTTTACCGCGCCCTCCCGCCCGAAATCGCGGCACACCCGCGCTGCCGCCTGTATTACGCCCTCGCCCTTGCCGAAACCGGGTCGCTCGAAGCGGCGGAAAATATTCTTTACGAAAACGGCGGCCTGATCCTGCCGGATCTGCGCGAAGGCGAAACCGCCACCCTCGATTTATGGTACCTTATCGAAGAGAAGAAGGCAAAGCGCGACGGGAAACCGTTCGACAGGAACTCGGCGAACCCTCCCGCTTTCGCCGATTTTCGCATGCACGCCGACACAAACTGGATTAACGGCAAATAACTCTTCCCCTCGGTCGCGGTCGGCAGTGCCGACTGACTCGGTCGCGATGCTTAATTTTACGGTAAACTATAGTAAACAGCCCGCGAGTTTCACATTGCTTTACTCGCGGGCGATTAAGCTTTTCTTTTTCCTGTTTTTCACTGCTTGCGCAACCGCCGTTTTTGCTT
>CAZRRV010000041.1:0-13192 GCA_964602735.1 uncultured Eubacteriales bacterium
TAATTCCGCCCGGCTTTTTTCATCGGACGAGCCTATTATACGCAAAACCATAGTAGACACCCCGGCGCGGGCTGTGCTTTCCGCCCGGGTCGCGTCGTTTAGTTTGCCCCTATACGCAAGCGATACGCCCGCGAATAAAGCCGTTGTGTTATTTGCGGGCGGGATTGGGAAGAAGAGAAAGATCGCCTATTCCTCCGCCCGGGGTGTTATGGGGACACCCCGGGCGGGCGCGTAAGACGCGCGGCATCGGTCGCGCAATCGGGTTATCGGCAAAACGAAAATTAAAACGCCCGCGAGTAAAGCAAAATTAAACTCGCGGGCGGCCGCGCAGTGCGCGGTTCCATGTCGCGCAATAGGGTTATCGGCAAAAACGAAAATAAAACCGCCCGCAAGTAAAGCAAAATTAAACTCGCGGGCGGCCGCGCAGTGCGCGGTTCCATGTCGCGCAATAGGGTTATCGGCAAAAACGAAAATAAAATTGCCCGCGAGTAAAGCAATGTGAAACTCGCGGGCAATTTACCGTGGTTTACCGTAAAACCAAACATCGCGACCGAGGGGGCGCGCACTGCGCGCCGCGTCATGGGTGCGGGCACTGCCCGCCACTGCCCGCCGGCGAAGAACCGGGGGCGAACATCACCGCCCCGCCGAAAAGTGAAATAAAGCGTAAGCCCGGAACACCGATGTGCTCCGGGTTTTTACGTATCGGTATCAAACGTTATCGTATTTCGCCCGCTCCTCAAATCGGAGGGCGGATCGTTTATATTCCAGCGGTGATTTCCCGGTATGCTGACGAAAAGCGGCTGAAAACTGAGAGGCGTTTCCGAATCCGCAGTTTTGCGCAATCGTTTTAACGGAAAGATCCTCCTGCTGTAATAACAGCTTCGCCTGCGTGATGCGGGCCTCGAGGATATACTGCTTGGGGGAAACGCCGTAAATGCTCTTAAAGATGTGCCGGAAATAATGATAGCTGTACCCGATGCTTTGCGCCAGATCCTCCAGGGAAATGGAAGCGCCGATATTGGAATGAATGAAATTCGTGACATACTGCATTGATCTGAGTATGTCTTTTTCCGTATCCGACGCGGCGTTGCTCCGCCGTAAAACCGTAATAATCAATTCCTCCAAAAGCGCCGTCAGCAGATCCTGGTAATAAAGATTCCGGGTTTTCAGTTCTTTTTGAATTTTGGCCGTAAGGCGGTAAACCGAACGGTCTTCATCCACCAGAAGGCCGCGGGGGAGAGGGGTGCCGAGTCGATCGTTGTAGTTGAAACCGATATACATTAGATTGACGGTGGACGTGGTCCAGTCGCAGTGGCGGATTTGCGGCGGAATCAGGCAGAAGGTGTGGTCGGAATACGGATATTCGGTGTCCTCCACTTTGGAAACGCCCGTTCCGTCGATGTAATACACAAGTTCGTAACAGTCGTGCGTATGAAGGTCGACCCGGTAATCGCTGATATTACTGTGGCTCATGGAAAAACATAAAGACGCGTCTGCCATAACCGAACACGCAACCCTTCTTTAATTTTTCGGAACCTTCCTTTTTAATTATAAAACAATATACACGGAAATAAAAGACCCAAATTTCCCGAAATTTGCACGTACGTCGGTTTTCGATTTAAGACGGCGCCCCGTGCCGCGGACGCTTTGCCCGAGCGAAATTCCGAGCGCAGCGCCGGCACTTCCCGGCAGCCGCGTCGGAGATCGCATGTTTTTATAAAAAATGGCTAAGTGATGTCGAAAAATGGCTCAATCCGCCAATTTTTGTTGCAAAAACTAATTTTTCTTGTTAGCATTACACTAACGAGGTGCATTATCCCGTAAAATTTTCTGGTTGTATTCGTTTTTCGGTGTGAAAATAAGGAGGCATTGTTTATGAAATCGGTTCGAAAACACATCGCGCTCATGCTGGCGCTTGCCCTCTGCCTGGTTTTTGCCGTCCCCGTTGCGTCGGCCGCCGGCGATTTACCGGAGTATGATCATGCCTGGTGCTTTCAGCACGGAGACAAACAAAAGCCGGAAGGGGCGGCCGCCGGCACCGACAAGGTTTATACCTACGAGTACGGTGTGCGGGGTACGTTCGCTCCCCTGACCAAGTACAGAAGCGACTGGGGCACTTACGGCGCCTGGACGTTAGACGGCAATCCTCCGTCGGTCGCCGACGGGTTTCTCAGCGGGTCGGGCGATAACGACGGCGCGATTGTATGGACCGCCCCGCGCGACATGAGCGTTGAGATATCGAGTACCACCGAGGTGAAGCTCGACGGTCAGAACGCGTCGAAGTGCGACGGGGTCGGAATAATGGTGCTTCAGCAAAGCGGGAAACAGTTCCATCCCTTATGGCCCTCCGCCGGGAACTTTACTTGGTACGATGTGAAAGCCTCCGGGTCGACCAAACTGTCGGGGCTGCACACTCAGGTAAAGGCGGGGGAACGTCTGCTTTTCGTGGTTCATTCCCTGGGCGACGATTCCGTCGGAGACACCGTCGACATTACCCCGAAGGTAGTGCAGACTGCCGGCCAGGCGGCCTATCCGTCCGGGTTCCAGAACTGGCCGAATCAGGGGTCGTCCGGCGGCGCGACCACCGCTCCTCCCTCTACCGCGGTGGATCCTTTCGCCAATCCCACCCAGCTTTCCGTGCTGTTCTCCAAAGAATCCGCCACGATCGGGCCTCTCTCGCTGCAAAGCGGATATGACGGGGAATACCAGAGCCTTACCCTCTATCGGAACGACTGGCACTGCTGGACTGCCGGGGGCAGCAGCCCGGCCATAGGCGCCGACTATATGGGCGCTTTCGCGAAGCACGACGCCGTTGTTATGTATACCGCTCCGAAAGCCGGTACCGTTAAGGTAACCAGCGCCATTCCCCTCGAACTTGACTGGCCGAACGAAAGCGACGGGGTAACGGTGATGGTTCTGGTTAAAAACCGGACAGGGGAACGCCCCCTGTGGCCTTCCGACGGGAAATGGGAGTGGGAGCGTATCGATCCCGGCGAGCAGGTTAAGCTCCCCGAAATTACCGCCTATATGGAAAAAGACGATCAAATTCACGTCATACTCCGCTCGATCGGCGGCGATGTTCACGACAGTATGAAGATCGACCCGATATTCGACCTCGATCCGTCGAAATCGGGGAAGATACCGCAGGGAGTTGAGCGCACCCGTCCCACCGACGACGACTACACCAAGGCACTGCTTGATCTGCCCGGTACTCTTGATCCGCCGGCCGGTTCGCCGAACGGCGGCTCGGGTTCTCCCGCTTCTTCGCAGAGCGGAGGATCGGGTCTGTCGCCGGTATGGATCGTCGTGATCGCGGTCGGCGGCGTCCTGATTGTCGCGTGCGCCGTTGTTACCGTGTGCCTT
This sequence comes from uncultured Eubacteriales bacterium, assembly GCA_964602735.1. Classification (GTDB taxonomy): domain Bacteria; phylum Bacillota; class Clostridia; order Oscillospirales; family Acutalibacteraceae; genus CAZRRV01. The sequence goes on from CAZRRV010000041.1 coordinate 3,364, forward strand.
ATCAGGAAGAAAAAGAGAGCGAAGGCAGGGGAGCCGAAGTGAAAAAAGCGGTCGATTACCTGAAAAACCACTGGCAGCTTTATTTGATGTTTTTGCCGGCCGCGGCTCTGCTTATCGTTTTCAACTATGTGCCCATGTACGGCGTAGTGCTGGCGTTTAAGGATTTTTCGCCGAGAGCCGGCATTGTGGGGAGCCCGTGGGTAGGGCTGAAAAATTTCAGGGCTCTGTTTGCCGATCCGTATTTTTTCACGGTGCTCGGCAATACTCTGAAAATCAGTCTGCTGAAATTCGTCTGCGGGTTCCCGGTTCCCATTATACTGGCGCTTATGCTCAACGAAGTGCGCAGTTCCAAATTCAAGCGGACGGTTCAAACTTTTTCCTACCTTCCCTATTTTATTTCGTGGGTTGTTGTCGCGGGTATTCTTATCAACATATGCAGTGTGGAAGGCGGAGTCGTCAACCAGATCATCCAGTTTTTCGGCGGAAAGCCGATTAACTTTTTCGGGAACGGGAAAGCGTTCCTTGTTCTGGTGATTATCTCCGATATATGGAAGGGCGCCGGCTGGGGCACCATCATTTACTTTGCCGCCCTTTCGTCGATCGACCCCGTGCTTTACGAGGCGGCCAGTATCGACGGGGCAAACCGTTGGCAGCGCATGGCGCACATTACGGTTCCGTCGCTGGGGCCGGCCGTTTCCATCAACCTGATTATGACCTGCAGCAACTTCATGTACGCCGGGTTCGACCAGATTTTCAATCTGTACAACCGCACGGTTTACGAAAGCGCCGATATTATCGACACCTACGTGTACCGTATCGGCATTACCGACGGAAATTATCAAATGTCTACCGCCCTGGGGCTTTTCAATTCCGTTATAAGTCTGGTATTGATTCTGCTGGCTAACAAGCTGATTAAGAAACTCGGAGGGCGGGCGCTATGGTAAAGGCGAAACACGGTATAAAGCGCGGAATTGGAGATCGCATTTTCTCCCTCGTAAACGGGTTTTTTCTCTGCCTTGTGGCGCTGGTTACCCTTTTTCCGCTGGCGTATGTTCTGTGGAAGTCTTTAACGACCTACTCGGTGGATAAAATGGGGGTGCGCCATACGCACTTCGACTTCGGGTCTTACCAGTACATCTTTCACGATAATTCCATTATCAAAGCTTTTCTGCTTACAGTGGTAGTGGTGATAATTTCCACCGCTCTGCACGTGATGATTACGATGATGGCGGCGTACACTCTGTCGAAAGACAATCTTAAGGGATGCAAATTTCTTACGGCGTTTGTTCTCATCACCATGGTTTTTTCCGGCGGTATTATGCCGTACTACATTTTAATCGGGAACCTGGGTCTGCGCAATAATCTGCTGGTGTACATTATCCCCGGGCTTGTATCGGGATTTAACATTGTCGTGGCGCGCAACTTCATGTCGAGCATTCCCTCCAGTCTCGAGGATGCGGCGAAAATCGACGGCGCCTCAGATTTTGCCGCCTTTTTCCGAATCGTACTGCCCCTTTCAAAGCCGATAATCTGCACTATAGCCTTGTGGTTCGCGGTCGGAAAGTGGAACGATTATATGACCGGAATGCTGTACATCAAAGACGCGGACATGAAACTTTTGCAGAATGTGCTGCGGGATATGCTGATTACCAACACCGGCATATCCGACGCGCTCGGCCTCGGAACGAGCGACAAATTCATGCTGATGGAAAACATCAAAATGGCGGTTATCATCGTTGCCACGGTTCCCATTCTCTGCATTTATCCCTTTGTGCAGAAATACTTTATCAACGGAACAATGCTGGGCGCCGTAAAAGAGTAGGAAGGTCGTTGCCGTTTGAAATTGCTGATTGATACCGATATCGGCGACGATATCGACGACGCGCTGGCGATTGTGCTGGCGTTCAGGCTCGGGGCCGACGTCGCGGGAATTACCACCGCCTACAAGAACACGCGGCTGCGAGCGCGGCAGGTGAAAAAACTGCTTTCCCTTTTGGGCGTTTCCGAAGTTCCGGTGTACGCCGGCTGCGGAGATTCCCTTTGCGGAAGCAATCCGGCGGACGAGGTATTCTGCCAGTATACGCCCGACCTTTCGCTGCAGGAATACGCCCCCGATAACGGGGAAGAGTGGGCGAACGGTGAATCGGCGGTCGATTTTATAATCGGGTCGGCACGGAAATACGGGAAGGATCTTACGATTCTCGGTATAGCTCCGCTTATGAATATTGCAAGGGCCATACGGAAAGCGCCCGACGCGATGCGCGGAGTCGGGAGAATCGTTTTGATGGCGGGCGCGTTTTTCGAGCAGTTTATCGAGTGGAACGTGCTGTGTGACCCGGAGGCCGCGAAAACGGTGCTCGACTTTGACGTTCCCGTTTACTGCGTCGGAACGGACGTTACGATGCCGTGCGGGGTAACGCGCGACGAGTACCGCCTTATGACGGAAGGCGCGGGTTCCGAACTTTCGCGGTACCTGGCGCGGATTGTTGAAAAATGGGCGGATTTTTCCCGCCGGCTGCCCGTTTTGCATGACCCGCTGGCGGCGTATTTCGCCGTTACGGGGAAATGCGTGGAGTTCGAGATGCACAGAATCGAGGTGGAACTCGGAGGTTCCTGTTGCCGGGGTATGACCCTTAACCTGGACAATGTAAACCGTCATGCCCCGAATCCGCAGGAAGGCAGGCGCGTTTCGGTAGGGCGGCATGTAAATGCCGAGGCGTTCAAGCGGGTATTTTTTGACCTGGTATTCGCGCAAAACAAAAAGGAGGAAGAGATTGCATGAAGAAGAAAACAGTTGCTTTGATGATGGCCGCGGTGATGCTGGCCGCAATACTGACGGGTTGCGGCGGCGGCGGCGGAGGCGGCGGCCAGGGCTCGTCCGGCACGCCCACAATCAGCATTTTCTCTCACGACCTGGACAAGTGGGACGGTGCCGACAAAGACCGTGTTTGGGAGGCAATTGAAAAAGAGTGCGGCGTAAACCTTGAGGTCGGCGGCGTGCCCATAAACGGGTACAACGAAAAAATAAACCTTATGGTCAACAACTTCGAGGCGCCCGACATCTTTTTCTATCTTCCGGAAGACAGCACCGCTTATTACAAGTGGGCCACGGAAGACATGATGGTGAATTTAGACGATTACGTAAAAGACGACAAGAAATACCCCAATCTTTATAAGATTCTTCACAGCGAGCAGTATAAAAACCTGACCTACGACGGAAAGCATACGCTTATACCCCGCCTGGCGGTCAACGTGAACTGGGGAATCTACATCCGGCAGGACTGGCTTGATAACCTGCACATGAAACAGCCGACAACGATCGACGAATTTTACGATGTGCTTTACGCTTTTACGTACAAGGATCCCGACGGGAACGGCGTCAACGACACCTACGGTATCGGCGGCAGCAACGAGTATTACTGGTTTATGCCGATCTACGCCGCTTTTCAGAAGAAGCCTGACTGGAACTACAACGCCGATAAAACCAGCGCGGAGTATATGACGTTTACCGACGCTTTCCACGATTTTCTGGCTTATATCCGCAACTGCTATGAAAAGGGTCTTATCATCAAAGATTTCTACACCAAGACGGACGATATGAAAATCGAGGATTTCGCGTCCGGCAAAGTGGGAATGCTTATTCATAACGGCGAGGGGCACGTGCAGAACATTATGCAGAAAATCAGCCAGGCCAGCCCGCACGCCAAAGTGGACGTAATCAATATGATCGAGGGCCCCGCCGGGCGCAACATTCACGGCTGGGGCGGCTGGTGGGGAGGCTACTCGGTTTCCGCCGACTGCAAAAATATTCCCGCGGCGTTGAAAGTGCTCGATTATCTGATGAGCGAAGAGGGCAGCAGAACCCGCATGTACGGTTTGGAAGGCATTCACTACACCGTGCAGGACGGCAAGATCGTTATCACCGATGAAAACGCCGCCAACCGCACGGCGGAAGGCGCGGACCGTTTCACCATAGTTAAGAAAGACAACGTCGAATATCCGTACGGCAGTTATGCCTGGGGCCCGTGGTTCGGCAGTCTGCGGACTTTTGAAGACGACGGAACAATTCGCGTAACCAACGATTTTACCTACGATCAGTGGGGCGACCTTGGGGCGAAGATCCAGAAGTACGACGATGAAAACGTGCAGGTCAGCGATATGGTCTGCGTCGCGATGAATAACGAGGAGTACGCCGATATCATGAGCCAGCTCGACGATTTCGCCTCCACCTACATTCTTAACGCCATTGTGGGCGAAAAGAATATCGACTCTGACTGGGACGCGTATCTTGCGCAGGCCAATACCATAGGTTACGGAAAACTGCAGAAGATGGTGTACGATACTTTGAAGAAATTGGGGCGGTGAACATGCGGAAATTTGTGATAAAAAAACTGGCTCTGTTACTCGCGGCGGCGCTCGTGGCCGGGCTTGTCGGCTGCGGAACGAAGAGTGAAAAGCCCGGAAACGGCGGAACCGGCGGAACGGCCGCGAAGCCGGCGGAAAAGGAAATTATCGACAGCAGTACCCTCAAGGTTGACCGTTCCCTTTTCTACGGCGCGTGCTACACCGCGTATGAGGCGGAGTCGTGGCATCACCATAACGCCCTCGACGGTATCGCCGCGATGGAGCAGCTCGGCGCCAAATCGTTCAGAATATGGATCCGCGCCAACTACATTATGTCCGATCCGCAGACTTTTCGCGACAAAGACGTGGAAATCGTGAAAAAGGTCATCGCCGACGCGCAGAAACGCGGGATTCAGGTAATCGGAATGAACCTGGCCAGCTTTAACGGAAGCGAAGACGCCGCGGCGGCGCCGATGCGCAACATGGAAAAGGGCTCGGGCTACGAAAAGTTCCTGCTGAATTACGAGGAGACCTGGTACCAGCTCGCAACCAAGTTCCCCGAAATCACCGTTTGGGAGATAGGGAACGAGTGGAACAATGACGTTTTCCTGCACCCGTATGATTACGAAAGCACCGGTATGGTATTCACTTTTTCGGAAAAGGCGGATATCACCACCGATATGCTTTATTACGCCAGCAAGGGCATTCACCGCGCCAACCCGAAAGCGCTGACGGTGCTCGGCGGGCTGTGCGGCAATATCAAGGGATTCTTGAACAGACTTTACGAGAATATCGAAAGCGGCGAATGGCCCTCGACCGACCCCGACTATTACTTCCAGATTGCCGCGTGGCACCCCTATCACCACGAAGGCCTGCCCGGCGACGACTGGGTTCAGGAGCAGAAAGACATTTATCAGGTGGTTCTCGATCACGAGGGGCACGACAAGGTAGTGCTGTTCACCGAGTTCGGCTACAGCGATTACGGCAACCTTGAAACCGACGCGAAGCAGAAAGACGATGTTACCAAAACGCTGGAGCTTATGGAACAGCTGCCTTTTGTGCAGTCGGTGCACTGGTTTACGATGTTCAACGATTCCAGCGCGGTCAGCTGGGGCGGTCTGTTTGAAACGGGATTCGGCCTCTTTACCGAGCCCGACGAATCGGGCGCCTTCAAAATCAAGGCGAAAGGCCAGGCTTTTCTGGAGAAAGCCGGCGGCACGGGTAAATTTACCCCGGCTTCTTAACTCGGCGCGACAGTTTTTTGAATTACGCCTTACGAGGCGGAAAAATATATTATCGAAGGGAGTAAAAAAACATGGCGATGTGGCAAACGGCGAAGCGCGGCGGCGGAGCGCGCGCGGGACTTAGGAAGGTTCTGTCGGTTTTTCTGGCGGCGGCGGTTATGGGCGCTCTGGTATTTTCCGCCCTTGCGCCCGTGGTATCGGCCGATGCTATAAACTCGAGTGTCCAATGGTTCGGAAATCATGGCGGGAATCCTCATGGAGGGTCAAAGTGGACATTTGAATATTACGGCAAGGAAACAGGCGGTTTTCAAAAGCTTGAATTTCAAAAGGATAGACCTGATGATTCGGCGGCGGATCCGTCGGGATACTACCAGGATAAGAGCGGCGATGTATATATCAACAACTGGAAGCAAGCCGCTACCGACAATCTTTATGCCGCCACGGCGTTTAACGCCGATTTTGGCGGAAAAGTAACTTTGAGTGCCAATAATAACGATACCTGGGATAAGAAGGATAAGCAGGGTCGAGATGTTCAACATATTATTAAAGGCACTGTTTTGGACGGCCAATTTATGATTCTGCAAAAGAGTGAGAGCGGATACCATGTGCTGAAAGATTGGGTGGATATTCCCGCGGGTCAAGACGTTAAAATCGACCCGGTGGATTCTTACGTCAAGGCGGGTGATGTTGTTTACTTCCTGCTTCGTTCCGCTTCCGACAAGCAGGCGGGAGCCGAATTTGCTCCCGCTGTGAAATATGAAAGCGACGTTGAAGATACGGAAGGGCTTTATCCCAAAGATTGGGTCGAGCTTTCCGAAGCCTTGGGTGTGCAGTCCGAAGTCGTAGAGCAGGAAGTCGTAGAACAGGATATCAGCTGGTTTGTAAAACAGTCCAAGCAGCCTTGGGAAGGTTCGTATTTTACTTTTGATTATTACGATACCGACTCTAAGACCTTCAAACAGATGGAAAAGTTCGTTCCCGCGGAAAAACACGATAATGACGGCTGGCAGGACGAAAGCGGGAAAGCAACGATTATGGGATGGAAATTATGGGCGGACAACACCCGTTACGCCGCGGTCGCTTTTAACGCTACCTCCGACGGGAAAGTTGCGCTGACCCGCAGTTTTACCGCTAAAGGGACAGACGCCGACGGTCAGTTTATGCTTCTGCAAAAAAGCGCGGACGGATATCGCGCTTTGCAGGGCTGGGTGAATATCCCGGTCGGGCAAACCGTTTCGATTCCCGATACTTCCACCTATGTAAAAGCCGGCGACGTCGTATATTACATCTTCCGTTCTTCCGGCGAGAAAACCGCGGCTGCGGAAATAACCACCCCCAGTGTGAGTTATACAATCGGCGCGGAAGATACGGAGGGGCTTTATCCCGAAAAGTGGGTCGAGCTTTCCGAGGCTCTGGGTGCGCCGGCCGAATCCGGCTCCGGCACCGTTACCCCCGCGGAAGTTTGGGAGTACGACATTACCTGGTACGTTCAGCAGGATAAGCAGCCCTGGGAAGGTTCGTATTATACCTTTGAATATTACGACGCCGCGACCGAAACCTTTAAGAAAATGGAAACCCATCGCAGTGACATGAACCCCGCCTTCTGGGAGGATGAAAGCGGGAGGACCCAGATTAAAGGTTGGCAGCAGACGGCTACCAATACCCGTTACGCCGCGGTCGCCTTTAACGCCGCCTCCGACGGGAAAGTAGCGCTGACCCGCGGCTTTACCATCAAGGGAGCGGGCGCCGACAGTCAGTTTATGCTTCTGCAAAAAAGCGCGGACGGATATCGCGCTTTGCAGGGCTGGGTGAATATCCCGGTCGGGCAAACCGTTACGGTTCCCGATGTTTCCACCTATGTAAAAGCCGGCGACGTCGTGTACTATCTCTATCGTTCCACCAAAGAAACGATCGCGATCGGGGATATGATCCCCAAAGTGAAGTATGAAATCGGAGCGGCGGATACGGAAGGTCTCTACCCCGCCCAATGGGTTACGCTGGCCGAGGCGCTGAACCAATCGAATCCCGCTACGGGCGATACGGCTCCTGTGGGATTCGCGGTTGCGGTTGCGCTGTTCGCCGCTGCGGCGGCCGTCGTTTGTCTGCCCCGGCGCGGAGCTCGCCGTAAGGGCGGAAAATAAAAGAGGGTTAATCGTCGCGGATACGACTGTTCAAAAGCGGAAGCCCCTTTAACGGGGCTTCCGTTTTGTATTATCGGCGGCGTGATATGCGGTATTTTCCGATTCGGTTGTCGTTTCCCCGCTTTACGGGAATTACCGCGCCGCGCCTGTTTTCGTCGTAAACCGCCGCGTTTCGCTATGGCAATGCTTGCCGTGGCGGCGACTGTCGATGATATAGCTGATATTCCGCACACGTCCGTATTCGGAACGGGAGATGTGCGTATAACGGGTCAAACTTTTCCGGCCGTTAGCCGAAAAACGGCGGCGGCCGGGGATTTACCCTCGGCCGCCCTGGTCTTATCTGTATTCAAAAATTCCGCGCGGAATTTTGGCGAAACGTACCGCATCGGGCTGTTGCTCTGAAAACGGGGAGAATGATTTACGCCCTTAAAACCGCTTATCGGCCGGAACTTACGGAACGCGTTTACCGGCGGTATCGACGGGCAACTTATTTCGGGAACCGGCGGCGCGACGGTGAACGGAGGGCTTTGCTATGCCGGATATGAATATCCCGTAAATGATGATGTTTTGCGGTGAAAAAAGCGGTAAAACGACGGTGTATCAGCGGTATACGCGGCACGAAGTCGCATTTTGCCGACCGGGGGTATTCGGACTTATTCCAGTATATTCGTTGTAATAAAGTCGACCCCGCATTCAACGAGATACGCGGCGCGATCCGGGTTGTCGCATGTCCAGCAGTTTACCAATCGGCCCCTGTCGTGCATTTTGTTTACCAGTTCTTTCGTGACCCGCCCGTTTTCGATGTCGATGTCGATTCCCGACGCCGCCAGCTTTTCCGTCATTTCGTCGTCACAGGGATCGGCCGTGAGGAACTGCGCCGGCTGTTGGGGATATATGCCGCGTAAAATTTCAAGATTTTCCCAAATAAAGGATATGAAAATCACATCGGGCAGCATATTAAACCGTTCGGCCTCCCCGGCGATTTGTCGTATCTGGGAGGGGGTGAATTTTTCTTTAAGCTCGATTATCGCGGCTTTGCCGTATTGTCTGCATATGCTCAGATAATCCGAAAGCTGCGGTATCATAAGATCGCAACGGACGGTGCGATCGGGGAAATTGTAGAACCGAACCGACTGCAACTGCGAAAGATCGGATTTCTCCACCGTGTAATTTTCCCCGCTTACCCGGGAGGTGTTGTCGTCATGCAACAGAACAAATTTCCCGTCCGATGTTTGCCTTACATCGGTTTCCACGCCGAAGTAACTGCGGTTCCCCGCCGCGACGAACGCCGCGCATGTGTTTTCCGTTTCCAACCCGCTTACCCCCCGGTGGGCAATCATCTTTACTCCTCCGTGAGGTACCGAAACAGTATTTTTCATTTTACATCCTTCCCTGTATTTTTCATTCTTCCGTATTTACCTTGAAGAGGCAATTTTCGGCGGTTCTTTCGCGGCTGTGCGACGCGCCGTATTTTTGCCCCGGAACACGGCAAGATAATTTTATTATACTTTCCGGAAATGTCAAGGGATTTTTATATATTGTTCAATTCGGAATTGAAGGAGTAAAATCCACAGTGGAAAAAGAAATGGAATTTAACATGAAAAAGATTTTATGGTAGCATTTAGTCCGGCGAAAAGTCGAAAGGAGCCCGGACTATGAATGAAAAGAAAAACAAACACATGACACTTGACGACCGAACGGAAATACAGGAATGCCTGTATAAACGCATGATGTTCAAGGTAATTGCCGCCATTTTCGGAAAAGATCCTGCCACCGTTTCCAAAGAAGTCAATCGCATGTCCTAAATCACACCAACGCCTACGTTACCCTGTCTGAAATCTGCCCCAAGCTCTTGAAAGCTCCTTTTGTCTGCAACGGCTGCAAGTCAAAATCCTCGGATTCCTGCCATTATCAAAGAAGAATTTACCTTGCCAAAACTGCACAGCAACAATATGAGAAAACCCTCGTTTCTTCCCGTGAGGGCATAGCTCTTAATAAAATCGGATTTTATGTGGACGACGGCTGGAGCGGTCTTTATTTTGACCGTCCCGTTCTTCTCCTGAAAACGCCCAAAACGAAAACAAGCGTCAGAAAAGTATA
>CAZRRV010000042.1:0-12728 GCA_964602735.1 uncultured Eubacteriales bacterium
CCCGCCGCGACGCGAAAATTACGCTTGACATTCATCTTCACCGCTGTAAAATTGTAACGGCGGCAAAGCGGCGCCGCCGGAAAAGTTCAACGGGAGGTATTAAATATGATCAGGCAACAGGCGTTTACGGGCGGAGGCAGACTGCTGAAGGGAGGCCTGCACTTCCATTCCGCCCGTTCCGACGGGACAGCCGAACCGGACGAACTTATCCGTTACTGCCACGACCACGGCTACAATTTTCTGGCGCTTACCGATCACCGTATTTACAATTTTAAGAATTTCGCGCCGGATGTGCCGATCACGATAATTCCCGCCATGGAATTCGACAATACTTTCGAAAAAGGCAACGGTTTCCGCACTTATCATGTGATATGCATGGGGCCCGACGATCGCTCGAACGGCTACCGACAGGACGAAACACTGCCGACGGGGACGGCAAAAACCCAGGAGGAATTTCAAAAATTTCTCGACGACGCCCATTCCAAAAACAATCTGACCGTCTACTGTCACCCCGAGTGGAGCTCCACGCCGGTAAAGTATTTTGAAAAGCTCAAGGGCAACGCCGCAATGGAAATATGGAACTCGGCATGCGCGGTGCATACGGGAAACGACGCGCACGCGTCGTACTGGGACGATCTTCTTGAACAGGGAATACGCATTTACGGAGTGGCGAGTGACGACGCGCATTATCTTTCCGACTGCTGCGTCGGGTGGATAAACGTAAACGCCGAAAACAGCGTTCCTGCGATACTCGAAGCGATAAAAAACGGGGCGTTCTATTCGAGCACGGGCCCGGAAATCTACGATTTCTACATCGACGGCGACACCGTCGCCGTAAGCTGTTCCCCGGCGGAGAGCGTAAGGCTCGTAAGGAGTATGCATCCCGGACATATGCAAAGAGCCGAGTGGGAACCCATTACCCGTTGCGAATTCAAATTACCGCCCGGAGCGGGGTTCAGCTACATACGCGCCGAGGTAACCGATAAAAACGGGAAAACGGCCTGGACGAACCCGATTTTCACCGACTGACCGCGCTACCGGCGCCCGGCAACAGCGGCGGAGTATTGTTTCAACCGAACGGGCGGCGCGGCGAACCGCGCGGATTCAAACCGATACACGGAGAGAATATCTCCGTGTATTTTTTTACGGCGGGATTATTCGTAAGGTCGGATAAAGGCGCGGGGAAAGCCCGGTGTACTGCCGGGCGTTTTCGTAAACCATAAAGGCAAAGAAACGGAACATGCGACGCAAAAGCGAAACCTCGCACACGCGCGGCGGCGCACCATATACACCGCGGATTTAGGTTTCCCCGCCCGGCGGGGCGGCGAAAAAAACACGGTGCAAAAATAAAGACTTGTAAATCAAGGGTTTTGCGAATTTTGCACCGTGTTTTGCACAGTTTTATGTAAACCCCGGTGGAAATCATGCCGGGGTAAAGCGGAAATTTTCCGTTCGCGCCGCGCGCGATTTTCCGTTGCAACTTCCAAAACCCCGCCGAACACGGGTAATCCGGGCGTAACGGAAAAGCGCGCGGGCATTAAAGCCCGCGCGCCGGTTTGTTAATTTTCGCTGTAATATTCAACGCCTTCGTCGTGGTTTATAGTACCTCCTCCGTGTTGAACCGTCGGATGCCCTTTGTCCGCCGTATTGGCGTCGGCTCCCGTACCGAATTTTACATTTTTGATGGTAACGGAGGTACTATCTGTTGCGACTACAATCGCGCCGCCGTGCTCTTTAGCGTGGTTTTTATTGAACACCGGCTTATCGGAGGGGTTGGTACCCTCTATCGTAACAACGGCGCCGCTCATAATATACATCGCTCCGCCGTTCTGGCCCTTATTGCCGATAAACGAAGTGTCTTTCAGGTTCAGGGCGCCTCCGCGAACGGCAATGGCGCCGGAGTTGTTACTTTCGGCTTCGTTATTCTCGAACAGATACCCGGTGATATTCACCTCGGCTTTATTGTCGTTCATAAATATCGCGCCGCCCTGACCGGCGTTGGTAACCCTGTTGCCGGTGAATACGGCTTTGGCTTTATCATCGCCCGTAAGGGTAAGTTTGCCTTTAACCCCCTCGCCGTTGGCGTCGACGAATATCGCGCCGCCGCCGTTCGCCCATTTGGTGTTAGCAACACTGTTGTTCTCAAACCGGCAGTTTTCGCCAACCAGTTCGCCGCCGGCGATGTATACCGCTCCGCCGCCCGTGGCAACCGCGCCTTCCGTTCGGTTCCCGGAGAATGTTGTGCCCACAAGTCCGGCGCCGCCGTCTTTTTTTGCTTTCCCTTTAAGGCTCAGCGCACCGCCTTTCGCGGAGTAATTGCCCGTAAAGGCGGAACCGTTATCGGTTAGAACGGCATCCGCGTTGGTTAATGATATTGCGCCGCCCTCATTGACGGAATGATTTTCATTGAACGTACAGCCGTCGCTGTTTATTTCCCCGGCTCCGTTCATGTAAAGCGCTCCGCCCTGGTTTGTGGCGCTGTTGCCCGTAAACACGGTGCCGCCGAGCGTAATAACGGTATTCGCCTCCGCAAAAGCGAAACCTCCGAATACCGCGGAATTGCCGTTTACCTCGCAGTCGGTAAGGGTAAGTTTGTTCGCAGCGCCGACGGTTCCGCCCTTAACCTGTACCGCGCCGGCGTAGTTCCCGGTATTGCCGTCGAATTTGTAGCCGGAAATTTCGGCGGAGCCCTGCACAACTCGGATCGCGCCGCCGGAACTTACGGTGCTGTTGCCGCTGAATTTCGCCAGTTCTTTATCGTTCTTCGAAGCCGCGAATTCCAGGGTGGCGCCGCCCTGTATATCGATGGCGCCGGCTCCCCCGGCCGCGGTATTGTTAGTGAATACATTGTCGCTGCCGTGAATATTCCCGCCGTTGACGTAAACGGCGCCGCCCGTGCCCGCCGATGTGTTGCCGTCGAATGTGCAGCCGTCGCAAATAACCTCGGATTTCGGGTGCGCGTAAACGGCTCCGCCGCCATATCTGGTATCGACCGTATGCTTATTTGATGTAAAGGCGGAATTTGTAAGGGTGATGACGGTATCAGATTCGGCGTATACCGCGCCGCCGGCGTTCGCCGCGGTGTTGTTTTTAACGGTACAGTCGGTAAGGGTGAGGGTGTTTTTCCGGGAATCGGTTCCCTCTTTAACCTCTATCGCGCCGCCGTATGCCCCCGTATGACCGTCGAAAGTATAGCCGTTAAGATTTACGGAGCCGTTTTCAATGTAGATCGCCGGGGCGTTGCCGGGGGATTCTTTGCTGCCGGCTATGTTGCCGTCGAATTTGCATTCTGCGCCGTCGCCGGAACGGGTGAGTGATAGAGATCCGCCGCTACCCACAAACACGCCGCCGCCTACCCTCGCGGTATTGCCGGTAAACACGCAGTCTTCGCCCGTAACCGTGGAGCTGCGTATGCAAAGCGCGCCGTTCGCATTCGATTCGTTCGCGGTGAATTTCACGCCGGTAATTGTAAGAGTGTTGTTATGGCCGCACCAGACCGCTCCGCCGTATCCCTGATCCTGAAGATTATCGGGGAAGAAATTGCCGTCGTCGGTATCGGTAGCTTTGTTCGCGCCGAACACACAGCCGCTTAATGTAACGAACTCGTAGGGCGCGGGCTGATCGTGCCGGGCCAGCGATACCGCTCCGCCCTTTACGGCGTGGTTTTTGTTAAACGTGTACCCGTGGAAATTTACGGCTCCCGATACCACATAAACGGCGCCTCCGTCCGCGGCAGAATTGTTTTCAAAGAGTGATGTTACGGCGCCGTCGGCCGCGGTGTCGTTCGCCTCGCCGAAATCGGCGCTCGTGTTGATGTACACCGCGCCGCCCAGGCGAGCCGCGCTGTTGTTCCTGAACACGGAGCCTTTATCGGTGAAGACGGTGCCGGCAGAGCCTACGGATACCGCGCCGCCGTTCCCTACGGTTGTGTTGCCGTCGAATGTGCAGCCGTCGCATGTCACCACGGATTTCTCCTGCACGTAAACGGCTCCGCCGCCATATCTGGTATCGACCGTATGCTTATTTGATGTAAAGGCGGAATTTTTAAGGGTGATAACGGTATTGGCCTCGGCAAACACCGCGCCGCCGGCGCCCGTTGCGGTGCTGTTTTTAACAACACAGTCGGTAAGGGTAAGGGTGTTTTTCAGGTCGTCGGTTCCGGCCTTGACCTGTATCGCGCCGCCGTATACCGCGGTGTGATCGTCGAAGGTGTAGCCGGTGATATTTACGGAACCGCCGCCTTCCTCATCGCGCCCGGTAATGTTAATCGCCGAACCGTTGCCGGATCCGTTTTCCGCGCTGTTGCCGGAGAATTTAGCGTACTCCTTATCGTCGGACACAAGGGTAAGCGAACCGCCGCCGGCGATAAGGATCGCGCCGCCGCGCGAACCCGCTTTATTTCCGGTAAACACGCATTTGCCGCCGGTTACCGTTCCGCCCTTCACATAGAGCGCTCCGCCGCGGTACCCGCAGGTGTTGCCCGTAAACTCCACGTTTTCCATATCGATAACGGTTCCCGTTACGAACACCGCGCCGCCGTTATAGGCGCTGTTGCCCTCGAACCGGGTGCCGTCAAGCGATTTTACGGTGCCTACCGAATACAGCGCGCCGCCGGAGTGTTGAAAATCATTCAGCCCGTCGCCGCCGTCGGCATGATTCCCGGTGAACACGGAGCCGGAATCGGTAAATGTGCCGGCGGGATCGTTAATGCAGATCGCGCCGCCGCCGTTCCCGGAACCGTTGTTCGTAAATTCGCAGCCGTCGGTGCAGATTATTTCGGCCGCCTGCGCGTAAACGGCGCCGCCCGCCATTTTATTCTCGCTGTAAGACGCTTTGTTTTCGATAAATTTTACATTCGAGAAGGCGGCAACCGTATTGCCTTCGGCGAAGACCGCGCCGCCGTACCGGGCGGTGTTGTTTTGAACGGTGCAATCGGTCATTTTAAGGCTGTTCTTCGCCTCCGCGGTGCCGGCTTTAATCTGCATCGCGCCGCCGTAGGTGGATTCGTGCCGCTCGACGGTATAGCCGGTTATTTCTACCTTGCCGTTCATTATGCGGATGCAGGGTGCGGAGGCGTCCTCCACGGTGACTTTGTTGCCGGTAAATATCGCCAGATCTTTGCGGCTGCCCGCTTTCAACGTCACTTGCGGCGATGTAACTTTGTCTCCGTCAACCCGGCTGCTTATATCCAGCGCTCCGCCGCCTTTGTCTCCCGTATTGTTTGCGAACCTGCAGTCGGTTCCCGTGAAGTTTGTGCCGAGAAGCTGGATTGCCCCGCCGTACTCATTGGCGGTATTCGAGTCGAAATCGCAGTTTTCGCAGATAATATTGCCGGCGAGCGCCCTGATCGCGCCGCCGCCGTAACTGACGAGCGCACGGTTGCTGTGGAACAGAGTGTCGGTAAAACGGATATCGACGTTATCCTCGGCGTAAACCGCGCCGCCGGAGCCGCCGGTTGCGGTGTTGTTACGCACTTCGCAATCGTTAAGGGTTAGTTTGTTCGGGGCGTCGGCGGTTCCGCCCTTAACCTGTATCGCGCCGGCGTAGTTCCCGGTATTGCCGTCGAATTTGTAGCCGGAAATTTCGGCGGAACCCTGCATAACTCGGATCGCGCCGCCGGAATTGGCGGTGCTGTTGCCGCTGAATTTCGCCTTTTCTTTATCGTTCTTCGAAGCCTCGAATTTCACGGTGGCGCCGCTCGCTATTTCGATGGCGCCGCCCGCCGATGCGGCGGTGTTGTTCGTGAATACATTGTCGCCGCCGTGAATATACCCGCCGTTGGCGAAAACGGCGCCGCCCACGCCCGCGTCCGCCGTGTTACCGTCGAATGCGCAGCCGTTTACGGTAATATCGCTGCCGGCCTGAGAATAAATAACTCCGCCGCCGGCGTTTTTGTTTGTAAGCGAATGGTTGCGGTTAAAGCGGCAGTCCGTAAAGATTACCCGCGTGCTGCCCTCCGCGAAAAGCACGCCGCCGTATTCTTTGGCGGAATTGTCGTTAAATTCGCAGTCTTCAAATTCGAGGCGGTTGTTCCCGTCGCCGGTTTTAATCTGAGCCACGCCCGCGTAATTCGCGTTGTTATTCTCGAAAGTGTAGCCGGTAACCTTCACGGTTCCGTTAAAAATGCGAATGACGCCGCCGGAATACTGGGTACCGTTGCCGCTGAATTTCGCTTTTTCTTTGTTTTTCCCGGTGATTGTGACGGAACCCGCGGAACCCGCGTCACTCGATCCGACATCGACGACCCCTGCGCCCTGAGATGCTGTAAGGCCGCTGAAATCGCAGTCGACGGCATTTACGGTGCCGCCGGTATGCGCCCATATTCCGGTGCCGTTTCTGCCGTTGCTGTTCTTAAACGAACAGTTTTCAAGGGTGAGGTTCGCCTTGTTGCGGGCTACGGCTCCCCAGTTGTCGGTTCCCTCGAAGTTGCCGTTTTTAACCGTTACGTCGAAGCCGTAATCCGCGAGGATCGCGTAATCGGCGCCGTTTTTGCAGGTGTAACCGTCGATAATAAGGGTGCTGATATTTTTCCCGCCGAGGTCTTCAAGCGGCATCTTGGAATGAGCCCAAAACGCCACATAGCCGAAATTGTCAATGGTGATGTTTCTGGCAATGCAGGTTGTATTGTCGCCCATAACCGTTATTCCCTGCGGCAGGGTGCGCTCCGCGCCGTCGTTGTTCACAAAGGTGAGGTTCTCGAGGGTGGCGGTGCAGTAGGAGCCGGCAAGATAACCGCCGGTTGACATATTTTCAAAACGGCAGTTCTTAATACTTATCGTGCAGTTATCGGGCGACAGATAAAATCCCTGTGCGGAATCGTGCACATATACGCCGGAAACATTCAGTTCCGTGCAGCCGGCGGACGGACATATCGCGATATTGGTGACGTTGCACATTTCGATATAACCGTCGGGGTCGTCGCCCTCGTAGGAAACATCGATCTTGCCGCTGCCTACGATAACCCGCTTGCCTACGCCGCAGTCTTTGCCCATATCGTATTTGCCGCCGTGTATTTCAAGGGTGCTGCCCGATATACCGGAAATCATTCCCGCAAGATACACGCCGTGGCTCTTGTCGAAAAGCGGGTTGCCGGTAACCTCGAGATAGCCGGTGGAAAGAACCTGAACATGCGAATATTCGGGTCCGTGCCATGTGCCGCCCTCCACGAACATCGAGGAGTCTGCGCCGACGAGAGCGTCGTAAACATTATTATCTTCAAACAGGCAGTCTTTAACCACGGTCTGTCCGCCGTCGGTGTACAGCGACATAATGGCCATTCTCCTGCCCGTTCCGCTTACAAAGGAGAGATTCGCGCCAACACCGACATGGATGCCGCTCGCGCGGAACCCGCCGTCGAGGGTCGGGCCGTCGAAAGTAAGCTCGGATTCGGTCGACATTTCGATAATATAGCTGTTATCGACCCCGTCGGGCAGAAACGAAAGCGTTTTATTCCCGAAAAGCGCCTTTTTCCCGTTTACGATAACCGGGGATCCTACCGATATATCCGCGGTAAGCGTAACCGACATATCGTCTTCACGGGAAAGCAGTTCGCGCAAGGTAGCCTCGTCGCCCGCCTCGCCGCTGGTTGCGGGGATTACGGGATCCTCGGGGCGCTCGGGCGCCGGGCCGGGTTCGACGGGCTGTTCGGGCTCGTCCGTTCCGCCGGGTTCCTCGGGCTGCGATTCGACCGGCCCGCCCGATACGACGGGCCCGTTGTTCCCGGCTCCTTCATCCTCGTCGCCGGGGCGCAGCAGAAGGAAAAGCACAACGGCGACAATAAGGCACAGCGCGACCGCCGATGTTACAATCGCTATTATTTTCTTCTTTCTGCCGTTTTTACTGTTTTGTTCCCTGTTTTCAATATCCGCCATAACCGTCTTCCCCCTTTTCAACCGGCTTTAACCGTAATGTGACCGTTTACGGGCTTGATTAAATCGGTAAACGACGTGCCCGGCTGCCGGTCTTTTTCCACCTGAATATCGTAGGTTCCGCCGCCGTCGGTCGTTACGAGCACCGTGCCGTCGAGACCGGTGTGGAAAGTCGCCGCGCCGGCGCCCGCATACGCCAGAATGACGCCGGGAGACGGCGGAGAATCCGCCATACCTACGGCAATCTTCGGCTTCATAAAATCGATCCAATCGGTAGGATTGTTGCCGGCAACGCCGTGGTGGTTCATCTTAACAACATCGCACCGCATTCTTTCGCCGTACTTTTGAATCATCTGCCGCTGCTCGTAACCGGCGTCGCCGATGTCGCCGCCGAAAAAGAAAGAGGCTTTTTTATAGGTGATCCTCATGCACATTGACTCGTTGTTGAGGTTGCCCTCTTTGTACGACGCCTCCCAGTCGTGACCCTTGAACGGGAAAAGAATCTCGACCTCCGCGGGGCCGAAACCGAATTTGTCGCCCTCTTCGAGCACGGCGCGGGGAACGCCCATATCGTCGGCGGTTTTGAAAAGCTCGGTATACATTCCGTTGCCCTGTGTGAAATACAGCGAGCCGGTGGTGTAAAGCCGTTTGATCTCCAGACCGCTGCCGAAAACCTCTTTATACCCGCCCATATGATCCTCGTGGGCGTGGCTTACGACAAGATAGTCGATTTTCTTTACGCCGAGTTTTTTAATCGAATCGATAGCGTAGGATACGCAGCCCGTCGTATTCATATCGATAAGCATCGTGGTGCCGTCGGGCGCTATTATGAAAGTATTGTCGCCGGAGTTCGACGCGCCGGTGAAGGTGCTCATGTTCAAATCGGAGCGGAAGAAAAACACCGCGAATTTGCCCTCGCTGTTTTTACGGTTGAGTATATAATCCCTGTAGGTGTATTCCTCTTTTACATAATCGGCGTACACCGGGTCGACAACGTCGTTTTCGGCTTCGCCGTCGTCGCCGCCGGAATTTTCGCCTACGTTTTCGTCTCCGGCCGCGCCGCCGGGTTCTTCGCTTCCGGCTTCACCGCCCTGCCCGTCGTCGCCGGAATCCTGGCCGTCACCCGGCTGCGAGGCGCTTCCGGGATCCGACGACACGCTTCCGCCTCCAACGGACGACACGTCGCCTTTGCCGCGCCTGCCGCACCCGGGCAGGAGAAACAGCAGCGCCGCGAGAATTACGGCGATTAAAGCCTTCAGGTTTTTCCTCATAAATTTTTCACCTCTTCTGTTCTGCGGCCGCAACTAACCGCCGCGGCTCTTACGCCGCGTTTATTTGCCTAACGCCTGCGACGCGGCGGCGTTGTTTATAGCCTGATGCGCCGTTTTTATAAGGGATTCGATGTTTTTGTTCGGGTCGGCCGAAAGCGCGGTGGTAATATCCAAAAGCGCGTCTTCGATCGTGGCGTTGACCTCCCCGTAGGTGCCTTTTAATTTATTAGTGCTGGATTTAAGGGTGTTTATAACCGCGTCCGCCTCGGGAAAATTGGATTTCTGCCATGTTGTAATCTTCGAGGAAGCCGCCGCCTTATTGGTATAGGGAACATAGGATGTGGTTGTGCACCAGATTTCCTGAGCCTCGGTTTTGGCGGTATATTTAAGGAACTCGTAGGCACCCTGCATCTCGGTCTTATCGCCGGTATTCGCTATAAACACGCCGGTTCCCTCGCTTAAGCACTGACCGCGGTACTTCGCGCCGTTATCGACGCCGGTTGTGGCAATCCACGCCGTTTTGAAAGCGGGCTTACCGACATTGTCGTTCACGTCGGCGATATAAGAGTTCGTGTTCGCCCAGAACAGTATGTTGCCGCGGTTAAAGTCGGGCGCGAAGGTCCAGCCGCCGCTGCCTCCCGACTGGGGATAGGCTACACCTTTCTGATAAAGTTCGGCGGTTATCGTCGCGAATTTTTTCAACGCGTCATGCGGGGCGCCGCTGTCGAGCAGCGACTTTGTGGGTGTCGTTTTCCAGCCGTTTTCGTTATTGACGATGTCGACGCCCTGAACTCTCAGCATATCGTGGATATTCGTTCCCCTGTTAAAGCTTATGCCGTATTTCGGCGTCGTTTTCTGATCTTTGGCCGCTATGGCTATTTCCGCGATACTTTCGTAACTTGTGCAGTCGGAAAGCGAGTAAAAGCTGCCGTCCGGCTTTTTGGTCTTCCCGAGCATGTCGAGATTTACCGACCAGCCGGTTACGCTTACGCCGATGGGAATACCGATAAGTCTGCCGTTGCGGTCGCGGTAGGACTGCTTGACGGTCTCGAACATGTCGTTTGTCCACTTGTCGGTGTCTTTATCCAGAAAATCCTGAATCGGGGCCGCGAAAGTGCCGTCGGCAACCGTAGAAAGCGTGTACGGGGTTCCGTTGAACAGGCTGGGATAATTCTTCTTTGTAAGGGTCATCATCTTTGTTACAAGCGCGCCGGCAGAACCCATTTGAAGGCACTTCACGCGGTACTGTTTCTGGCTCGCGTTGTAGTTTTTGACAATCTGCTGAAGCGCAACGTCTTTTCTGGTATCGTAGGTGCACCACCAGACAATCTCGGTTGTGCCTTTCGCCGGCGCGGCGGAACTTGTTTTGCCCGCGGTGCCGTTCGCCGAGCCGGTTCCCGCGCCGTTGCCGTTCGTCTCGGAGCCGGTGCCCGCGGCGCCCTCCGATTCGCCGCCGGTTTCCGACACCGCGGAATCGACGGAACCCGTACCGTCTTTATCTTTGTTTTTGCTCTTGCCGCATCCGCCGAACGCAACGCATACCATCAGCGCCGCCAGCAGAACGGCAAAAAATCTAGTCGATGTTTTCATTTTCTTTTCCTCCGCTTTTTTATTTGTTTTTTTCTTCATGTTGCCCGAACAAACCAAACTCAACCCATAACAATCGGCCCTCCCCCGTGTGTTCATTGAAATATCAGTCTTTTACCGCGCCGGCCGTCATACCCTCTACGATACGGTCAACGCCCAAAATATATATAATTACGGGTATAATCATGCTCAAAACGCCGCCGGCGAAAGTGTAACCGGGGGTAAGATTGCTGTCTCCCAACATATTGGCGACGCCTATCGCCACGGTCTGTTTACGCTCGTCCAATATAACCAGCAACGGCCAGAAATAGGAATTGTAAACCCCGATAAACGAATTGAGCACCAGAGTGACGATAATCGATTTGCTCAACGGCAGAACCACGCTCGTGAAATACCGCGTATGCCCGCAGCCGTCGACCTTCGCGGCCTCCCACAGCGCGGGCGGCAGCGACATCATGTGCTGACGCAACATAAACAGTCCGCCTATATTCACAAGATCGGTTATGGCTATTCCCAGATATGTATCGAGCAGACCGATTTTCTGGATAAGCAGGTAGTTCGAGATAACCGTTGTTTCCCCGGGGATCATCATACAGGCGAGGAAAATCGCGAAAAGAGTGTTTTTAAGCGGGAAATTGAAATGCGCGAACGCGTACGCGCACATGGAGCTTACGACAATCTGGGTTGGGATCGTTATCAGTATTATGATAAAGGTGTTTTTAAGCAGCCTTAAAACATTGTAACTGCCGAGAGCGTACCGGTAATTTTCGAGGGTGGGGTGTTTGGTGAACAACTCGACCGGCATATTGTTTATCTCGACGTTCGACTGGAAACTGAAGAGAACGGTTAATATAATCGGCGAGATAATAATCAACCCGATTAGGATTTTTACCGCCATCCAAACGGAACTTTTGACTTTTCTGCTTATTCTTCTGCTCATAGTCGCAACCTCCCGCCCGGAACTACCGGTAGAAAACCATTTTCTTTTCGAAAATGAACTGAATCCGCGTTGCTATGAACACTATTACGAAAAGAACGATGGAATAGCAGCATGCCTGGCTGAACATGGCCTCCTGCATTGCCTTTACATAGATTTCGTATGTGATATTGGTGGTTGTCAGCGCGGGGCCGCCGCCGGTGAGAAGGTTTATCTGCGAAAACATTTTGAAAGACGACACAATATTGAGGAACAGAACAAAGAATATCTGCGGCGACGCCAGAGGGATTTGAATGCGGGTCGCCTTTACGAAAGCGTTGGCGCCGTCGAGGGTGGCCGCTTCGAGCAAATCTTCGGACACATTGCGGAACCCCGCGAGAAGGTAGAGAAAACACGGGGCGATATGCCCCCACACGGTTGCGAAAACGACGCACCAGAAAGCGGTTTTTTCATTCCCGAGCCAGTAAATGTCGGTTCCCAGAATGCCGTTCAGAAAGCCGCCGCGAAGTTCGGGAGCAAAAAACATCATCCACATTATGGCCGCGGCTGACGCGGAAATCGAAAGCGGAAGCGCGTAAAGCGTGGTTATCAGCCGCTGACCCTTTCCCCTCTTCGCGCCTATCAGCGCGAGCAGCATCGCGCTTCCGAAAGAAAGCACAAGAACTATTCCGGCATATTTGAATGTGTTGCGGAGAGCTATGAAAAACTCCTCGCCGGTGAAAAGCATTTTCCAGTGGAAAAGCCCCGCCCAGCCCTGCCATTCGCCTATCATGTTGGTTACGGAAAAAGAGTTGATTATGGTTTTTACAAACGGATAAATCGCGAACATACCGACAAGTATAACCGCCGGCAGCATCCAGAAATAAGGCAGTACCGAAAAATCGGGATATTTGCTTTTGAAGCCGGAGCTCTTCGACATATTGCATAACCTCCGTTTGGTTTGCCCGCGCACGGGCGGTACCGCGCGATATTCTCCGCAAAAGTGCGCCGGACGAATGCCGGACACGGATGTAATTGCGCACAAGGTACAGACCCGGATTTAAGGCGCGGAACATCATTTTTACC
>CAZRRV010000043.1:0-12726 GCA_964602735.1 uncultured Eubacteriales bacterium
AAAATTGTGATTTTCATTTGAAATCCGCCGGCGGTTATGGTAAAATTCCAACAGCGGGAGGGGAAAGCCATAACGGCGGGAAACGCGCGTATTACCGCCGCCGTTGCCACAGCCCCCCGCGAGTAAATATTCGGAGGAGAAAAATATGGAAAATGAAGCCGCGAAAGCGTTGAAAGAAAAACTTTTTTACAGGAAGAAAAACGGGCTTAAAACCGCGCCGCCGGAAACGGTCGAGGCCGCCGGGCGGTACTGTGAGAATTACGCCGGTTTCCTCGCCGCTGCGAAGACCGAGCGCCTCGCCGTGCGCGAAGCCGTCCGGCTCGCCGAAGAGCGCGGATTCGCGCCTTACACCCCAGGCGCCGCGGTAAAACCGGGGGATCGCGTATATGTGAACAACCGGGGAAAATCGGTTATACTGGCGGTCGGCGGGGAAAAACCCGCCGTCGAAGGGGTGAAAATCGCGGCGGCGCATATCGACTCTCCAAGGCTCGACCTCAAGCCCAGCCCGCTTTACGAAGACGCGGATCTCGCGCTGTTCAAAACACATTACTACGGTGGCATAAAAAAATACCAGTGGACGGCAATACCGCTGGCGCTTTACGGGGTTGTGATTAAAGGCGACGGCGAAAAGGTCGATGTGGCGGTGGGAGACGCCCCCGGCGACCCGTGCTTTGTAATAAGCGACCTGTTGCCGCATCTCGCGCAGGAGCAGAGCAAACGCACCCTCGCCGACGGGATAAAGGGCGAGGAACTGAATGTTCTGGTAGGCAGCACGCCGTTTCGCGGCGATGACGTTCCGGAAGCGGTAAAACTTTACATTCTCAATCTGCTTTACGAAAAATACGGGATACGCGAGGAGGATTTTCTCTCGGCGGAGCTTGAATGCGTGCCCGCGCTCCCGGTGCGCGACCTGGGTTTCGACCGGTCGATGATCGGCGCTTACGGCCACGACGACCGCGTGTGCGCCTACCCCGCTCTTACGGCGGCTCTCGACACGGCCTCCCCTGAGCACACGGTCATTACGGTTCTGACCGACAAGGAGGAAACGGGCTCCGACGGGAACACCGGTCTGCAATCGGCGTATCTGCGCGATTTCATAGAGGATCTGGCGGCGGCGGAGGGCTGCCCGGGCTACCGGGTCCTCGCGAAAACGCAGTGTCTTTCCGCCGACGTCAACGCGGCGTTCGATCCTACATTCCCCGATGTCGCGGAGCGGCGCAACGCCGCCATGCTGAACTGCGGCGCCGTAATAACCAAATATACCGGGGCGCGCGGCAAAAGCGACACATCCGACGCCTCGGCCGAATTTGTGGGCAAAATCAGGCGCACGCTTAACGACGCCGGCATAGTCTGGCAGGCCGGGGAACTCGGCAAGGTCGATACGGGCGGCGGCGGAACGGTGGCGAAATACATCGCGAACCTCGGCGCCGATGTGGTCGATTTGGGGGTTCCCGTGCTTTCGATGCACTCCCCGTTCGAGGTCGTTTCAAAATTCGATGTTTATATGGCCTATTTGACGGTTCGCGCGTTTTTCGACGCGGAAATGTAGCGCGCCGCGTTTCGCGTTTCCCGTTCCGAAAAATTCCCCGGCGGAAATTCCGCCGGGGTTTCGCTTTGTGCCGTTTGCCGGTCAGTTCCCGACTTTGTGGTGAACCGGCGGGACGGAGGGAGTCAGCCTGTCGAATACATAACCGCCCGACTTTCCGGCGTCGATAATCGCCTGGAGGGCATCGGCGGTGGTGGAATGCGTTGCCGAGTCGTGCATTAACACGATGTTGTTGCGGTTCGGGCGCAGCGCGGATAAAACATTCCGCTTTACCGCGGCCGCCGAGGGTACGGGTACGGCCGCGTCTCCGCTCGAAACATTCCAGTCGTAATAAATGTAGCCGTTCGCGGGAACCGATTTTACAAGCCGGCTCATTATGCCTTTGCAGTATTTTTTGCTTACGGCGTTGGAACTTCCGCCGAGGAAACGGGTAAGTTTGGTGTCGAGCCCGAAGTCGGCGCGGAGTTTACCGCCGAGTTTACGGATATTTTCGAGATACAGCGCCTCCGACCCGTAGACCGAATATTCGTGCGTAAATCCGTGAATGCCCACCGCATGCCCCTCGTCAAGCATACGCTTTACCAGCGGTTTGTCGGCGGCGGAATAATCGAGAATAAAGAATGTCGCTTTTATGCCGTTGCCTTTCAGTATATCGAGTATCCGCGGGGTTATATTGGAACTCGGCCCGTCGTCGAAAGTAAGGTAAATCCTGTTCTTCGCGGCCTGCTCCTTTGAAATGACCGTAACGGTGCGAACCGCCTTCGCGGTGTTACCGTTGCTGTCGCTTACCGTATAGGTAACCGTCTGCGCGCCGAGGCGGCCGGTGTCGATACTCCCCGAAACGGCGATTTTGCCGGTTATGTCGCCGTCGAGATCGTCGCTCGCCGTTGCGCCGGGATCGGAATACGCCGCCCCGAGCAGCACCGTCGCCGACCGGCCGCCGTTAAGAACGATTACGGGCTTTACGATGTCTTTTATCTTCAGCGTTCGGGTGGCGGTGGACGAATTGCCGTCGCTGTCGGTCGCCGTATAGGTGAACACATAGTCGGTATCGCTCAGTTTTGTCTCGTTGACCGATATTCCCGCCGAAACATCACCGTCGAGATTATCAACGGCGGCGGCGCCCGGATCCTTAAAGAACGACCTCGCGGAAACGGTAACCGCCGCGGCGCCGTTAAGCTTTAATTCGGGCGGCGTAACATCCACGACCGTAACCGTCCGCACCGCCTCAAGTTTCTGCCCGCGGTACTCGAGTTTATATTTTACCGCGTATGTCCCCCGCGCCGCCGTATCGACTTTGCCGCTCACGGTAACTTTCCCGCTTAAATCCCTGCCGCCGGCAGCCGCCTCAAACCCCTCGTCCCTGTAAGCGGAATTGAGCGCCACCGTCTCCTCCTCCGCGCCTTTAAGCCGGAGTTCCGGCTCGGCGAAAAACGGCAGGGAACACCCCGCCGACATCGCGATAACCGCGACAAGGCATACAAAAAAAGCGAATTTTCTTCTACCGGACAGCCGCATTTCAACGACTCCTTCCGCTGTTTCGGTGTTTTCGGAACCGCCGCCGGCGCGAACAATCTCCCGGCGCATTTGTTTCACATAAATTTTGTATACCTTTTCCCTGTAACTTTCAAGAAAATATCGGTAACATTTTATTGCTTTGCTGTTACCGGACGGCGGGCACTGCCCGCCGGTCGCGGCTTCCGCTGTTCCCGTTACCGCTTTTTTTTAGGCTTTCCCTGAACACATCGCCTACAACTTAATTTGTGTCCGATGAGACTGTTAAGCGTTACAGGCACATCTCAAAATAACAGCCGTCCCGGTCTTCGGACCCCGGCGGCTGTGCCCTTCGGTGAATTTGTATTATTCGGTTTTCGAGATTTGCAGGAAAATCGCGTCGACGGCGCCGGGTCTTCCGCGGTACAGCCTATATTATCAGCATGGCATCGCCGAAGCTGAAAAACCGGTAACGGCGGAGAACCGCCTGACGGTAGGCGTTCATAGTGTGTTCGTAGCCGGCGAACGCGGAGACCAGCATAATCAGTGTGCTTTCGGGAAGATGGAAATTGGTAACGAGCCCGTCCATACACTTGAATTTGTAACCGGGATAAATATAAATATCGGTTTCGCCGGTACACGGGCGCAACACGCCGCCCTCGGCAACGCTTTCAACGGTGCGGCATGACGTTGTACCCACGCATATAACCCGTCCTCCCCCGGCTTTTGTCGCCGTCACCGTTTTCGCCGTGTCTTCGGGTACGGTATAACGCTCGGAATGCATAACATGATCCTCTATGTTTTCTTCTTTTACGGGGCGGAAAGTGCCGAGCCCCACATGAAGAGTCACAAACACCACGGCAACGCCTTTGGCCCGGATCCTGTCGAGATATTCCTTTGTGAAATGCAGCCCCGCCGTCGGAGCCGCGGCCGAGCCGCGCTCCTTCGCGTATACGGTCTGATAGCGTTCGTTATCTTCGAGTTTTTTCTTTATGTAATGAGGCAGCGGCATTTCGCCTATTCGGTCGAGTATCTCAAAAAAAACGCCGTCGTACTCGAATTTTACAATACGGTTGCCGTCGCCGGTTACGCGCTCGACCGTGCCGGTAAGTTCGTCGCCGAAAGCAAACCGGCGGCCCGGTTTTGCCTTTTTCCCGGGGCCCGCCAGACATTCCCATCTGTCGCCGTCCTCCCGACCGAGCAGCAGGAACTCCACAACGGCGCCCGTATCCTCTGCGACGCCGTAAATCCTCGCCGGCATAACGCGTGTGTCGTTCAGCACCAGGCAGTCGCCGGGCGAAAGATAGTCGATCAAATCACCGAAATGCCGGTCTTCAATATCTCCCGTGTCTTTGTGCAGAACCATAAGGCGCGAAGCATCGCGCGGTTCTACCGGAGTTTGCGCTATCAGTTCATCGGGCAAATAATAATCAAAATCGGATTTTTTCACCCGTACCACCACATTTTCTTGACAACTATTTTATCAGATGTTAAAATTATATAATAAAAAGGCACGCGGTTCAAGTGTTTTAACCGCGAATCGGGAGAAAAGCCATGAAAACATACAATGTGGGAATAATAGGCGCCACGGGAATGGT
This sequence comes from uncultured Eubacteriales bacterium, assembly GCA_964602735.1. Classification (GTDB taxonomy): domain Bacteria; phylum Bacillota; class Clostridia; order Oscillospirales; family Acutalibacteraceae; genus CAZRRV01. The sequence continues at coordinate 4,639 of CAZRRV010000043.1, forward strand.
GGGGCAGCGGTTCATAACCCTGCTCGATCGGCATCCGTGGTTCAAAATAAAAGTTCTTGCCGCCAGTTCGCGTTCCGCCGGAAAAAAGTACAAAGACGCCGTAGGCGACCGCTGGGCGATGCCTTCCCCGGTTCCCGCCGGTGTCGCCGACATGATAATCAAAGACGCCGAAGCGGATCGGGAGGAAATCGCCGGTACGGCGGATTTTGTTTTTTGCGCCGTGAATATGCCGAAAGACGCGATCCGGGCGCTGGAAGAATCCTACGCACGCCTTGAATGCCCCGTTATATCGAACAACAGCGCGCACCGGGCGACGCCCGATGTCCCCATGATTATTCCGGAACTGAACGCGCGGCACGCCGAAATAATCCCCTTTCAGCGCAGGCGACTCGGCACGCGGCGGGGATTTATAGCGGTTAAATCGAACTGTTCGCTGCAAAGCTACGTTCCCGCGCTGTATCCGCTCGATTCGCCGTTCGGGGTGCGGGATGTGCTTGTCTGCACCTATCAGGCGATATCCGGAGCGGGTAAAACTTTTAAGACGTTCCCCGAAATCATCGATAATGTTATCCCTTACATAAGCGGGGAGGAAGAAAAATCCGAACGGGAGCCGCTTAAAATCTGGGGCACCGTCAAAAACGGCGAAATACAGCCGGCAAGCCGCCCGCACTTCACAGCGCAATGCCTGCGCGTCCCCGTATCTGACGGCCACATGGCGGCGGTTTTTGCCCGTTTCGACCGCAAGCCCCGGAAAGAGGAGATACTCGAAAGATGGAAAACCTTTAAGGGCAAACCTCAGGAACTCGGCCTTCCGAGCGCGCCGAAAAGATTTTTGAATTATTTCGATGAAGACGGATATCCGCAGACGCGGCTGCACCGCGACCTTGAAGGCGGTATGGCGGTATCGCTCGGGCGGCTGAGAGAAGACAGCCAGTACGACTTCAAATTCGTGTGCCTGTCGCACAACACGCTTCGGGGGGCGGCGGGCGGCGCCGTTTTAATGGCCGAACTGCTGGCGGCGGAAGGTTATCTTGATTAAGGAGGAAAAGCACTGATGAAAAAACGGGTATTTACGGGGGCGGGCACGGCGCTTGTAACGCCGTTCAATCCCGACGGAAGCGTTAATTACGGTATGCTCGAAAAACTTTGCGACGACCAGATAAAAGCGGGAACCGACGCGCTTGTCATATGCGGCACAACGGGGGAATCGGCGACGCTGGATCACCGCGACCATGTTAAAGTTCTCGAAGCGGCGATAAAGGCGGTGGCGGGGCGCGTGCCGGTAATTGCCGGCACCGGCAGCAACGATACGGCTTATGCCGTCGAACTTTCGCAAGCTGCCGAACGCCTCGGCGCCGACGCGCTGCTTATGGTAACGCCTTATTACAACAAAACGACGCAGGACGGGCTTGTGGCACACTATACCTATGTTGCCGACAGAGTAAATACTCCGATTATAATTTACAATGTGCCGTCGAGAACCGGCGTTGACGTTAAACCCGAAACGTACGCCAAACTCGCGCAACATCCGAATATCGCCGCCGCCAAAGAAGCTAACGGGAACATCGGCTCGGTTGTGAGAACACGGCGGCTGTGCGGCGACGAACTTTGCGTATATTCGGGAAACGACGAGCAGACCGTGCCGATACTGTCGCTCGGCGGCGCCGGCGTAATATCGGTAGTTTCAAATGTAGCGCCTTCGCTTATGCATAAAATGTGCAGTCTGTTTTTCGAGGGGAAAGTAAAAGAGGCGGCGGATCTGCAAATCGGGATCAGCGATCTTATCGACGCGCTTTTCGCGGAGGTAAACCCCATTCCCGTAAAGGCGGCAATGCGGTTGCAGGGCATTGATGTCGGCCCCGTAAAGCTCCCGCTTATCGAGGCGTCTGAGAAAACCGTGGAAAAACTGAAAGCCGCCATGAGCGGGCTCGGCTTGATTTGAGGCGCGGAATGACGGATATATTACTTTCCGGTTGCCTGGGGCATATGGGCGGTGCCGTGACGCGCGCGGCGGACGGCTACGGCTGCCGAATCGCCGCCGGGGTAGATTGCAAAGCCGGGGAACAAACCGAAAAATACCCCGTTTTCGGCACTTTCGGCGAAGTTAACGTAAATGCGGATGTTATTATCGATTTTTCGACACCCGCCCTGCTTTCGGATCTGCTGTCGTTCGCGACGGGGATCGGCATGCCCGCCGTAATCGCCACGACCGGGTACACCGACGCTCAAATCGAACAGATTAAAGCCGCCGCGGAAAAAATTCCCGTTTTTTTCTCGTTTAATATGTCGCTCGGCATAAATCTGCTCAAAACACTCGCGAAAACGGCCGCCGCGATTTTAGGCGACGGTTTTGATATTGAAATCATCGAAAAGCATCACAACCAAAAGGTCGACGCCCCGAGCGGTACGGCATTGATGCTTGCCGACGCCGTAAACGACGGGCGGAAAAAATATATTTACGAAAGGCATTCGCGCCGCGAAAAACGCGGCAGGGACGAGATCGGAATACACTCTGTGCGGGCGGGAACGATAGTCGGAGAGCACGAGATTATATTCGCCGGCACAGACGAAATAATAACACTTTCGCATTCCGCCGCTTCGAAAGCCGTGTTCGCGGCGGGCGCTTTGAACGCCGCGAATTTTATCCGCGGGGAAAAACCCGGTCTGTACAGTATGGACGATATCGTATCGAAACATTCGTAAAACGGCGGCCGGAATTTCCCGCCCGGTTTTTCCGTAATCCCGGGGGCGCCGGCTCGCGGCGTCCGGGCGACAGAACAGACAACCGCGTGAACATCAACCGTTCACGCGGCATTTTTATACGGCAGACACGATAAACAATACGGACCGCCTATATCCTCGGCGACTTCGCGAGAAACGATTTCAGTTTTTCCGACACGGGATTTTCAAAGATCTGCCGCGGCGTACCCTGCTCTTCGATAACGCCGTCTGCCATATAAATAACACGGTCGGCAATATTTCTGGCAAATTCCATTTCGTGGGTTACTATAATCATGGATCTGTCGGCGGATTTAAGCTCCCGTATCGCCCTTAAAACCTCGCCGGTAAGTTCCGGGTCGAGAGCGCTGGTAGGCTCGTCGAAACACAGAACCTCGGGCCGGAGCATCAACGCGCGGGCAATGGCGACCCGCTGCTGCTGCCCGCCCGAAAGCTCGCATGGGTAAGACGCCGCCCGATCGGCAAGCCCCATTTTCGACAGAATATCGTTCGCGTTCGATAAAATTTCCGCCTCAGTCCCGAGTTTCAAAAGGCGGGGAGCCAGGCAGAGATTTCCCATTACGCTATACTGCGGAAATAAATTGAACTGCTGGAACACCAATCCGAAATGCAGCCTTTTCCGCCTGATTTCCGCCTCGGAATATTTTTCGCCCGCGCGGAATAATTTTTCATCACGGAAAATTATTTCCCCCGCGTCGGGCTGTTCCAAAAAATTGATACAGCGGAGCAGCGTGGTTTTCCCACTGCCGGAAGAGCCTATTATCGCCAGCACGTCGCCTTTTTCCAGCGAAAAGTCAATGCCCTTCAATACCCGCGTTTTGCCGAATTTTTTTTCGATCCCCCGAACCTCAAACCAAGCCATCTGAACGATCCTCCCGGAGCAGGCCCCCGCGAACCGCCGCGCCGTCTCCGCCGCCGCGGGCCTCTCTAAACCTTGAAATAACCGAGCCGGCGTTCGAGCCGGTTGAAAAGCAGCGTCAATAATCCGCTGAACAGAAGATAATATACACCCGTGAAAAACAGGGGCCATATCAGCCCGGCGATTCCGCGCCACCCGGTGCGGAACGCGTTGCCCATAAATATAAGTTCCTGTACGGCTATTATATTGGCGAGGGAAGTGTCTTTAACAAGCGTGATTATTTCGTTCGACATCGGAGGCAGAACCCGCTTCACCATTTGCAGGAGCGTAACCTTGCGGAAAATCTGGAAACGGGTCATACCGAGCACCTGCCCCGCCTCATGCTGACCGTAAGGAACGCCCTGTATTCCCCCGCGGTATATTTCCGAAAAATAGCAGGCGTAATTTATGATAAAAGCCACGGCCGCCGCAAGAAATCTTCCGCCCTCGTTTTTAGGCCAGGGGCTGCTGCCGGTGATCATCCCCGGAACATAGAATATTACTATAAGCTGCAGCATAAGCGGAGTCCCGCGGATTATCCAGACCACGGTACGCGAAAGCCAACGCAGCGGCTTAAATCCGCTCATGGAGCCGAACGCAATCACAAGGCCCAGCGGCAAAGCGCCCGCCAGTGTCACGGCGAAAAGTTTTAAGGTTTGCAAAAACCCCGTATTCAGAGCGCCGACAACCGTAAAAAACCGTTCCATTCCGTCCCTCCCGCGACCGCAAACGCGGGCGGCGCCGCGCCGGTGCGCAAACCGGCACTTTTACCGCCGTATGCGGTCGTTTTTCACCGATCATTTTAAGTCAACACCGCCGGGTAGCCGCCCGACGGCTCTGCGCGCCGTCTGCCGGCGCCTCTGACGTACAACCGTTACGCGGTATTGCCTTAAATTATGCCGGCGATCCGTAAAAAGGCAGAAAACCGCGCGGTTTTCTGCCCCGTAAAATTCAACGCCGTTTATCTTTCGACTATTGCAAGCTGTACCCCGTAGGTTTTCGCGCATTCGAGCATAGAACCGTCGGCGTATGCCGCGTCGAAAAATTTATCGAGTTCGGCGGCAAGGTTCGATCCCTTGCGGAAACCTACGCCGTAAAACTCCTCGGTTAAATTCGCCGTAGCCACAAGGTCGGGGTATGACGTCCCCTCCCCTATCATTGCGCCCGCCATCAGCGAATCGATAACGGCGGCGTCGGAATTACCGCCCTTAACATCCATCAAAGCCGTTGCCTGATCCTGCAGTTCAACGCAGGTCGCGCCCGCCTCCTCCGCGGCGGTTTTCCCCGCGGATCCTTTCTCAACGGCTACGCTTTTGCCTTTTATACTGTCTTTATCGGTATATTTATCTTTATCGGCGCTCTTTACGACAATAACCTGCGCGTTGCCGCAATAAGGTTTGGTACATTCCATGGCGGAGGTCACTTCGTCGGTAAGCGTCATCCCGTTCCACACCACATCGATGTTTTTATCATTGAGCTCGTTTAACTTGCTCTCCCATTTTATCAGCTGGAACTTAACATCCACGCCCAGACTCTTCGCGAATGCCTTTGCCATATCGGCGTCGAATCCGTACCACTCGTCGCCTTCCTCTTTCTGGTAGTCCATAGGCTCGAAACTTGTGATACCGACTATTAAGCTGCCTTTGTTCTTAACATAGGAAAGATCGTCTTCGGCGCTCGTATTGCCGCCCGCGTCTGTTTTACCGCCGCAGCCCGCGAACGCACACGCCGCAATCAAAACGCCGCACACAAGCGCAAGTAATCTTTTCGCCTTTTTCATTTATCCGTTCTCCTTTTATAATGTTCGCTTTTTCGCGCGGCCGTTACCCGGCATAACTCCGGTTCGACCGCCGCCGGCCTGCGCTTTCGGCGCGACCCCCGCGGAGCCGCTTTTATTTCACCATGTTCGCTACTTCCTCGGCGAGATTTTCCTTTTTCTTTTCTATGCCCTCGCCTTTCTCGAAACGGGTAAAAGCGGCAATTTTTATATCGGAACCCAATTCTTTGGCTTTCGCGGAAACATATTTGCCGACCGTAAGACTGTCGTCTTTAACAAACGGCTGCTCGGTAAGGCAGTTTTCCGAATAAAATTTACCCAGCTTGCCCTCTACGATCCGCGAGAGCACCTGTTCGGGTTTGCCGGCGAATTTGGGGTCTTCCTTCATTTGCGTCACAAGAATCGATTTTTCTTTTTCCAGCACCTCCGCCGGGACCGATTCCCTGCTTAAATACGTGGGATTCGCCGCGGCTACCTGCATCGCGACGTCTTTGCCGACCTCGGCAAAACCCGGATTTTCGGCGGCGTCGGTCTCGAATTTCACCAGAACGCCTATTTTCCCTCCGCCGTGCACATAACTCGCCACGGCACCATCGTAACGCGCGAAACGGCGTATTTTAATATTTTCGCGCACCGAAAGGAAAAGCTCCTGCACCAGTTCCGAAACCTTGCGGCCGTCACATTCGCAATTCAGCAGTCCGTCGAGATCGGCGGGGTTCTGCTCGGCCACGACACCGGCGACTTTTTCCGTCAACTCGCGGAACGCGTCGGAATTCGCGACGAAATCGGTTTCGGAGTTAATTTCAACCATTCCGGCGGCTCCGTTTTTAACGGCCGTTAAGACCAGCCCCTCCGCCGCCACTCTGCCGGACTTTTTCGCGGCCTGGGCCAGGCCTTTTTCGCGCAGATAATCAACGGCGGCGTCCATATTTCCGTCGCAGGCGGTAAGCGCTTTTTTGCAATCCATCATTCCGCACCCCGTTTTTTCACGCAGTGCCTGAACATCTTTCGCGGTAAATGCCATATATTTTGCACACTCTCTATCTTGATTTATTGATTGCCGGACCGCTTTTATTCGGCGTTCCGGCCGTCGTTTTCCGCCGTCTCGGCGGCCGGTTCGGCGGTTGCGTAAGCCTCCGCTTCCCCGTCTTCCTCGTTCACGCCGTCGGCGGGAGCGGCCTCGCCGGAGGTCTCCGGCTCGTTCTGCTCGCCCTGCCTGGCTTCAATCACGGCGTCGGCCATGCATCCCGCGATAAGTTTAACCGCGCGGATGGCGTCGTCGTTGCCGGGAATAACAACATCGATTTCATCGGGGTCGCAGTTGGTATCGACAATCGCCACAATCGGAATGCCAAGTTTCCTGGCCTCTGAAACGGCGATTCTTTCTTTGCGCGGGTCAACGATAAACAGCGCCCCGGGCAGGCGTTTCATATCCTGAATCCCGCCGAGAAATTTCTCCAGCTTTTCGATTTCGAGGCGGAGTTTGATAACCTCTTTTTTCGGCAGCAAATCGAAAGTTCCGTCTTCGCTCATCTTGCGCAGTTGGTTCAGCCTGTCGATACGCAGGCGGATTGTTCTGAAATTCGTAAGCATTCCGCCGAGCCATCTCGCGTTTACATACGGCATCGAGCAGCGCGTCGCTTCTTCTTTAATCGATTCCTGAGCCTGTTTTTTGGTACCCACAAACAAAATGTCTTTACCTTCGGCGGCCAAATCCCTCACGAAAAAATAGGCGTCGTTAAGTTTCCTTACGGTTTTCTGCAGGTCGATAATATAAATGCCGTTTCTTTCCGTAAAGATGTAAGGCGCCATTTTCGGGTTCCAGCGCCGTGTCTGGTGCCCGAAGTGAACGCCGGCCTCCAAAAGCTGTTTCATAGATACTACTGCCATTGATTTTCCTCCTCGGTTTTTTCCTCCGCGCCCGTTTCCGCCTTACAACCGCAGTTGGCGGCACCGACCGGCAGACCGCAGACGCGTGCGTATTAAGCCGTATTCTCATACGACTTTTACACTATATCATATTCGGGTATAAAAAGCAAGAAAAATATTAAAGGCTATAAATTTGTTGAATATGTTTTACATATCCGTAAAAATTATCTTCACTGAAATTTTCACCGATTATTTGCGTTTTCCGATCATCTGCCTTAAGGCAACACCGCATAAAGACCCGGCGTCGGATGCGCCGTCGGATTTCCCGTTAAGAGAAAGCAAAAACCGCAGGGAATACTTTTTGTGTGATTCCGAGAGTTTTGTGAATTATAACGGAAAAATGCCGGGCAAATGCCGCCGTGCGGGCACCCGGCGGCGTTGCCTTAAGGTAAATCGGATGTCTCCCGACAGGTTTGTCGGGTCTGTCATTTCGGCTGACAGTTAAGAGCTTTCCGACATCCAAAGAAGCTCGCAACTCTAACATGGTTGCCGCGTGCCCAGGGAGTGGGGGCAACTGCCTACCCAAATTGTATTTAAGTGACTGATAGGGTCGAGCCGCTGCCCGTATTGCCGATAGCACGGCAATAAATCCGTGTTTATCTTTGCATTGCGGGTTATTCCCGTTGCGTAAAGTCGGAAGGGAACAACCCGCTCAAGCTTATTTATAACAGCCTTCGGCTTTCGGGCGGAACAGTATTACTCCGCATTATCCGCAACTTCCATTCTGCCGCAAAACCGATGGATC
>CAZRRV010000044.1:0-12161 GCA_964602735.1 uncultured Eubacteriales bacterium
CAACAGCCCCAAAATAAGCGTCGTTATGCCGGTATATAATGTGGAACGGTATCTGGAAGAAGCAATGACAAGTATACTCGAACAATCGTTTCACAATCTGGAGCTTATATGTGTGAATGATGCATCAACCGATGAAAGCGGCGACATTCTTCGTCGTTTTGCCGAAATAGACGGTCGTGTGAAGGTAATCAGTCTATCGAAAAATCTCGGAGCGGGAGAAGCTCGGAACATTGGAATACAGCAAGCCTTGGGAGAATATCTGACTTTTGTCGACGCGGATGACGAACTTCGACCCGGTATTTATGAAAAAGCGGTAAACGCCGTTGAAAGCGATCCTGCCGACTATGTTATATGGGGAATTTTGGAACGGCGCGAAAAAGCGGGCACAAAAGAAGTTCAAATTTTACCGAAGGAATTTACGGCGCATGGCGCGGAAAATATTGCAAAAGCTCTCGTCCCGCTTGAAGATAACAATCTGTTTGGCTATCTTTGGAATTCATTTTACAAAACGGAAAAAATAAAAGAAAATTCACTCAAAATGGAGTCGTGTCTGCTGTACGAGGATTATTTTTTTAATCTGGAGTTCATACGCCGGGCGGAGAGTATAAAAGCATTGAATTACCCGGGATATATTTACAACAAACGGAAAAATGACAGTATTACCAATCAGTACGCGCCCGATTACTTCAAGCTGGCGATACGCCGCGTGGAGTCTTTTTTAGAATACTGTGAAACGGCGAACTGTAACGATGACGAAATGTATATCACCGAGGCAGATCGCCTGATGCGCAGTACACTTTCTGCGCTGGCGCGCAACAGAAACCCCTTCGCCGGAATGGACGGGAAAGCCCGCCGCAATTGGTTTTTGGAAATATGCGAACTGTCGGTGTACAAACGACTTTCTCCGTGGTTCGGCAAAATATCTCCGATTTATAAGCCGGTTGCCTATGCGGTGCGTCATCGCAATGCGGGCCTTGCGGGCATCATCGGATTTGTTGCCGCACATGCAATATAGTTGCAAAATACAAACATTTTCCTAATTGTGAAATTCGACAAGCCGTAACGGGGCAATGCAATGAAAGAAAAGGCAAAATACATTTTACTTAAAGTTGTGCGGTTTATAATGCGGGTATTTTATGCCTTCCCGGTAAGAAACAATCGCCTGTTTTTTGCGAATTACAGTATGCCGAATTATACCTGCAACACTAAATACATAACCGAGTATTTAATTAAAACTTATCCCGGCAAATTCGATTTTGTATGGATGGCGGCTGTGCCGGAGGAAAAACGCCGCGAGGCGGGAATACGTACCGTGCGGCAAAATTCTTTTTCGTATTTTTATTATCTCGCCACGGCTAAAGTTTTTATAAGCAACGGCGGCATGCCGACTTATTTTCCTTTCCGCGAAAGTCAGCTCACAATCGACACATGGCACGGCGGGGGGGCGTATAAACGCACTCACGCGGGGATTGACGGCGTTTCCGCTACGGAAACGGAACGCATCAGAACGGCGGCCAAAGCTACGAAATTGTTTATATCGAGCAGCGCGATGTTTACCGAAGAGGTGATCCGCAAAAGCTTTTTATATGAGGGTGAGGTATTAGAGTGCGGGATGCCCCGCAACGACATTTTATTCGGTTCGCACCCGGAGATAGCGGCGGCGGTGAAAGAACGGTACAATGTGCCGGACGGTACCCGGATTATACTTTACGCCCCCACATTCAGGGGCGACTGGAGTCGCCCGGAAAATTGCGGCGCGGATTCCGCCGCGCTTGATGTCTCGGGTTGCCTTGACGCGGCACGGCTGCGGTTTGGCGGAGAATGGCGGATGTTTTACCGGGATCATTACGCCGTAAAAAGCGAATCGGTAAACGGGAAATGCGTTGATGTTTCAGATTACCCCGATATGCAGGAACTTCTTCTTACTGCGGATATTCTGATTACCGATTATTCATCGTCGATATGGGATTTCGCCCTTACCGGGAAACCCGGCTTTCTGTTTGCCGCGGATGTGGAAAAATATAAATTCGAGCGGAATTTTGTCATTCCGATGAGCGAATGGCCGTATGTTGTCACGGAGAATAACGCGGAACTTGTGCGGGCAATTGAAAATTTTGATGAGGGATCGCATAGCGAGAAAGTTCGCGGGCATTTGCAAAAACTCGGCAGTTTTGAGACGGGAACGGCGTCTGAAGCGGTAGGCGAAAAAATACACTCGTTCTGCTTCGACACGGGAAAGAAAGAAGAGAACCGATGAACGCGGCGATAGTTTTTGCGGGGGGTACCGGGCAGCGGATGAAAAGCGCGTCCTGCCCCAAACAGTTTTTGAAACTTTACGGAAAACCCATTATTATTTATACGCTGGAAATTTTCCAGAACCACTCGGAAATCGACAGTATCACGGTGCCGTGTGTCGCCGGGTGGGAAGATCGGCTGCAGAAAATGTGCGCCGACTACGGCATTACGAAACTGTATAAAATCGTGCCGGGCGGCAAAAACACCCAGGAATCGAAACTGAACGCTCTGCGCGCCCTTTCGGGTGTTTGCGCCGACGGGGATATAGTGCTGATGCACGACGCGGTTCGCCCTATGATCGGCGCGAAACTGATAAGCGATAATATAGCGGCGGTGAAAAAATACGGCTCCGCCATAACGGTCGACCCGTTTACGGAAACCGGGGTAATCAGTACCGACGGCGAAACGGTGGAGGGCACCGTGGAGCGCAGCAAACTGTACATCGCGAAAGCGCCGCAGAGTTTTTATTATAAAGACGCGCTCGCGGCTCACGAGGCGGGGCAGACGATGCCCGAAAGCATAACGATCGACACCTGCACCCTTATGACGCGGCTCGGCAGGAAACTGCATTTTGTCCCGTGCGATTTCGCAAATATAAAAATAACCCGCCCGGAAGATTACTATATTTTCAAGGCGCTGATTGATCTGCGGGAAAACCGCGAGGTTTTGGGATTATAAGGAGGCAGCGCGGTGAAAAAATCGGAGAAAATCATAGAAAACGATTTGCGCGAAATCGCGGACACCGCATTGCCGTGGGAAAAGCTGAGCGGCGGAACGGTTCTTATAACCGGCGCCGGCGGCATGATAGCCTCGTATCTCGTATACACCCTGTTGTATCTCAATGAAACGCGGAATTTGAACATCCGCGTGGCGGGACTGGTTCGCAACCGCGAAAAAGCCGCGCGGCGGTTCGCGCCGCTCGCGGGAAGAAACGATTTTTCGCTGATAATCCGCGATGTTTGCGAACCCGGGGACATACCGGGAGACGCGGATTATATCATACACGCGGCAAGCAATGTTTCGCCGTTGCGCTTTACGGAAGACCCGGTGGGGACGATACGCGCGAATACGGCGGGAACCGCCAATATGCTTGAACTTGCGAGAGAAAAGCGGAGCAAGCGGTTCATGCTGCTTTCCACCCGCGAAATCTACGGGTTCCAACCCGACGGGAAAGAGTATGCGGGTGAGGACGATTACGGGGTTACCGACCCGGCCGCCGTGCGCTCGTGCTACCCCGAAAGCAAACGGCTGGCGGAAACCCTGTGCTCCGCCTACGCCGCGCAGTACGGCGTAAACACGAAAATCGCCCGCATAGCGCATACGTACGGGCCGGGTATTGCTCTCGGCGACGGGCGGGTCGTCGGCGATTTTCTGCTGAATGTACTCCGCGGAGAAGATATAGTGCTGCACAGCGCGGGGAAAGCGGTGCTGAGCCTCACTTATTTAAGCGATCTCATTTCCGGGCTTTTCAGGGTGCTGCTGCTCGGCGAAAATCCGATTTATAATGTTTCGACGATGGAAAAGGAAAGTATTCTCACGGTCGGGGAACTGGCGGAAAAACTCGCGGAGCTTTTCCCCGAAAAACATATCGGCGTGCGGTTCGAGGAGATCCCGGCGGAACGCAAAGCCGGCTATCTGCCGCACAGGGTCGCCCTGCTCGATTCCGGCAAACTGTACCGGGAGGGCTGGAAACCCGGCGTAGGTATAAACGACGGTTTTCACCGTACAGCCGATTATTATGAAGCGAAAGTAAAAGAGGGTGAAGTATGCCTGCCGTAAGCGTTATTATGCCGGTATATAATTCCGAGGAATATCTTCCCGCCGCGATCGACAGTGTGCTGGGGCAGACTTTCCCCGATTTCGAGCTTATTCTGGTAGACGACGGATCGCCCGACGGCAGCGGCGCGGTTTGCGACGCCTACGCCGCGAAAGACCCCCGTGTAAAGGTAATACACCGGGCGAACGGCGGGATAAGCGCGGCGAGGAACACCGGGATCGACGCCGCGACGGGCGAATTTATATCGTTTATAGATAACGACGACACCTATTACCCGGAACTGCTGGAAAACGCCGTCGCGGCGGCGCGGGAGGAAAACGCCGATGTGATTAAATTCGGGTACCATGTAAGGGAAACGTTCCCGGGCGGCAAAGTAAGCGAACGCGACAGAGCGGTTCCCGCCCGCACCGTCATTTCCTCCGACTGCCGGGCGGAAAATTACCCCGCCGCGTACGAATCCGGGTTTTTTAATGTTATCTGGAACGGGCTGTACGGTAAATCGCTCCTTGATAATAACGGAATTGAATTCGATGTTGCGTTGAAGTACGGCTTTGAAGACCTTCTTATGAGTTACCGTGTTTACGAAAGTATGAAGAAAGCTGTGCTTTTGAGTGATGTTTATTATTTGCATGAGCAACGCGAAGAGCACAGTACATCCAAAAAATTCCATATCGAACATGTGTATGATTATATTAAACTCACTCGCGCGGAACACAGTTTGTGCGAAAAAATCCGTCTTGATGAAAAATATCCCGGAATGTGCGAAACGCTTTTCGCCAAAAGAATTATCGATTTGCTTTTGGAATTTCAATATTCCGGGTGCACATTAAAGAAAAGCGAAAAAATCTCCGTTTTGCGGGACATAGCCGGAACGGAACCGTTTTCGGATATTAAACTGCCGCCTCCCGACTGTTTGGACGCGAAAAAAAGATTGGTGTGGCGGCTGTTCGCGCGTCGGCGCTTCGGCGCTCTGCTCGCGCTTTCAAACAGTTACGGGAAGGTAATCTTATACAAAAAAACGCGCCGCCAAAGCGCATGAAAGGGAAGATGGATTTATGGGTAAATATACATTCGGCGAATTTGCGCGGTTCGTTATCCGCAAATGCTGGGTTACGGTATTGTGCGTGGTATTTTTTACGGCTGTTCTGGCGATGCCCGTAGCCGCAAAATCCGACAGCGGCACCGAAACCTATACCGATTTCTGCGGTCAGATAGCGGAATTTAAGAATCATGCCGTTTATGTCGCCGCCGACGCCGGCGGGGTTACGAAGTATGTGGATTATAACGATGTCTGGTACCGCCCGGCAAATCTGCACCCGTTTTTCGATCAAATTTCGGAGAAGTACGACATGGATGTTTTCTGCCCCGGATGGAGCGGCAAAAGCGCGGCCGATAAAATCGAGTGGATGAAAACCGCCTTTACCTCGACGGTTGTCGCCAACACCCCGAAATACGAGTTTACCGTAACCGTAAATGTCGACGGCGATTCGCAGGACTATGTTCAGCGGAATCTTGTCTCTTTGTTTAACGATTTCCTGTCGTACGCCGAATCGACCGCCAAACTTTACCGCGCCGATACCTCGATGGCGCCGATCGGTGAGGTCCAAACGCAGTTTGAGGGCGGCGCGGCGGTAAGTTCCGCACTGTTGAAATACGGTATTATCGGCGTGTTTTTAGGTATTGTTTTCGGGCTGCTTGCCGAGGGGATATGGTTCCTGTGCGGTAAAAAAGCGTGGTCGAAACAGTATTTTAAGTCCGCGTTTTATACCGACTGTATCGAAAATTCAAAGGATCCGGCCTACGAGATAGCCTGCCGCGCCGTGAGTAAATCTAAAGACGCCGGCAACCCGGTTGTCGCGCTTTCCACTACGGCGGGGAATAATTCCGTATTCGGCGCTGTTGTGGAAAAGCTGATCGGATTCGGCTATAAAACGGGGGTGGCGAATTTAAGCGGATGCGCGTTTGCGCTGCCCGAAAAAGCCGCGGTTCTCCCCGAAAAAACGCTGGAATCGCTCCGCACACCCGGTCATTCCGGCGAACTTGCCGCGGCGGCGGCGGATTACGATTTTCTGGTGCTTATCACCGATTCCCCGGCGAAAGATCCCGCAGCGGCGGAACTGCTTTCGCGTTGCGCGTATGTTGTTTTCGCGGAAAAGATCGGCAAATCGGTAAAGCGGGAGCTTGAAGTAGCACTTGCCGCCCTGCCGGTGGGAGATAAGCCTGCCGCCTGCGTCGCATGGCTGTAACCGCAGCCCGTGTTTGGGGGAAAAGAGGGTCGATCGATTGATTTATCTGCTTTTTTTCACTTTGATCGCCATGGCGGGCGCGGCGTTTATCGCCGAACGGCGCGATATTCTCTCGCCGTGGACAATATCGTGTATTATGTTCGCCGTAAGCACGTTTTTCGCGGTGGCGAATGTGAACCGATGGGGGTACTCCCTTACTCCGAGCGCGGTTATCGTGATTTTGTCGGGGCTGCTGGCGTTCGGGGCCGGGAGTATGCTCGCCGCGTTTGTATCGGAGCGGAGCCGCCCCGCGGAGCCCGTAAAAGCACCGGCTCTCGAAGCGGGCCGCGCCGAGCCGCGCCGCCCTCTTGATTTGCCGGCGCCGGTGATTGCCGTTTCCTGTGCGGTTATGCTGGCCGTTTTCGCCTATGTGTTTGTCGAGACCTATAAATATTCCGTGGAGGTAGGGAACGACAAAGGCGTAAGCGGTATGATATATTATACCTACACTGCGAATATTCAACCCGGCAACAGGTTAGGCAGGGCGGTGGGGCACCTAAATCTGATCAGCGAAAGCATACGCACCGTTTTCCTGTTTTTCTTTTTTTACAACTGTATTCTCTCCCGGTTCAGGAAAAAATGGCTGTTTTATCTGCTGCCCCCCGCCATTGATGTTTTTACTCAGACACTGGGCACGGGGCGTGTGTTCGCCATCCGATTAGCGGCCATGTCGTTGCTTACCGCGTTCGTTATGTATAATATCCGTTACCGGTGGAACCGGCGCGTAACATTCCGCATTATCGGTTTCGGAGCCGCGGCGCTCGCCCTGTTCTTCCTCGTTTTTACCCTGCTCGGTTTCCTGACGGGGAAAACCGGCGTTCGCAGCGTGTGGGATACGATTTCGATCTACACCGGGCTTTCGATACCGTCGCTCGATGTTTATCTTAACACCCCGCACGAACCTCCGTCTATCTGGGGCGAGGAAACATTGTACGGGATTCATGACATACTGCGTACGCTCGGCGCGGATATTCCCGAAAGGGTTCGACATCTGGAGTTTGTGCATTTCGGAGATTTCGCGGGAAATGTGTTTACGAGTCTGCGCAGATATATACATGACTACGGCTTTGCCGGTATGCTTTTAATTCAGTTCGCGCTCGGCTTGCTGTACTCCTCTTTTTACAATTTCATAAAAACCAGACAAACACCGGGTTTTTCTCTTATTGTATATTCTTACTTGTTCTACACTTTGGCCATGCAGGGAATCGACGATGTTATTCTGTCGATGACTATCGGGACAACCATAATTTACAGACTGGTATATCTCGCAATCGCCTATTATTTGCTAAAATCTCTGGCCGTCGGGCGTGAGCGTGTATATTGCGGTTCCCGTGAAATTTTCATGTTTTCAAAATGCAACAGGTAAAAAAGCGCCGGCGGAAATCCGTATCTCAATCCGGGTCTGCCGCTGTTGGGGAGGAGTGTTCGCGGGTATGAAAGGCATTATTCTGGCGGGGGGATCCGGCACCCGGCTTTACCCCTCTACCGTAGCGTGCTCAAAGCAAATCCTTACGGTATACGACAAACCCATGATATATTACCCGCTTTCAACGCTTATGCTGGCCGGCATCCGAGAGGTGCTCATTATTTCAACTCCGAGGGATCTCGGCGGGTTCCGCGAACTTTTCGGAGACGGCGGACATATCGGGATGTCGTTCTCATACGCGGAGCAGGATCGCCCGCGCGGGCTTGCCGACGCGTTCATAGTTGGAGAAAAATTCATCGGCGGCGATTCCGTATGCCTTATTTTGGGCGACAATATTTTTTACGGTTACAATTTCAGCGAACGGCTGAAAAAAGCCGCCGCCCGCGAACGGGGGGCGACCATTTTCGGCTACCATGTGAACAACCCGCGCGAGTTCGGGGTTGTGGAATTCGACGACGACTGGAACGTGCTTTCGATTGAAGAAAAACCGGAACGTCCCAAATCAAACTATGCCGTACCCGGACTGTATTTTTACGATAACCGCGTGGTGGAAATAGCGAAAAACATCCGACCCTCCGCCCGCGGAGAGCTTGAAATCACCGATGTAAACAACGCCTATCTGCATATGGGCGAACTGAAAGTGGAACTTTTCGGCAGAGGGATGGCGTGGCTCGATACCGGCACTCACCGCGCGATGCTCGCGGCCGCGAATTTCGTGGAAGCCGTACAGACGCGGCAGGGGCTGTTCGTTTCCTGTATCGAGGAAATCGCGTTCAGACTGGGCTATATTACGAGGGAGCAGCTGCGCGGTCTCGGCGAACGGATGAAAAATTCCGATTACGGGCAATATCTGCTGCGCGTTGCGGAGGAGAACCGAAATGGCGCGTGAAGTGCTGATTACGGGCTCCCGCGGTCAGCTCGGAACCGAACTTTCAAAAATACTCGCCGCGGGGAAAAGCGAGATCGGCGCTATTGACAAAGCTTACGAAAATTGCCGCGTTACCGCCATCGATCTCGACACGCTTGATATAACCGACGCCGGCGCCGTAAAAACGTTTTTTTCCGGCTACCGCCCCGATATTATTTTTAACTGCGCCGCAATGACGGATGTTCCGGGTTGCGAAACCGACAGCGAAACGGCCGTCAGGGTGAACGCGGAAGGCCCCCGCAATATAGCGGCGGCGGCGGAACAATGCGGCGCCAAACTTGTGCATATTTCCACCGACTATGTTTTCGACGGTACCTCCGCCGTGCCGTATAACGAAAGCGACGAATGCCGGCCGATAAACGCTTACGGGCGGTCTAAACTGCTGGGCGAACGGTACGCGACTCGGGCGTGCTCCCGCGTTTTTACCGTCCGTACAGCATGGCTGTACGGCTATACCGGAAAAAATTTCGTGAAGACTGTTTTGCGGAAAGCCCTGGCCGGTGAACCTCTGCGGGTGGTAAACGATCAGTTCGGGTGCCCTACCAACGCCGACGATTTGGCGCATCATTTGCTTAAGATCGCGCTTACGGAGGAATACGGCGTTTATCATATAACCGGGAACGGTATTTGCAGCTGGTACGATTTTGCCGCCGAAATATTGAAAGACGCGGGTCTTAACGCGCCGCTTGCGCCGTGTGCAACGGCGGAGTTCCCGTCGCCGGTAAGGCGCCCTGCGTATTCGGTGCTCGATCACGCCATGCTTCGCCGAACGGTAGGCGATGAAATGCGCGGCTGGAAAGAGGCGCTGGCGGCGTACATCGCGAATTGTAATTTGTAGGGCGGATCCCGTGAACGGGTCGAATGTGAGAGAACACGGTTAAGAACCGGCGGACGTAAGGTTTTCGCGAATACACAGGGTCGTTTTGCCCCGTTCCGATCCCGCTACCGAAAATACATGGCGGGCGTGCACAACAATCCTTATCGGTTCTATGTGATGAATTTCGCGGTACAACCGTTCGGCATAGATTATGCGGTGCTATTTAGAAAATACGGAGTGAAAAAAATGTCAAAGTTCTTTTTTCACGAAACCCCCGTGGCGGGAATGTATGTAGTCGAAGCTACCGTTTTCGGCGATGAAAGAGGTTATTTTTCCGAGACCTATAATAAAGCTGAATTTGCCGCGGCCGGAATTGGCGCGGAATTCGTGCAGGATAATCAGTCGAAATCAAAAAAAGGAGTGCTGCGCGGACTCCACTTTCAAAAGCAGTCACCGCAAGGTAAACTTGTACGCGTCGTTAAAGGAGAGGTGTTTGATGTGGGTGTGGATCTTCGCCCCGGCAGCGAAACATTTCTCCGCTGGTACGGAACCGTTTTAAGCGCCGGGAACAAGTTACAGCTTTATGTCCCCGAAGGGTTTGCGCACGGGTTTTTGGTACTCAGCGACGAGGCCGAATTTGTTTACAAATGCACACGGTTTTACAACCCCGGCGATGAAGGCGGGATAATCTGGAACGATCCCGACCTCGCAATTGACTGGCCGGTTCCGCCGGGCACGGAAATAATACTTTCCGATAAAGACAAAAAACAGCCCACACTGAAAGAATATCTCGCGACTGCGGGAACGGGCGCGGGTAAATGAATGCAAAGTTAAAAACATTTGTTCAAAATTTTTCTCATACATTTGTCGCCAACGCGGTAACTTTTCTGATTTCGGCGCTGGTTGTACTGATAGTGCCGAAACGCCTCGGCGGGGGAGAGTACGGATATTTTCAGCTTTACATGCTGTACACCTCCTATGTGGGTTTTTTCCATTTCGGCTGGTGCGACGGCGTATATCTTCGCTACGGCGGCAAGGATTACGATGAACTCAGCCGGCCCGTGTTTATTTCGCAGTTCTGGATGCTTGCCGTGCTCGAACTGGCAATCGGCGCGGGGCTGGGCATTTACGGGTTTTTTGCGGTTCCGAGCGCCGATAAAGGGCTTATTATTGCCGCGACGGGACTGTGCGCTCTGCTGGTGATTCCCCGCACTTTTCTTTCGTATGTGTTGCAGCTTACGAATCGTATCAGGGAATACGCGTCGGTAACCACGCTTGAACGGTTGCTTTATTTTACTTTGGTAGTCGTAATGCTGTTGTTCGGTGCAAAAGACTACCGCATGATGATTATCGCCGATCTCGCGGGGAAAGCGGTTGCTCTCGCGGTGATAGTCGGCATCTGCCGTGATATAGTTTTCGGGAAACCGGCACCCGTGAAATCAGCGGTAATAGAGGCTCGAGAGAACATAAGCGTCGGCTTCAAACTTATGTTCGCGAATGTGGCGAGTCTTCTCATTGTGGGGATAGTGCGTCTTGCCATTGAATGGCAGTGGGATGTTGAAACATTCGGAAAAGTTTCGCTAACGCTCAGCGTTTCCAACCTGCTTATGGTGTTTATCAACGCCGTAAGCCTGATACTGTTTCCCGCGCTGCGCCGAACCGAAGGCGACAGGCTCCCCGCTATGTATACGCTTATGCGCAATTTTTTAATGACGGTGCTTCTCGGCATGCTGATTGTCTACTATCCCGCGAAACGGATCCTGTCGGCATGGCTGCCTGATTACTCGGATGCTTTAACCTATATGGCTCTGATGTTTCCGCTCTGCATTTTCGAAAGCAAAACCGCCATGCTTGTTACAACATATCTAAAAACCATGCGCAAAGAGAAAACCATTCTGCTTATCAACGCGGTAACGGTGGGGCTCAGCGTGATTTCAACCGCCGTAACCGTATTCCTGCTTAAAAACCTTACCCTTGCGGTGTTGTCGATTGTGGTCTTGCAGGCGTTTCGGTGTGTTTTCGGGGAACTGCTGCTGTCAAAAGACCTCGGTGTCGCGGTGAAAAAAGATATCGTTTTGGAAATCTCAATGGCGGCGGTCTTTATCGTGTCGTCCTGGTTTATCCGTTCGTTCCTGTGTACGGCGGTGTACGCGGCCGCCTATGCGGTTTACCTTTTTATAAAGCGCCGTGACCTGGCGGAAATGTTCACGCGTATAAAAAAGCTCGTCCGCCGTTGACGCTTTCACGGCAATCTCGTTCAATGTTTGTCCCCGTTGCGCAAACGCGCAACGGGGACATTTTTATCGTTATTCTCCCCGGGGACGCACGGTGTGTTTGTACGTTGCGCAAGGAAACCCGACGGGGTTCCCGCGCCTGCCCGCTTTCTGTCGGAATCCAGATAAACGCGTAAAATATTCACCGCGAATTCGGCTTTGCCCGATAAATATTCCGTCGCGGCGGTATGCGTGAGTTGCGCCCGCGCTATCTGTACAGTCAGCGGAAAACGGATTTATTCTGCGAAAAGCGAAAGATTTCAGGCGGCGCCGAATCATGCCCGCCGTCCGGTAACCGGCGGATGGGTCGATCGAACACCGAAATAATAATAATAATGCCTTTGCGGTAATAACGGCGGG
>CAZRRV010000045.1:0-11837 GCA_964602735.1 uncultured Eubacteriales bacterium
CGGTGGAGACGGAGGGATTCGAACCCTTGACCTTACGGATGCGAACCGTACGCTCTCCCAACTGAGCTACGCCCCCGCAAATAATATTAAACAACGGTCGAGGTGACAGGATTCGAACCTGCGACCTCTGCGTCCCGAACGCAGCGCTCTACCAAACTGAGCCACACCTCGCTGTTTGCCGGCCGCATTTCCGACCTTACCTATTATAAAGAGTAACACGGTAAATGTCAATACCCCAAAATGTTATTTGCCGGATTTTAATAAAATCGGTTGACAAGAAGCGATTTTTCATATATAATTCGGTACAGAGGACGAAGGTGTCTGAGCGGAGGCGTTTTCCGTTTCAGACTTTTTTTGTTTGGATATTCGGGAGGTTTGCGTTTTATGCTGAAAGAAGGAATTTCCGGCGGCAGGATCCCCGCCGGGTGCGCGATTTCATCTATTTTCGCCAAAGACGGCAGAAGAATTTCCGGCGACAGAATAATAAAGTCGATCGCGCTTATGCACGAGCGCTCCAACGGGCTTGGCGGAGGGTTCGCGGGATACGGCATTTACCCGGAATACAAAGATTATTACGCCTTCCATATTTTCTACGACACACAGGATGCGCGAACCGAAACGGAGAGGTTTCTGGACCGCCATTTCGATATTATCAACCTTTCCAAAATCGCGACGAGGAAAATCCCGTCGATCACAAACGAACCGCTGATCTGGAGGTATTTCGTCAACCCTCTCCCCACCAAACTCGCCGACAGCCAACTCGACCCCGACGAGTTCGTGGCGCAAAGCGTAATAAAAGTAAATTCGAAAATAGAAGGGGCTTATATATTTTCGAGCGGCAAAAACATGGGCGTGTTCAAAGCCGTAGGTTACCCGGAGGATGTGGGGGTTTTTTACAGGCTTGAGGAATACGCGGGCTACTGCTGGACGGCGCACGGGCGCTATCCCACGAACACCCCCGGATGGTGGGGAGGCGCCCATCCGTTCGCGCTGCTGAGCAATTCGGTTGTACATAACGGGGAGATTTCGTCTTACGACGCGAACCGCCGCTATATTGAAATGTTCGGCTACAAATGCACCCTGCTTACCGATACCGAGGTTATTACATATATTATCGACTTTTTAACACGCAAAAAAGGGCTTTCGTACACCGAAATGGCGGAGGTTATCGCCGCGCCTTTCTGGTCGACGATAAACTCGAAGCCCCCCGGGGAGCGCGAACGGCTGACCTATTTGCGCAACGCCTTTTCAAGCCTGCTTGTTACCGGCCCGTTTTCGATAATCCTCGCGTTTGAGGGCGGCATTATGGCGCTGAACGACCGGCTGAAACTGCGCTCGATGGTGGTCGGAGAAAAAGGCGACACCGTGTATATCGCGAGCGAGGAAAGCGCCATTCGCGTTATCGAGCCGGAACTGGATAAAATCTGGGCGCCGAAAGGCGGGGAGCCTGTAATCTTCAGGTTAAACGGGGTGAATCAGACATGGGAGTAAATTATTTCTACCCGGAATACGAGGTTGTGCGCAACCGCGATAAATGTATAGCCTGCCGCGTATGCGAAAGGCAGTGCGCCAATGAAGTGCATAAATACGATCCCGACACGGGCGAGATGCACTCCGACGAAAGCCGGTGCGTAAACTGCCACCGTTGTGTATCGCTGTGCCCGGTAAGGGCGCTGAAAATCGTAAAAAGCGACCATACTTTTCGCGAAAACGCCAACTGGTCGGGGGCCGATATTACGGAAATATACAAGCAGGCCGAGAGCGGCGGAGTGCTTCTTTCATCGATGGGCACCCCGAAAAACTACCCCGTTTACTGGGACAAAATACTGCTTAACGCCTCGCAGGTGACAAATCCGCCGATTGATCCGTTGCGCGAACCCATGGAAACGGTTACATTCCTGGGGCAGAAACCCGCCGAAATCAGGCGGGACGGGAACGGCAAAATAATAAACAATCTTACTCCGCAGCTGAAATTGAAAGTTCCGATTATGTTTTCCGCCATGTCTTACGGTTCAATAAGCTATAACGCCCACGAATCGCTGGCGCGCGCCGCCGCCGAACTCGGAACATATTACAACACCGGCGAGGGCGGACTTCACGAGGATTTTTACAAATACGGTCCGAATACAATCGTGCAGGTCGCATCGGGCAGGTTCGGCGTGCACAAAGACTATCTGAACGCCGGCGCGGCGATCGAAATAAAAATGGGTCAGGGGGCGAAGCCGGGAATAGGCGGTCATCTGCCGGGAAGCAAAATAGTCGGCGATGTTTCAAAGACGAGAATGATCCCGGAGGGCACCGATGCCATCTCCCCCGCTCCGCACCACGATATTTATTCAATAGAGGATTTGCGCCAGCTCGTTCTTTCCCTTAAAACGGCGACAAACTATAAAAAACCGGTTATCGTTAAAATCGCCGCGGTACACAACGTGGCGGCGATAGCCTCCGGCATAGCGAGGAGCGGAGCGGATATTATCGCCATCGACGGATTCCGCGGGGGCACCGGCGCCGCCCCCACAAGGATCAGAGACAATGTGGGCATTCCGGTGGAACTGGCTCTGGCGGCGGTCGATCAGCGGCTGCGCGACGAGGGGATCCGCGGCAATGTATCGCTTGTTGTGGGCGGTTCGATGAGGAGCAGCGCCGACGTCGTAAAAGCCATCGCTCTCGGCGCGGACGCGGTTTACATCGCCACCGCGGCGCTGCTGGCGCTGGGGTGCCATTTGTGCCGCACCTGCCACGCCGGCAACTGCAACTGGGGGATAGCGACACAGCGCCCCGAACTGGTTAAACGGCTGAACCCCGACGAAGGGAGCCGACGACTTGTGAACCTCGTCACCGCGTGGAACCGCGAAATAATGGAAATTATGGGCGGAATGGGAATAAATTCCATAGAGGCACTGAAAGGCAACAGGCTGATGCTCAGGGGCGTTGGGCTTACCGATGCGGAACTGCGCATTCTCGGGATCAAACACGCGGGGGAATAGAAAATGAAAAAAATATATGTGAACGAAAAGTGGTGCCTCGGCTGCCATCTGTGCGAATACTACTGCGCGTTCGCCAACAGCGGTGAAAGCGATATGGTAAAAGCGCTTAAGGACAGGCCGATACGCCCGCGCATAAAAGTAGAGGGAGACAATTACATAAGTTTCGCTGTAGCGTGCAGGCACTGCGACGACCCGCTCTGCGTTAAAAGCTGCATCGCGGGCGCTCTTTCAAAATCCCCGGAGGGCACGGTGGAGATCGACCGCGACAAATGCGTCGGTTGCCATACCTGCGTGCTTGTATGCCCATACGGAGCGATAATGCCGAGCGGCGACGGGGTAATGCAGAAATGCGAACTGTGCCTGAAGAACGGCGCGGGCGCGCCGAAGTGCGTGGAGGGCTGCCCGAATCACGCCATTGTTTACGAGGAGAGGTGACGGTAAACCGTGCGATATGTTATAATCGGCAATTCAACCGCCGCGACAGGCTGCGTTGAGGGCATACGGTCGACGGATAAAACCGGGGAAATAATACTTATATCAAGCGAAAAATACCATACCTACTCCCGCCCTCTGATTTCGTATCTGCTTGAGGGGAAGACCGATCTGCAAAGAATAAAGTACCGCCCCGATGATTTTTACGAGCGGAACGGTGTTACCGCCATGACCGGGAAAACCGCAAAATCGGTCAACGGCAACACAGTCGAACTCGAAAGCGGCGAACGGATAAAATTCGACCGGCTGATGATCGCCGCCGGCTCCGTTCCTTTTGTGCCGGCGTTCCGCGGAATTGAAACCGTGCCGGTGAAATTCTCTTTTATGTCGCTCGACGACGCGCTGTCTCTCGAAAAAGCGCTCCGCCCCGACGCCCGCGTTTTAATACTCGGCGCCGGTTTAATCGGATTAAAATGCGCCGAAGGCATTTGCGACCGGGTCGGAGAGATAGCCGTGGTCGATCTTGCCGACAGGATCCTGCCCAGTATCCTTACGGAAACCGCCGCCGGAATAGCGGAAAAATATCCGCGCGATAAAGGTATAGAGTTTTACCTAAACAATACGGTGGAATGTTTCAGCGGCAATACCGCCGAACTCCGCGGCGGCGAGACCCTGAAGTTTGACATTCTGATTACCGCGGTAGGGGTAAGACCCGCCGTCGCGCTCGGCGTTTCCGCCGGAGCCGCTGTAAACCGCGGCATACTGATAAACGGGAAAGGGGAAACAACCGTTCCCGGCGTTTACGCGGCGGGCGACTGCTGCGAGGGGATCGACATTACCTCTGGCACAAAAAAAGTTATCGCCATTCTTCCCAACGCCTATAAGCAGGGATATACGGCGGGGGTGAACATGGCGGGCGGCAGCGCCGTATGCGACGACACTTTCCCTATGAACGCGATGAGTTTTTTCGGGACCCACATTCTTTCCGCCGGAGCCTATACCGGGGAATGTTACGAAAAAATATCCGGCGACAGTTACAAAGCCCTGTATTACGGGGAGCGCAGTTTGAACGGTTTTATACTCATAGGCGATGTCGCGCGGGCGGGAATATACACCTCCCTTATCCGCAACGGGACCGATTTGCGAACCGTTGATTTCGACGCGCTGAAAGACCGTCCGCAGCTTATGGCTTTTCAGCCGGCGGATCGCGAAAGCATTATAAACGAAGGGATGGAAATATGGAAAAACAAAAATGCTTAGGCGAACGGTACCTGGGCTGCGGCAGCCGGGGCGGCACTATAGTTCTTGAAGGGACACCGGGCAACGCCCTGGGAGCGTATCTCGACGGTTCCGATATAATACTTTACGGCAACGCGCAGGATGCCACCGGCGACACCATGAACTGCGGGAGCATTACAATATACGGCAATACGGGCGATGCCGCCGGTTACGCGATGCGCGGCGGGGAAATATATGTTAAAGGCAACGCCGGCTACCGCGCGGGCATTCACATGAAAGAATACAAAGAGAAAAAGCCGGTTCTCGTAATAGGCGGCGTGTGCGGGAGCTTTCTCGGCGAATATCAGGCGGGCGGGCTTATCCTGGTTCTGGGAAACGGCGCGGAGGGCAGGCCCCCGGTCGGGTATTTCTGCGGCACCGGCATGCACGGCGGGAAAATCGTGCTGCGGAGCGACGCGATGCCGCACGATCTGCCGAAACAGGTGTGCGCCGGCGAGGCTTCACCCGACGACTACGACGAGTTTTTCCCGTACATAAAAAAATTCTGCGATAAATTCGGCGATGATATAACCAAATACGACGGCAGCAGATATTTCGTGCTAAAACCGAACACAAGCAGTCCGTACCGGCAGCTTTATGTCAATAACTGACGGGCGCGGCGTAAAAAGATGCGGCTGGGTAAACCTTAACAATCCGGCGTATGTCGCGTACCACGACAGCGAATGGGGCGTCCCCTGCCACAGCGACCGCAAACTTTTTGAAATCCTGCTTTTGGAATGTTTTCAGGCGGGGCTTTCGTGGGAGTGTGTGCTGAACAAACGCGAAGGTTTCCGGCGGACGTTCGACGGATTCGACCCGGTAAAAGTCGCAGCCTACGGCGACGAAAAAAAGGCGGAGCTCATGATGAACCCCGCCATAATACGGAATCGCGGTAAAATAGATGCCGCCGTTTCCAACGCGGCCGTCTTTTTGAACATTGTTCTTGAATTCGGTTCGTTCGACAAATATTTATGGGGATTTACCGGCGGCGAAGTCGTTAAGGAAGATTGCACCGCGTTTACCCGCACTCCCCTGTCAGACACGGTCTCCCGCGATTTGAAACGCCGCGGAATGAAATTTACCGGCTCCGTCGCCGTGTACGCGTATCTTCAGGCTGTAGGAGTAATAAACGGGCACGAAAAATGCTGTGATTTCGGTTAACCCGCACCGTGCCGCACTGAAACGCAAAGCCGTGGAATTTACGGCTTTTTATTGTTTGCAACGCTTTTTACGGCGCCGGAAAGCCTGTTGTAAGCCGAAGCGGTTATTCTACCCTGCGATTTGCCGTTAAGGGTAAAATCGTAGCTGGTTTCGTTCGATTTCGAATAGGTGATAACGTCTTTCGTCTTCTTGTCGGAATAGCTTAAAGTAATTCTCATATCGGCGGTTTTAGATCCCGTGCCGGTTATAAAATCGACGTACGATATATTCAAAAACGCCTGATACATACTCTGAAAATATTCCGCGTTTATTTTCGCGCCGTTTATACTTACGGCGAGATCCTCCTCCGCGTCCTCGCTGTCGTCGTAAACCACCTTGAAAGTATAGGTCGCGCCGCCCGTTTCAACCTTAAATTCGGTGAGCGAATCGATGGGGCGCAGGAAAGCCAGCCTGCCGTAATAATCCTCGGTTTTATAATCCAAAAACGGCATATCCGACGCCGGGACTTTTTTTATCAGAATACTGTCGTCGGCGATGACGGCGCAAAATTCATCGTCGATTTTGGCGATTCTGAACGTCCGCGCCCGGGAGCCGACTTTAATCGCGACGGTAAGATACGGATTGTTCAGCTTGAACTCGGCAAGCGATTTGGCGGATACATCCATCGCGTATGCCCCGGAACACGACA
The DNA here is from genome assembly GCA_964602735.1 of uncultured Eubacteriales bacterium. Lineage (GTDB taxonomy): Bacteria > Bacillota > Clostridia > Oscillospirales > Acutalibacteraceae > CAZRRV01. The sequence continues at coordinate 6,547 of CAZRRV010000045.1, forward strand.
GGCCGTTCGTAAAAGCCGACAGAAGCTCGTCGACATGCGCGGCCTCTCTTTCGCTCGGGGACGACACCATATACGAATAAAACATTGCCGCCTCTTCCGCGTTCGCTTTCCTGAACGTTACCGGCACCGGGAAATTCGAGCCGCTGACGGTTAAGCTGTCGAACGACGTAAGGTTGCCGTTGCCGTCGGTATAATCGTCGACCCCGTCGTTCATATCGATTCCCGCCACGGTTGATGTTTCGGCGAGATCCAGAATCGTGAAATCGAAATCGGCAACTTCGTCCCCGTCGACAAGATATATGCCGCCGTCGGTGGAAACGCTGAGATAAACGCCAAGCCCGTCGGGGGATTCGCCGCCTACCGTCAGGGTGTAATTGCCGACTTTTTTCGATTCGACATCTATTTTATAAACCGGGGCGTTCAGTCCGCACTGCTCGGGGGTTTTTGAAGTTATCTTTCTCGTCGCCGTCACCGACGCCGCCGCGGACGCTATCGCGGAGATCGAGCCGCTTTCGGTTTTCGCGCGATCCACCCCGTCGACAAGCCACAGCGTATTAACGACGCCCCCGGAAGAGCCGGACGACGATTCCTCCGTGCGCTCGGCGATAAGCCGGTACCTGCCGTTCGCGTTCTCGACCGTAAGGGCGTCGATATCGTCTTCGGTGTATTCCACCACCGGAATATCGCTGACCGCCGCGCCGGAGGATGTTCCGCTTTCTTTTACGGGGATAAGCTTTACAACCGCGACGGTACCGCCTATAACCGCCGCGGCGATTATCGCCGCCGCGATTACTATAAGCACGCGGTTCCTGCTTTTCTTTTTCGGCGGTTCGCCGTTATGAGAGACAGGGTCGCCGAATACCGTGGATGTTTCGTCCGGCCCCGCGCCGGGCGCGGCGGATTCCGTTCCTCCGGCGCCGTCCCCGTTTTCGGGTTCCGGCGGAGCGTATACGGGGTTCTCCTCTTCTCTCATTGCGCGCGCCTTCTTCGTACAAAGATAATTATTCCCGCCGCTATAACGGCAATCGGGATTACAATCATAAACACGGTGCGGACGGTCATAACCCCGCCGGCGGTAACTCTGTCGGCGTAGCTTTCGTTTGTGATGGTTTTCGAGACGAAACTGATGCCGGCGTCTTCAACTCCCGCCGCGCGGTCGGAGCATGCGAGTACGACATTTTTGTTCGCGATACCCGAATAATCCGCCCAGTCGGAATTTATGTACTCGATGCTCGAAAACGCCATAACATAACTCGCGAGGGGGTTATTGTCTTCGTCGAAATCCGATTTTACGGCCTGCATAACCGCCGGGAACTGGCCGAGATCCGCGTCGGTGTAGCCTTTCCAGTCGGCGGCGGCGCCTACGGGAGCTTTAACGACCGTTTGCGATGTCTGTACAAGAGCGGTCACCTCAACCCCCGATTCGACCGGTTCGCCCGCAGTGAGAGGTATATTGTACCCTGTAATGCAGTAGTCGTTTTCGCCGGCTATCTCGTCATCGTCGGCGGGGTACATAAGCATTGTGGACGGATCGCCTTCGTTATGATTGTTTTCGTCCGTTTCAAACAGTATGCCGCTTTGCGCGTTGATCCCCCACTGTGAAAGGAACCCGTACAGGTTCGGCAGCGCGGGCGCGGCGGAGTCTCCGTAAAACATCAGCCCCCTGCCGAGTTTTCCGCCGTTGTCGAGAAAAGCCGAAAGGGTGTTCAGCTCCGCCTCGGTAAAATCGACTGACGGCGCCATTATGATCGCGACATCGCAATCCTCCGGCAGCGCGGTTAATATACGATCGGAAACCGTCGATACGCTGTAATTATTGTCTTCGAGAAGTTTCGTGTAAACGTCGGTGTCGACTCCGGACGAATGCCCGGTTATAAAACACACCGTTTTCGTTTCCGCGTTCAGCACATAAACGATGCCGCCCGTAAGCGCGGTTTCGATATTGTTGCCCGAGACCGTGTAGCTCCCGTAACCCATCGCGGCGTACCCCGATTCGTCGGCTAAAGTGTATATATCCTCAAAGCCGATAACCTTGTGGCGCTCGACGGTGCCGTCTTCGGTCTCCCTCTCCGCAGACACTATAATGTCGCCGTAGCGGATCTCCTCCGACGAATATTCCGACGCTATTTCGGTAAACTCGGTCGACTGGGTGTCGATAAACCGGACCGTGATGTTTTTGTTGTATTCGGCGTAGCGGTTCACAAGATTTATCGTCTGATTGAAATAATCGGCCGAACCGGAGGCGTTGTACAGGTTCTGCGCGTAATATGAAATATAATCGGCGTAATCGTCTTCCGTGGCGCAAACCGTTACCGTAACGGGGCGCTTTATATTTTCGATATACTCAATGTTTTCCTCGCTTATGCTGTTCTGCTTTTGCGGCGTCAAATCGAAATCGAGATGGAAGCGCTGCGCGAGCGCCGAAACAAGCCAGTTCAATCCTATCAGCGCCGCGAGCAGAAGCGCCGTTATCACGATCGAGTACCCTCCGCGCCGCAGAATCTGGCGGTTATGCGGCAACCGCTTCGCCTCGCCGATAATCCGCTTTACACGGCCGAACGGGTTCCTCTTCTTCGCTTTTTCGGGTTTTTCCACCGTTTCCTCCGCCGCGACGCTCCCGGCGCCCGCGGTTTCCGATCCGGCGGCGTTCTCCGCGGTCTGTTCGATGTTTTCCATGTTTTCGTCTTTATTGCTCATACCGTTCCGCCTCCCCGCTACGCCCATCTTCTCTTGTCGAGCGAACGCACCGACAAGAACAGAAAAGCGGCGATAATCGAAAGAAAATACACAACATCGGTTACCGAGAACAGCGCGTTGCCGAAATTCTCGAACACCGTGATGAACGCCGCTTTTTCGACGATTTTCGACAGCCAACCCACGCTTATCATTTCCGAGAAATTCGACATATACAGCACGAGAATGTTTATCACCAGCGTAAGTATCGCGGAAATCGCGGTGCTTTCGGTAAGCGACGAGATAAACATTCCCATAGCGATCAGCGCGCCGCCCAGAAGCAGTATGCCGAGCATAGTATAAAGGAAAGCCCACGGGTTCACGCTCACCATAACCGCCGTGATGATCTCGAAAATCACGCCCGGCAGGAACGCCAGCGCGTAAACGGCGAGCGCGGCGAAAAACTTGCCGAACACTATGCCGGTAAGCCGCACCGGGGCCGTAAGCAGAACCTGATCGACTTTAAGCCGCCGATCCTCGCTCATAAGCCGCATGGTAAGAAGCGGCACCGCGAACACGATGATGGTCGACATCGCCACGAGAACGGTTGTGACATCCGGGCTGCCCGCGGAATAGATAATCGTGAAATAAAATCCCAGGAAGAAATAGAACGCCGCCAAAAATATAAAGCCGACGGGCGTTTGAAAATACGCTTTGAACTCGCGTTTGAAAACAGCCGACATTTTTATTCCTCCTTACCGTCCGCTCCGGCGCCGCTCTGCGTTTCGCCGTCCGGGATTATGCCGAGCATCTTCCTCGCCGCGTCGTTATTCGGCGCCTCGGTAAGGCGAAGAAATATCTGTTCGAGGGAAAGCGCGTTGTCGGCCATCGAAAGTATCGTTTTCCCGCGGCCGGTTACGCGGTTGAACACGGCGGCTCTGATGTCGGCGCCCTCGTGCGGCTCTATGCGGAAATCGTATGTACCGGGTTCGTGGCTGCCGAGCGACGTTACCTGCCGCACTCCCCGTACCGACTGCAAAGCCGTAAGCATGCTCTGCTCGTCGCAGACGATTCGCGCCACAAGCGTCTGGTCGTGCGAAAGGCGGGCGCTTAAACGGTCGGGAGTATCGTCGGCGATTATCTGACCCCGGTTTATTATTATGACCCTTTTGCACACGGCCTGTATCTCGGAGAGGATATGCGACGAAAGTATAATCGTATGGTTGCGGCTCAGCCGGGATATGAGGTTGCGGATCTCGATTATCTGTTTCGGGTCGAGGCCGACGGTGGGTTCGTCGAGAATCAGCACGTCGGGATTGCCTACAAGCGCCTGCGCTATGCCGACGCGCTGCCTGTACCCCTTCGAGAGCGCTTTGATAAGCCTGTTCTGCACCGTATCGATTTTCACAAGGCGCATAATTTCTTCGATATGGGGCTTTTTAGGAAATTTGGCTTTTTTAAGATCGTAAACGAAATTAAGGTACTCCCGCACTTTCATATCGGTATAAAGCGGCGGGATTTCCGGCAGGTAGCCTATCCTTTTTTTCGCCTCTTCGGGGTTCTCGGTAATATCGTACCCGTCGACGGCAACTTTGCCCGCCGTAAGCGAAAGGTAGCCGGTAAGTATGTTCATCACGGTCGACTTCCCGGCGCCGTTCGGCCCCAGAAACCCCACGATCTCGCCTTTGCCGATCGAGAAACTAACCCGGTCAACCGCGAGAACCGAGCCGTATCTTTTGCTTAAATCGGTGACTTCAATCATCCTATCTCCGCCGGGCGCGGACCCGGCACTCCTTCCCTGAAGATCACGGCCGCGCTCCCCGCGCCGCCTTATAACTTTTTTATTATAAACGAACCGCGCGAAAATGGCAATAAACAAATTGTAAATTTTTGCGCGGCGCGCGAAATAAAGCGGCCGCCCGGGCTGTTACGCCCGGGCGGTATCTGCGCCGGCCGGATTCTGTCGGCTTTCAGGCGAAAGGTCATTGATCCTGTTTCCAACCTGTAACCGTGCCGTCTGCGGTTGCCGTTCCTTTTTCCATAAAGCCCTCGGCATAACCTTCGGTTCCTTTATTACCGGTAAATGTATAATTTTTGATATCCACTGTTGACGGAACGTTTCCGTTAGTTCCGAACACGGCAACGGAGCCGCCCTTAGCGGCGGTATTGCCGTCGATCACCGAATTTCCGCCGTCCGTCTTGCCGTATAAGTGTACCGTCACCGTGCCGGTATCGTTATTCACCGCCAGAGCGCCGCCGTTTCCTTTCGCGGTATTGCCTTCAAAATCACATTCGTTCACATTAACCGCAACGCCCTCAATAAATACGGCTCCGCCATGGCCGCCGCTGGTGTTGCCGGTAAATGTGGTGCCAGTTATCGTAACAGCGGTCGTGCTTTTCTTCAAATGAAGCGCTCCCGCGGGCCCCGTGCTTGTATTGCCGACAAACGCCGCATCTTTCAGTTCCACAACAGCGTCCTTACCCCATTCCATAAAGACGCCGCCCCCGTCTTTCGCGGAATTCGAACTGAACTCGGATCCATAAATATAAATCTTTCCGTTTACTTTAATCGCTCCGCCCACATCGTCGGAATGATTGAATTTGAATGTTGAACCGTC
>CAZRRV010000046.1:0-11796 GCA_964602735.1 uncultured Eubacteriales bacterium
TCTCGGGCTGACCTGGGCCGATGTGGAACAGAACATCAATTATGTGCAAAACGGGCATTTTCAGTCGGACAATTTCGATAATATTTCCGGGCTTATAACTAATGTTATCCAACAGCTGCAGGGGTCGCTCTTCAGTCCCGTCATCGGGCAGAACGATCTCGGGGTGTCGGATTCCGTAACCTTCATGGATCCCGTGGGCAAATACATGGAGGTTAAGGATGTTACCAGACTCCTGCTTTTCGGGCGTCTTTACAACATAGTAAAAACCGGCGTTTACGATTATCCTTTCGTTTCGGCGCACAGAACCGACCCCGGCACTGAAGGCACATTCAAAACAGGCTGGTACTATATAACCGCCGACGGCGAATGGCTCGGCGATGTAAACCATAAGGGTAATTTGACCGCCGGGCTTGAGGACGCTGATTGTTTCAGAGATTCGGGTTCACCGCCGACGGAGCAATGGGTGAAACTCTCCGACGGCGGGTGCTGGAAATATTATCTTAACAGCGACGACGCGCGGCAGTATATTTCCACCCTGCCTTCCGAAGACAGTTTGGCGGCGCTACAGGCAAACGACCCGGCTCAGTACCGGAAATTCACACATACCGATTACACTTTTTATCGCGTAGATTTACCCGAAGACGAGCGTAAGGCGTATCACGTAAATCCGGCGTTTCCGCAGCCCGACGGTGCCGCAACGGCTCAAACTCCCGGCGCGTACACGCTGAACGATCTCCGTATATGGGTTGAGGATACCGGCGATTACAACGATTCCGTAATTGCGGCGGGCGGCCTTGAAAGCGATACGGGGTTCGACCGTGCGCTGTGGATAAACATTCCCGTGAATATGATTCCTCTCCGCACCGTCACCTTAAGCCAGGATAATTCCGGCAACTGGACGTATAAAACCAATATTCCGGCCAACCCGGGTACAGGAGTTGCGGAAAACAGCCCCGAATCCGCCTCTTTCCCTCTGCGCGTGTTTTACGAAATCGGCGTGGAGGAGGAGGTTCTCACCTCCGCGCGCCGTGTAAACACCGCCGATATAAGCGCGGAATATATCGCGAACAACAGGATTAAAAACGATATATGGGCGACAGCCCGCGGCCTTATGGGTGAAACCGGCAGTATCGAGTTTTTCTCGAACTGGTACAACCCCGAGAACCGCTACGGCGATTATATAACCAGCAACACCGAATATTCCTACGGCGATCCGGCGGCTACTTTCGCCCCGTCCGGCGACAATAAATATTATGTTTTCGAGAATTCGCTGCCGCTGTATAAAGCCGCTTACAGGTATAACGGCAGTGCCTGGGAAAAAGTCGATACCGGGGCGGGTTTCTCCGGCGCCGATTTCGACGGTAAGATAATCGGTCTCAATCTGGCGTGCGAAGGTAACGACGCGGAAATTAAAGCGGCGCTCGGATCGGCGCAGAACACGGCTGCAAACGGCGACATCGTACTGCTTGCCGGTGATTTGTTGGGCAATGTTGACGCGGGCGGCAATGTGGATCCGTTCCCGTCCGACGGGTGGTATTTTCTGCCGATCGATTGTTTTGCCCTTAAAGAAGGCGGCACCGCCGAAACCCTGAGCTACTGTGTGGCGCGCATGGGCAGCGAGTTCGGCTCCGCTTATCAGGCTTCCGGCATTGAAAACGGCGATATGCTCTGCTGGTACGATGTGAGCGGCAAATACTCACAGATTTACCCGTATCTCTCTTATACCGATACGAATGATACAACCCGCGGCAGGGATTATATAGGATATGACGATATATATGACGCATACGGAACGCTTAAACCGCTTCCCGAACTGCAAGCAGACGGTGCCGCGAAAGTAAAGGCGGAGGAAATTCAAAACGGCGGTAACTGGGTTGTCGCGGCGAGACCGGGCGGTCTGCGGGTAGGCAATCTCGCCCAGGCAGTGCGCGGCAAAACCAGAGTGTACGATGCGGGCGGCATAGTTACCGACAGCCCGGAGATGGCGTATGACGATGATGAACAAGGCCGTGCGTACATAAATGAGCGTTTCCCGGGGAAAGACGAGAGTTTCAGGGTGCGGTATTACAAAGGCAATACCACCCGCACGGCGAACAATTACTATATGCCCACCATAAGCATAAACTCCGCCGTAGGAGAGGGCGATGAAAACAGCATCGTCGTAAACACCTACCTCGGCAACAACGGCCGCCTCGCGGTTATCGACACCTCTGTAACGGTAACGAAAACGGTTGTCCCGACTCCCGAAAACATGCCGTTCGACAAAAGCAAAGAGTTCGGTTTTCAGGTGTACATTGCGGGCGCGGAGGGCGATTTCGACGCGATAGTCGTTAAACTCAACGGCTCAACCTGGAGCCGCCAGTTGAACTATGCCGACATCACCCCGGACTCGAAACTATTCCTTCTGAATACCGACGGCACGAACGCCATGGCCGACAGTACCGGCCGCCGCGTCGTGAAAGCCGGTATCGACGAATCGAACAATCAGAAGTACGCCTATGCCGACAGCGGCGAACAGTTCACCGGTCAAATCTATTATATATTTGCGGGTTCCAATACCGACGAGGGCACTCTGCGCGTTTACAGCAACCCCGACAACCCCGATAACGCCGAAACGGTTATATCGGATAATATTACGCAGCAACAGGAAAACGACGATTCCGCCGCCTATTACATCGATAAAGTCTGGCTCTGCACCCCCGAACAGTACGAATCGCTGCAGCCGGGCGACGACGGCAGCTATATGAAGCCCGACGGTTCGCCGGTCGATCTTGCCGACGGCGAATGGATAACTCATGAACCGCAGGGCAGGTACAAACTGCTTACGCTTACCCATGATGACAACGCGGATTTTTCTTCCAGCGATGTTGCCGTTCACAGCGACTACGCTACCGCCAGCCCCTACTGGACCGAAAAGGTACATTTCGGGCTCGGCGACGGCGCCGAGGTATACGATTCCTCTCTGTCCTTAAACCGGGCGAATATCGCGGAGTTCACCCTCACTCACGGGTACGGTCTGCTGTTCGCGGGCTTCGCGCCGGGTACAGATTACCGTGTTACCGAAAAAATAAAGCCGGACGATATTTCCGGCGGCTACGCGTTCCGCAGCGTAACCCATGTTACGGATAAGGACAATGCGCATACATATACCACGGAAGGCGGCGGTGCCGCGCAGTTCGGAGACGGTTACTATTCCGTATTCGGTACCACACAGTCATACGAGCAGTCGGCGCACTATGTAAACACGGCGGCGCCCGACGCGCTACGGGTGTCGAAAACGCTTGCTATTGAAACAGAGGGGCAGACGCATACCCAAAAAGATCTCGATCGTGAATTTAATTACACCGTAACTTTCTCTAACGAAGTATGGGAAGAGGGTACATCTCTCGGCGATCTGCCGTACTGGAAGGGCGCAACCGCGGAAACCGGCTCCGCGCCCCGCGTAACCGATGAGTTTGCTATTGCAAGTCTCGATACGCTGTCCCCGGATCCCGCCGGCTCAAACTCCTATAAATTCACCCTTAAACACGGTCAGAGCATTGTAATTTATCATCTGCCCGTTGGAACGGCCTACACCGTGACCGAGACAAACGATCCCGATTACCCGATTGACGATGAAATCAATTTAACAAAAGAGGGAGTTATACGGAAAACCGCAGAACCGCAAAGCGTTGTCACCGATAACAGCGCGGAATACATCAACATAAAGCCCACATTTGAATCGGGCTCCCTCTCGGTTGAAAAGAATGTGGTTGACGACAACAAGGGAACGGCGGATTTTACCTTTACGGCAACACTGACCGTCAAGTCCGATGATGAGCTGAACTATCAGTTTACCGAAAATCTCCTGAACGCCAAAAAGTTTACGGCGGCAAATCCCGAGCCGGAGGGCGAAGCGCTCCATCTCGACTGGAAAGCGGATAATTCGGGAGAACGCCGGGTGTATACGGCCGAATTTACCCTGAAACACGGCGAGAAAGCCGCGATTTACGGCGTTCCCTTCGGTTCGGATTTCACCGTAGCCGAAACCGGCCGTCCCGGGTACAACCTGCAAAAAGTGGTCGATAATACCGACCCGGATAAACCCGTCGAATATACCGCGCCCGACGGCGACGGCGTAAGCGGAACGGTAACCGAAAGCACACCCGATGTTTCGTTTGTGTTTGAAAACGGGCGCGCGGCGTTCCTGCCCTTTACCGGGCATTTCGGGGGCGTGTGGTTCTGTATCGCTCTCGGCGCCGCGTTGCTGATTGCGGCGTTCGTATCTGTGTGCTTTATGCGGAGAAAAGCGCGCCGGCAATGAAAAAAAGCCGGGGAGCGGGGAACCCGAAAAAGCCTTTCCCGGTAAAACCTGTCGCGATTATTATCGCCGTGCTTGTGCTTTCGGCGGCTGTGCTTTTCTGCTATCACCCCGTAGCGGTTCGCATCACCGGCCTCCGCCATGAAAAAGCCGTAGAGGATTACATCGCTGCGGTCAACCGGCTTGAAGACGGCGAAATTGCCGAAATCGCCGGGAGGGCGGCGCGGTACAACGCCGAGTACGCGCAAAAGCACCCTTTTATATTCGGCGCGCTTTCGGGCGAGGATTATAAGGATTACGAAACCGAACTCGGCGTGCCGGGTACCGACGCGATCGGATATATCGAAATTCCCGCCATATCGGTGCGCCTGCCGATTTACCGTTACTCCTCCGACAGCAGTATGAAAAAAGGATGCGGCCATCTCGAAACATCGTCGCTTCCCGTAGGCGGAGAAACCGTCCACTCCTATCTGCTTTCCCACCGCAATATGGCGAACGCCGTAACATTCGAGCATCTCGACAGGCTGAAAAACGGCGACACCTTTTCGGTAACGGCGCTTAAAACCACCGTTACCTATACGGTAAACGACATCAGAGTGGTAGATCCCGACAACCGGGACGAATACGCCGATCAGACGGTTGAGGAGGGCGCGGAATACTGCACCCTCGTCACCTGCCACCCGAACGGCGGAACCGAATACCGCCTGCTTGTCACAGGCAAAAGAATTTAATCGTTATGCGGCGTCTACACGTTAAAAAAAGGTACCGGCAATTTTGCCGGTACCTTTTTTGTGCGTTCCCGGTTAAACACCGTTTCGGGGAAGATCTGTTTACAGCGCGCCGTATTCCGCGTCGCCGACGGGTTCGAGCCATTCGTTTTCGCATTCCGTTCCGGGGATCTCAAACGCGATGTGCGAGAACCAGCTGTCCTTCGCCGCGCCGTGCCAGTGTTTAACCCCCGCGGGAATTGTTATTACCGTGCCGGGCGTCATTTCCCGCGGCTCTTTGCCCCACTCGCGGTAGAATCCCCTGCCGCCGACACAGATAAGCACCTGCCCGCCGCCGGTTTTGGCGCGGTGAATGTGCCAGTTGTTCCGGCACCCCGGCTCGAATGTTACGTTCGACATCGGGAAGCTCTCGCCGGAAATCGGCGCGAGATAGCTTTTCCCCGTAAAATATTCCGCGTAGGCGTCGTTCGGTTCGCCGACGGGGAAGAAAATGCTGTTCGCGTAGCGGTCTTTGTCGGTTATCTCCGGCTCCGACTCGTTCCATACTTCTTTCGCGAGCCGGAAAACCGCCCAGCCTTTCGGCCAGCCCGCGTAAAACGCGGTGTGGGTTATCGCCGCCGTTATTTCCTCTTTCGTTACGCCGTGCGCCTTGGCGTTTTGCAGATGATGCGTGAGAGATGAATCGGTAATCCCCGAACTCATCAGCGCGACGACGGTGATAATGCACCGCGTTTTTATATCGATGCCGCCGCTGTTCCAGTTTTCGCCGAACAGAATATCGTCGTTGTAGTGCGCGAATTCGGGCGCGAAATCCCCTAATTGATCCCGCCCCGCCGTCTGCGTGATTTTTTCTTCCATAACAACCGTCCTTTCGGAAAATATCCGGCGGCGCCGCGCGGCTCCGCCTTTTTTATGTCCTTCCCGTTCGTTTTGCCGCGGCGCGGCGCAGCAGCCCGTTGATTATATAGCCCGCCGTGGCGAACAGGCAGATAACCGCGGCGTTTTCGGCGAAATACGCGGCGGCGGGTTTCGACGCGTCGTAAAAAACGAACTGCGTCCGCAGAAACAGGAAATCCCACATCCGCCGGCTTGCGAAAGCGTAAACTCCGTATACGCTCCCCGCGAGGGCGGCGGCGCGCGTTACCGCCGTTCCCGCCCTGCTCCCGCCGGAAATGCCGAGCAGTTTTCCCGCGGCGCCGGCAAACGCTTTTATATGCGCCCCCATGTGCAGCGATATGAGTATAATTCCCCAGTACGCGGCGCACAGATGCACCCGTCTCGCCGCGGCCGTTCCCCCGTGCGCGGGGAGAAACGCGAACACATAGCCCGACATCATCGCCCCGCTTATTCCCAGCGCGACCGCGTCGGCGGCAAGCAGAATATCGAGCGCCGCCGCGAAAGCGCGGACGGGCGTGTATCTCCCTTTGAAAAGGCTCCTCCACGCCCCGGAATTGAGAATATTGTGCGCGATAAAAAGCGCGAGCATGGCGGCGCCGAGCCATTCGTGAATTTTCCGCCCCGTCGTCATCTCCGCAGTGAGAAACGGCAGCAGCAGCACCATTCCGGCGTCGATCGCCGTTTTAACGGCCGTTTTCGTTCTGCTCACCGGCCCTCACCCGCCTTCCCGTTTATTATACACCGGTTTCCCCGTTTTGGCAAATAAAAAACGCGCGCCGGAAAAGCGCGCGTTTTTGCGGCGGTATGTTAAAATTCCACCACGCACCCGTCGTAAGACACATTGAACCCGTATTCCGCCGCGAGCGGAACCATTTCATCGTAGGTTTTAAGCCCGTTGTGCGAAAAATGGTTCAGGTATATCAGCGTTTTGTCGTCGATAATTCCGCTCTCGCGCATCCTGGCGCAAACCTCCCTGTCGGTTTCAAGGCACATGTGATCGCGCCGTTTCAGAACCGCGCCCTCGGTGCAGTCGATCGAAAGCATATTCAGGTACGGCCGCGTTTTTTCGAGATAATCCCATGTTCCGTCGGGGAAATATCCCGAGTCGTGCGCGTAGAGCATCGTTTTTTCGCCGTCGCTTATAAGGTATACGAGCGGGCCCGATGTCGGATCGTGATCGGCGGGCAGTGCCGTTACCGTGTAATTTTCGATTTTGAACGGCTCGAACGGCACCGCCTCTTTGTATACCGCGCGGCCGAGGTTAACCAGATTTGCGCTTTCAAGTTCCCGGATTACGGATTCTCCCGCCGTTTTCGAGGCGTAGATCGTAAGCGGGATGTCGTTCGCCGGGTGGCAGAAATTCTCCCGCATATTGCCGAATTCCGTGGGGTAGAAATGATCGCCGTGCCGGTGGGTGATGAGCAGGTGGTGAATGTCGTTGAGCGGCAGCACCCCCGAAAAGAAGTGCGCCGCCGTGTCGGCGGGGAAGTCGAGCAGCAGTTTTCCGTCTACCAGCGCCTGAGACCGCATCCGTATGTTCCGCCCCCCGGCGGCCCGCGCCCTGCGGCAGGTGTCGCATCCGCAGAAAACCGCCGGCACCCCTTCGGTAGCCGCCGTGCCGATGTACCTCAGTACCATAAAAATGCCTCCTTAAAGCATTGTTCTCCGGGCGGGGGTTTCCCGTCCGCGCCTTATAATACAATGTTTTGCCGCCGGTGTAAAGTTTTTGTTTGTTTTTTTTCGGTTTTTATCGCTTTCTCCCGTAAAAAAGTTCGTTTCAAAATTTTTGTTTATTTATGAAAAAGTTGTTGACATGGGGGGGGGGGGGGGTGTATAATGTACAAGCGAAAGGAATTTTCGCTTGTTTCCGTTGTGAAAAAAATGCATTAAAACGCCGTAAAACATACGGTTCCAAACCGAAAAGGAGGATATTGTAATGGCGAACGGAACGGCCGGTACCGAAAAGAAAAAATCAGGCGGTACCAAAAAGGTTATGATTGTTTCGCTGGCGCTTATGGCGGTTGCGGCAATCGTGCTTGCTGTTGTGCTTCTCATTCACTTTACCGGCGGTATCGTGAAAAACAAGACGCTGTTCAACCGTAAGCCGGCGGAGCCGAAACCCTCGGCCATCGAGGTGGGCTACGCCCTTAACGAGCGCGACATCGCCCTCAACGTCGGCAAAACGCTGCAGCTGCAGCTTGTGTCGACAACTAACGGCGACCCGGTGACCGACATCGCGGTAACCTGGAAAAGCGATCACCCCGCGATCGCCTCTGTCAGCGAGACGGGGGTCGTAAAGGCCGTAAAGGGCGGCGAAACGGTTATCAAGGCCAATTTCGAGTACGAAGGCACCGATTACTCTCTGCCGTGCGTCACAACCGTTAAAACCGCGAACGGCAAATACGCGTCTTACCGCGTGCGCTATTTCACCCAGTCGAAAGACCGCAGCTCCTACAGCGTCGCCGAAGAGGTTTACGAGCGCGCCGTCGGCAGCAAGGTGAAAATGTCGGAGGCCGAGGCGTCGAGAAGGCTCCCCGGCAACTACACTTTGCGGAAAGACAAATCCGTTCTCTCCGGCACGGTTAAAGAGAAAACCGGGTGCGTGCTCGAGGTTTACTACGATGTCGCCGAGATAACGTATTATGTCGATTATTACTACGAGTCCGCAACCGCGCTCGGCACCTACGCCGAGAAAGAAACGAAAGCGTATAAATGCTACGCCTTCGAGTCGGTTCAGGCGTCGGCCAACCCCAAAGAGGGCTTTGTGCAGAACACCAAAGCGCCCGGCTCCATTCTGTCGAACGACAGCGTAACCGACGGCGTGCATCTCGTCGCGTTTTACGATCGCGCCCGCGGTCAGGCAACCGTGAACTACGCGAGCGGGAAAGAATCCAAAACCTATAACTACGCCTACGGCCACGGCCTTATCGACGCCGACGAAAAAACGGTGTTCGACGACAGCGTCGATCCCCTCCGCCTGAAATGGACTGTTTCCGGCAAAGATACCGACGATCCGTCCGCCGCTCTTCGCGCCTCCACCGGCGATGTTACCGTGGCGTCGGAACTTTACGGTTCCGGCATGGTGTACGATGCCGCGCTCGGCGGCGTTACCGGCAACAGCACTCGCCTGAACGAGGGCATTTACGCCTTATTTAACGGCTCCGGCAAAAATATCTGGCTCAGCTTCAAACTGAAGACAACCGGCTCGCAGTCGAATATGTGCGGCATCGTTCTTCAGGCGAACGGGCAGGATCGCGAACTGCGGTTCAACAGCTACGGCCTGCGCATCAACCGCGGTCACGGCGGCGGCAACGGGTTTGCCGATACAACCATTCCCCACAACGCCGTCGATAACGAAGCGTATATTAACAAGGCGGAAACGACGCTCGGCGAAAAAGACGGCTTTCTCTGGAGCCAGCACAGCAACAACGCATACGGCTATCGGAATTCCGCCGTGCACAAAATGCAGCGCGAGGAGCCGAACGGCGGCGAACATCAGATCGATTTCGCCCTTTACGAGGGCTGGCTGTACTGGCGGGTTGACGGGCAGGTGTCCGGCGCCCTCAAACTCAGCCGTCTCGACGAATCGTGGACGGCCGACACCGTATACGAAATCGGTCTCTCCTGCTTCGACGGTCTTGCGATTGCCGACAAACCGCTCTTCTCCGAATTCGATCTCGCTTTCGATAAAGACGCCGTATCAGACGGCAGAATAGTCGAAACCGGCAGCGTTGACGAGCAGAAATACACCGTAAGCAGAATGCACTGGGAGCCTTTCACCGGCACATATCTTCCCGCTTCGTTCGAAGGCGGCCAGAACTATATCCTCGGCGAAGAAGGCGCGCAGGCCGGTGTTTCCGCCCATATCAGGTGGATGGATGTCGATAATACCGGCTCCGCCGCCGGCGTAACCCTCGAATACGGCGGAAAGTCGAAACAGTTTATCGTACAGGGTTATAACGCTCAGATCAGGTTTGATGAGAACCGCGGCTGGCAGGGCAACAAATACAACGTCGAGCTTATCAATCAGATTGCCCCGTATCTGCTCTTCAACGGATCCGGCGACGGCGATATAGCCGCCTATGTCAGAAAAGACTCCGACAGCAACTACTACTTCTACGCTTTCTTCAACGGCAACCAGGTGCTGCATATCGATATGCGCAATATATTCGACGATTATACCCCCGGCGACAAGGTAACTCTCGGCGCCTACTGCTACGATCCCACCAACGGCCTCGCCCATTTTTCCGATATTAAATTCGGCTCCGCCGACGATTTTGCCGACGCCAACGCCCCGATCGAATGGAGATACACCGCCTCCGTCGATGATAACATTGACAACGGGCAGTGGACCGCGGGCGGCAAAAACCCGATTACCGAAGATATGGAAAACGGCACGTTTGAAGAAGTAGGTAAAAATTCCGGTTATCTCCAGTTCTACGGCTCCTCCCCGAATTGGCAGATCGACTATACGATCAACCGCGGCAACACAGATATGAAGCAGATTTCCTTCTATGTGCAAGTCAAGTCCCTCGATGGTACTACATACCGCACAACGGGTTGGTCGCTGTTCGGCTGGCTTTCCGCGACGGGAAAAGTCGAAGCGGAGCTTCCCTCAAACGCTTTCAATTACCCCAACCGTTACACCACTGTTCCCACCCACACGAATCTTTTCTGGAACCGGTACGCCAATCAATTTTCAAACGCGGAAGCTACCCGGATGTCCGCGAAAGTGCGCATATCGATATGCGACGATGTTCTTTACCTCTGGTCCGATACGGAACTTTCGCCCGACGACCCGGTACGCCGGAAGTACGCGAGCGAAGACGGGCTGTATCTTATGGCGCGGTTCCCGCTTACCGAAAAGAACTTCGGCGGGCACAAGCCCGGCTCGAACTACCGCGTGCGGGTATACTTCGACAGTACTAACCCTAATCTGCACCCCGGCGACGTTAAATTAACCCATATAAGCGCTAAATACGGCCGCGCGATACCCGACGATTTTATGACCGTCGACGGCAAAAAGTATACCCTCGAAGAGGCGGCGGCCGCGATCGAAAAGAACATTACCGCCATTCCGTGGAAAACGATGGACTCTCACACCGAAGCCGATTCCAACTCCGGCGAACTCGTTCTCTACGGCGCGCTGGCGCAGGCGCTCGCCGATTACAACCGCGGCGGTAAAACTCTCGCGGAAATAGCTCCCCTCGATAAAAGCGTGTATTTATCGTACGACTGGCAGGAGCTTGATAATACGAAAGGCAATATTTCCGGCGGGCATTTCCTCTCGCTTGTCGACGAAAACGGCACCGGGCGGCTAGTCGGTTCGTTTTTCCAAAGCGGTTACAGCGGCGTGCGCTACGGTATATACAACGGAAGCGCCACGGGCTGGTTAAATGTAGGCGACAAACTCGATCAGGGCGGAAAGAATGACATCCCGTTGTACCAACACAGTGAATACAACAACGAGTACGGCACATTAACCTCGAATTTCCCCTCGGCTTTCAACAGTTATGTGTGGAGCTACAAAGCCGGCGCAAAAGCCGACAGCCGGTTCAGTGTTTCACCCCCGGCTTACGGAAATACCATTCACCTCGAGCATCTTGTTGCCGGCGGCAAACTGGCGATAAAAGTCAACGGCGAACTCGCGCTTATCGTTCCGCTTGACAAGCTGTGCGAAACCTGGAACGAAAACACCAAACTCCGCCTCGGCATATATGAATACGACCCCAGCGGCACCGACGGCAACATTTACAGCAATATCGTGTACAAAACCGGCGCCGACGCCGAGGCCAAGGGCGATCTGTCCGGCGAAATCGAGGGCGCGCAACTTAACAGCTTCGTATACGAGCCTTTCGACGGCACCTATAT
>CAZRRV010000047.1:0-11543 GCA_964602735.1 uncultured Eubacteriales bacterium
CCCGACCTACGCCCTTAGCAGGGGCGCCTCGTCACCAACTTGAGTACTTCTCCAAAGGTGATGATGTTTATATATAAATCGGTTAAACAGATGCCGTCACAAACGGAAACCGCACGTTACCGATAAAGGAAGAACTCTGAATGCGCCGTATAACGGACACGATACGGAAAGCTGTTCGGGCGTACGTTAACGGACAGCGGGATTCAATCCGCCGCTACGGTGTATTTTGCCGATTTTCTGCAGTATATCACATAGCGCTCAAAATGTCAAGAAAATGTAAGCTGCGCATCAAACGCAGAACGCATTTTTCCCGGGGAAGTGCAACCCGTAACATCCGAACGGTTTCACCCTGCATAGCCGTCATCGGGCTTTTGCGTATAAAGCAGACGGCGCAAGGCATCGCATGACTCGGTTTAATATTTCGCCGTTCCCGACACCGGCGGTGAAAATTTGCGGAGCGGTCGCGTAAATTTCGGGTTTATGCGCCGCCGGAAAACGGGAAATTCCGGGTTTCGGCTTTGCTTTTTATGAATCGTACCGCCGCCCGTGCCGCCGCCATACCGCTGCTCCACGCGAAAGCGAGATTGTATCCGCCGCAGTCGCCCACAATATCGAGCAGTTCGCCGCAGGCAAACAGCCCCGGCCGCAGTTTCGACATAAAACCCTCGCCGAACTGCGAAAGATCGGCGCCGCCCGCCGCCGCCTGCGCCTCTGACATCGGCATTACGCCCGTTACCCTGAATGTGAGCGCTTTGCAGATTGCGGCGAGACGGTTCGCGGGCAGTTCCGTAACAGGCGTTCGCAGACCGCACCCGCAAAGCGCGCAGATCGTCTGCCCGAGTTTTTTGTTTATCAGACCCGTAAAGAAATTTTCGACAGTTCGCGAGTGCAAAAGACGGATCCTGTTTTGAATTTTGCCGGTCAGAGTTTTAAGGTTCGTATCGGGGAACAGATCGAGGGAAACGGAAAGGTTTTTCCCGCCCGCCGCCATGCCGCTTAATTGCAGTATCGGGGGGCCCGACAGTCCGTAATCGCAAAACAGAACTTCTCCGCTGTCGCAGCCGAGTTTTTCGCCGTTTTTCAACAGCGTTACGAGAGCTTTGACTTTAATGCCCTTCAGCTTTTTCGTAATCGTATTTTCGGTTTTAACCGGCACGATAGCGGGAGTAACGGGATTGATCCTGTGTCCGAACCCGCGTAACAGCGCATAGCCGGAATCGCTTGCCGCTTTGCCGCCGGCCGGAGATCCGCAGCAAAGTATTACGGCATCGGCATAAAAGCGGCTCTCCGCGACCGCCTCGAATTTTCCGCTTGAAAAGTCGAGCGAAGTTACTTTTTGCCCCGTAATAATTTCCGCGCCGAGATTGCCGCATTCGGTTCGTAAATTGTCGAGCACCGAAGACGCCTGATAAGAGGCGGGGAAGGCGCGCCCGTCGGGCTCAAACACGATTTCGGTTCCGATTGATTCGAAAAAATTCACTATTTCCCCGTTGCCGCACATTTTCCCCGGGTTACCGCCGTGATAATGCGCGGGGGAGAGGTCGGCGTTTGTTATATTGCACCGTCCGTTGCCGGTAAGAAGGAGTTTTTTCCCCGCGCGGTCGTTGGCTTCCAGTACGGTTACGCGCAGTTCCGGCATTGTTCGTTTCGCGGTGATTGCGGCGGTAAGACCCGAGGCTCCGCCGCCCGCTATTAAAAGATTCAAAGTTTTCCCTCTTTATCGTTTGTGTCCATTTTCACGGTTCTCGCGCCGAGCAATACGGCGTCTTCCCCGTGATGGCTTACGGCGATTACGGTTTCCCCCGCGAAAGTTTCCCGGATAAGCCGCGCCGCCGTCCGGCGGTTTTCGTCGTCGAGCCCGTTGAAAGGTTCGTCTAAGAGCAGTATATCCCCGCCGTATTCCACGGCGCGCGCAATCGCCGCCCGTCGCGCCATGCCTCCGCTTAAATCGGCGGGCATTTTATCGGCGGCGCCGTCAAGGCCCAGAGCGGAAAGTGCGCCGGAGCCGCCCGCCGTTACCTCCAGATTCTGCTTTACGGTAAGCGACGGGATAAGCCTGTCTTCCTGGAACACAACCGAAATTTTCCCCTTCGCTTCAACCCTGCCCGACGATGGCGTCAGCAAACCCGCTATTATCCGCAGTACCGTTGTTTTCCCGCAGCCGGAAGGCCCGAACAGGCATACGGATTCCCCGTCTCCGGCGAAAAGCGAAAAATTATGCAATACCCGGTGTTTCCCGTATGAAAAATCAACATTATCCAGTTTTACCATTTTGCCCACCGCTTTGCGAACCGCCGCGTTACCGCTTTAAGCATCCGTTCCAACAGCAGACTCAGTAGAATAACCGTGGCTGTCCATGCGAATACGGCGGGAGTGTCGATTAACGATTTCGCGCGTTTCAGCTCTTTGCCTATCGAAACAAGCGGAAGACATATAACCTCCGCGGCTATCCCGGATTTCCACGCGAATCCCATCCCGACCGTACCCTGGGATATAAGCGCGGGAGACAGCGCGGGCAGATAAATGTTTCTGAACACCGCCGTTTTCTTCATTCCGAAAACCTTCGCCATTTCCAGCAGTTTGCCGTCAACCGCGGAAAATCCGCCCCGCACCGCGCCGTAAATGATCGGAGTTACCGTTAAAAAAGAAATAAAAACCGGCACAAAGTCGGTTTTTATCCAAACAAGCGCCAGAATAATAAACGAAATAACGGGTGTCGATCTTACAATATGCATTACCGGGCTTATCAAAGTGTTAAATACTTTAATGTAAGAACACGCCGTTCCGAGCGCGAGCCCCGCGATAAAAGCCGCCGCGAACCCGCATGCCACCCTTGCCAGCGAGTAAAAACACGCGAGCCAGAATTTTTTCGACGCCGCAAACCCGGCCCATGTTTTCATAACATGAACCGGGGACGGTATCAGCACTTCCGAATTGACCGTTATATACAAAAGCTGCCATACCGCGAGCCAAAAAGCGGCGACCGCGACCGCTTTCGCGGTTCTTTTAATTTGTATAGTAAAACTCCTCATCCGGAACTGCTCCTCCAATCGAGGCCGGGTTGGCTTTGAACAGAATATTAAAATAAGGTTCGATTGCCGGCCGCATATCGTCTCCCGCGATAAATACCACATTGCATTCCGGCACGGCTTTTTCGGCTATCGCGGCGCTCGGGAGTACTTCGTACCGTTCGCAAAGCTCCGCCGTTTTCTTCAGATCGCCGTCAACCGCGGCTATCGATGCCTCATAATCTTTCAAAAACGCGGAGACGGCGTCCGGGTGTTCGTCGGCAAACGCTTTGCGAACCGCCATACAGCCCATTATCAGCGAGTTTTTTGCCGCCGTTTTATCCCATTCGCTGTTAATGTCCAGCACTTTGGTAAGTTTTATGTTCTGCTGCGAGGCTTTTACAAGCGCCGCCGTTGCCGCCGGTTGCGGAACCATCGCCAGCGTACCGGGCTCCGACGCGAGAAGCTGTGCCGTAAGGGCATCGTTATCGTCGACAAATTTGATTGTAACATCCTTCTCCGGGTCGATCCCGTTTTCGGTTAAAAGATAATCGAGAATATATTCCGGATTCGATCCCTGCCCCGACGACAGGACGGTTTTCCCTTTAAGATCGGCGACGGTTTTTACGGTGTTCCCGTTCTCGATAACCGACAGCACCCCCAATGTGTTGCACGCGAGCATTTGTACGCCGCCGTCTGTCTTCTTATACAGCGTCGCCGCCAGATTCGTCGGTATCGCGGCAATGTCGGCGTCGCCGGTGGTGAGTTTGCCGACTATCTCGTCGGGAGAGCCGACCAGCGTAAAATCGTATTTTCCGCTTTTTTTGTCCATCATATTCACAAGTCCCACGGCGGTGGGCCCTTTTATACCGTAAATAACCGGTTTAACGTTATCTTCGGCCGGAGCTTCTTTTCCCCCGTTCCCGCAGCAGCAAAGCGAAAAAGCCGAAACGGCCGCCAAAACCAGAGCCAATATTTTTTTCATAAGTCATTCTCCTCACACAGCCTGTACCGGCCGTCCGTTTTCGCGATTTTCCCCGAGGCGGTAAGCGCGGAAACCGCGCGGTAGAGCCCCGCCCGGGAAATGTTTAGGCGGTTCGCGAGTTCCCCCATGCTGCACGGAAGGGCGACAAATCCGTTCTCATCGGCGCAGTCGCGGAAGGCCGATAAAAGCCGTTCGCTCGCGCCGGGCGTGGTAAATCCCGCAATTTTGTCGTTTAAGAACCGCAGCTTCCCGGTTAAAAAACGAATGTAGTTGTTTCGGAAAACGGCGTTGACGTTCAGCAGATCTTCAACATCCGGCTCTTCCAGATAAGCCACCGCGCATTCGCCCGACGCCGTAACGCTGCCGCCGAAATCCCCGTTCCCGAAAAGCGATACCGCGCCGAAAACCTCTCCCGCCGTTATGTCCCTCATTATCGCGGCGCCGTTCGGGGCGTGAATTTTCGCTTTCCCGCTCAGAAGGAACGCCAAATTCCCGCTTTTGTAAAGTTCGTCGCCCTTTTGAAATGTTTCTGTCCGCGCCCTTTCGGCAATGTCGCTTAAAGCATCGCCGATTCCCGCGAGCAGTTCGCACCGTGACAGTTCCGCGGTAATAACATCTTTCCCGGTTGTTTCCATTTGAGTGCCGCCTCCTTAAAAACTGTATCAAACTGTACAGTCCTTAATTATATTATCACATTTTTTCGCCGTTTGCAATAGCCGAACGGAAAAATTCCGCCGAAAAATGAAAAAACCGGGGACGGTATTTCCCCCCGGTTCGCTGTTTTCAGGTTAAGAATCTTATCCATGAAAAAAGATTCAGCAGTTTTATCCGCCTTTTTTTGGCGGGCGTAAGTTCCTGCCGCGTAACATTGCCTGGCGTTTCGTAATGCTCGGCGTCAATCGCCTTAACCGACTGCGCTTCGTATTTTGCCATGCATTCGCGCAGCCGGGCGGTTACCTTTTCGCTGTCGATTACAAGCATAAGTTCGGTATCTAAATATACGCTGCGCATATCCATATTAAACGATCCTATGACGGCGAGCCGGTCGCCTATGGCGATGCTTTTCCCGTGATAGGAAATTCCGCCCTCGTATTCCGAAATTTTAAGTCCCGTGTTTATCAGTCTGCTTTTGTTTTTTACATAATCGGCGGCGCCGAACGGGTTGCCGTTATTCGCGGCGGAATTGGTCATAAGGCAGGTGTCGCGGTTGCTTTCGCATATTTCCGAAAAGGCGGAATACATCGCTCCGTTGCAGATAACGTAGGGGGTATGAATATCGATATTCCCGCTCCCGCGGGCTTTCATAAGTTCGGTAAGGGCGAAAAACAGCGTCGGCTCTTTCGCGTACACATGTATCGGGTTGGAAAGCAGGGTGATTTTACGCGTTTCGTATGTTGTCTCCGTAAAATTTTCGGGTTCGGCGAGCGTGGGATGTTTAAGTTTCAGTCCCGCGTACCGTTCGCCGAGTTCCCGCATCGCCGCCGCCGCTTTTTTCCCGCTTTGCCCTTTTACCGGCTTGCTTTCCCCGTAATTCCACACCGATTCGAAATAGTCTTTAACACGGAACAGAGAAGCCGATTTGTCGCCGGGTTCGGTGTTGTATACCAGAACATCCCTGTCGTGGTTCTGCCGCCCGGTGTTTCCCAGAAACGCGTCGTAGGTGTTTCTGCCGCCCAGAATGTACATACGATCGTCGATAATCAGATATTTGTCGTGCAGACGGCCCATAAGTTTCCACGGCGCGAGAAAGTTCAGCGGATTGTATATTTTTATCTCGACGGGTTTCATCGCGGCGAGACCGTGAAAATACGCGCTGTGCGTAATGCTTATAAATCCCGGAGCCCCGTCGGCTATGATTTTTACCGTAACTCCTCTTTTCGCTGCGGCAAGCAGGGCGCACAGCACATCTTTGCCGCTCTCGTCGGCATGGAACGAAAATGTTGAAAGTATGATGCTTTTTTCGGCGGTGTCTATCAGCCTAAGCCTTTCGGTCAGGGCCTCTCCGCTTTCATCGAGCACCCGTGCGCGCTCGCCGGAAATACCCTCTCCGAAACATTCGCCGGGATTGAACGACCCGGCGTATTCCGCGCTAACCGGCGGCTGTTTTTTATACGAGATTATAACGCCCGCCACAACATAAACCGCAAACGCCGCGAACAGCAGCGCGGCGGCGAGAAGTATTTTCCATATAATTGCCATATTACCGTACCGTCCTTAAGGCGGCGCCCGCCGGGCGCCGCCTTAAATTATTTCTTTCCGTGTTTTATAAGACCGAACGCTTTTGAAAGCTCCATTACAAGCAGCGGCGTAAAGATAAGCGCCAATCCGATCATATACAGTTTTCCCGAAAGGCGGATAAGCCCGAATGCCCCCGACAGGGGAGTGAAAAGCACCAGCGCGACCAAAGCGACCGAAACCGCCGCCGCCAAATCGAGCATGCGGTTGGTGAACACTCCGATTTTGAACAGCGAGCGTTCCGAGCGCATATTAAACGCCTGTACTATCTGCGACAGCGAAAGCACGAAGAATGCCAGCGTCTGCCCGCCCGCGAGACTGCCGCTCAACATTTCTCCGACGTAAAAGGCGACCAGCGACAGCGTGCCGAACATTACTCCCTGAAGGATTATCCTTGCGCCGTATCCGTTGGCGAACAGACCCTCGTTTTTCGGCTTCGGTTTGCGGTTCATAACATCGGGTTCAACCGCCTCCATCCCGAGCGCGATCGCCGGCAGTCCGTCGGTTACGAGGTTGATCCACAGCAACTGCATCGAAAGCAGCGGCGACTTGTGCCACATAATCATCGCCATAAAAACCGTTATGATTTCTCCTATGTTGGTGCCTAGCAGGAATCCCACGACTTTTTTGATATTCGAGTAGATTCCCCGCCCCTCTTTAACCGCGTCGACTATCGTCGCGAAATTATCGTCGGTAAGGGTTATATCGGCGGCGCCTTTCGCCACGTCGGTGCCGGTAATTCCCATGGCGCAGCCAATATCGGCGGCTTTCAGCGCGGGCGCGTCGTTTACCCCGTCGCCGGTCATCGAAACTATCTGATCTTTGCGCTGCCACGCTTTGACTATGCGGATTTTGTTTTCAGGCGACACACGGGCGTATACCGCGATATGTTCAACCTGTTCGTCAAGTTCGTCGTCGGTCATGGCGTCGAGTTCGGCTCCGGTTATCGCCCTGTCGTATTCGGTTAATATGCCCAAATCTTTCGCGATTGCCGAGGCCGTAACAACATGGTCGCCGGTAATCATAACCGGCTTTATTCCGGCTTTGCGGCAGATTTCCACCGCTTCTTTGGCTTCCGGGCGCGGCGGGTCTATCATTCCTACAAGCCCCAGGAATGTAAGACCGTTTTCAAGTTCTTCCGGCAGAAATTCGTCGGGCAGTGTTTCGATTTCCTTGCAGCCGATCGCCAGCACCCGCAGCGCGGACGAGCTCATAAGGTCGTTCATCGATTTCGCCGTTTCCAGGTCTCCCGCCGTGCATTTCGACATCATCACATCGAACGCGCCTTTTACGATTACGATCAGCTTTCCGTCGATCCTGTTTACGGTAGTCATAAGCTTTCGGTCGGAATCGAAAGGTATTTCGCCCAGGCGGGGGCAGTCGGCGTTCAAATCGTCTTTTTCCATGCCGTTTTTGTGCGCCGCGACCACTATCGCCGTTTCGGTGGGGTCGCCTATGTGCTGTTCGCCGCCGTCTTTGAAAATCACCGAGCCGTCGCTGCACAGGGTGCCGTACCGCAAAAGTTTTTTAACGGGTTCCGAGCAGTTCGAGGTGATTTGCTCCGGCTCGCCCGCCCCGTCGGCATACGCTTTTACGAGGGTCATGCGGTTCTGGGTAAGGGTCCCGGTTTTGTCGGAACATATAATCGAGGCGCTGCCCAGCGTTTCCACGGCGGGGAGGCGGCGGATAATGGCGTTCTTTTTAACCATTCTCTGCACGCCGATCGCGAGAATTATGGTAACAATCGCGGGCAGCCCTTCGGGGATCGCGGATACCGCGAGCGAAACCGCGGTCATAAAGATTTCGAGCGGATCCATGTTGTTGAACAGACCCACTCCGAACACCACGGCGCAGGCGGCGAGCGCGATTATTCCGAGATATTTGCCCAGCTGCGCCAGCTTTTTCTGCAGGGGGGTTTCGTTGTCCTCCTCGCTGTCTAACAGGTCGGCGATTTTCCCCATTTCGGTGTTCATTCCCGTCGCGGTAACAATCGCCGTCGCGGTTCCGTATGTAACCGAACAACCCGAAAAAATCATGTTCGCGCGGTCGCCTGTCGCGGCTTTTTCGTCGCAAACCGCGTCGGCGTCTTTTTCCGAGGGAACCGATTCGCCGGTAAGCGCCGATTCCTCGCATTTCAGGCTCGTGCTTTTAATCAGCCGCGCGTCGGCCGGCACAAAATCGCCGGCCTCAAGCCGGATAATGTCGCCCGGCACAAGTTCCGCCGCGTCGATCACCGCTTCCGCTCCGTCGCGTATTACGCGCGCGTGCGGAGCCGACATATTTTTCAGCGCGTCGAGGGCTTTTTCGGCCTTGCTTTCCTGCACAACCCCCATAATCGCGTTGATTACGACGATGACGAGAATAAGCACCGGCTCGAAAAATTCCTGCGGGTCGCCCTCCACGCACGCTATGGCGAACGAAACGGCGGCGGCGGCTATAAGAATGAGAATCATAACATCCTTAAACTGGTCGATGAACCGTCGCAGCAGAGTTTTCTTTTTCTTCTCGCGCAGTTTGTTCGCACCGTATTTCCCGAGCCTTGCGGAGGCCTCCGCCGAGGTCAGCCCGGCGCTTTCGTCTGAGGCAAGTTCCGCCGCGGTTTCGGCGGCCGTTTTCGAGTGAAAGTTCAAAAAATCCCCTCCGTGATACGATTGCGCCCGTTCGCTTGTACGGCGGCGGGCGGCTGATTTATTAGGGCGTTGCCGCGCGCCGTTTTCGCGCGGTATCGCCCGGTGAAGTACAGTATACCACTCCGCGCCGCGTATTTCAATAAAAGAATAAACGCCGGATCCCGCCGCTGTATAATAATGTAACGCGGAGAGGAGGATTACCCGCCGCCGCAGAAAAACGGGAGGGAACGGATTATGAACACTTACGGATATATCCGCGTTTCGAGCGCCGACCAGAACGGGGACAGGCAGTTTGCGGCTTTAAGCGGGCGCGACATTCCGCGCCGCAATATTTTTTTCGACAGGCAGTCGGGCAAAGATTTCGAGCGGCCGCGCTACCGCAGTATGGTGGAACGGCTGCGGCGCGGGGATTTGCTGTATATTTTAAGCATCGACCGTCTCGGACGCGATTACGAGGAAATTCAGAACCAGTGGCGCATACTCACAAAGGAGAAAGGTGTCGACATCGTTGTCCTCGATATGCCGCTGCTCGATACCCGGCGCGGCAAGGATCTTCTCGGCGCGTTTATCGCCGATCTCGTGCTGCAAATTCTCTCGTTTGTCGCGCAGAACGAGCGGGAGAATATCCGCCGTCGCCAGGAGCAGGGCATCGCGGCGGCGAAAGCGAGGGGCGTGAAATTCGGAAGACCCGAAACGAACCCGGAAAATCTCGGTGAGGTATTAACGCGTTATATAAACGGAGAGCTTCCGTTCGCCGAAGCGGTAAAGCGGAGCGGCGTCAGCGAATCCACTTTCCGCCGCCGGCTGAAACGCAAAAAAAGCCGCGAACGCGGAGAAAAATAGAGCCGCCAAAAAGTGTACTTTTTGACAACTCTTAAACACATTAGCAATTATACACCGGCGGGGGAAAAAAGTCAATACAATTTTTTTACGGCAACACCGTAAAATAACCGCCAAACGGCTTTGCGTGCCGACTGCCGGTATATTCCGTCGGATTTTCCAAAATACGCTAAAATATACAAAATATTTTTCGCGCTTTTGTTTCATCCGACAAAACCCGCCGGCGCCGGGCTTGTATGCGGCGCTGTTTTCAATTTCGCGTTTTTCAAAAACCCGCTGCCGCGCCGGCGGGTTCCCGCTCTGTCAAAAAGTACACTTTTTGGCGGTGTTCCGTTTGAATAATATCTGAAATACGGGGGAACGGGAAATGCAAAAGTTCATACGTCGGGCGAAAAAAAGCGCGAAGAAGAGCGGAAACGGCTCGTGGCGAGGCTTCGTGGCGTTTGTTTTGTGCCTTGTTATGCTTGTGACGACCTTTGCCGGCATTACGCTGTTTTCGTCGGTGTCGGCGGCGGAACAGTCCCGCGTTACAAACGGCACGGTGAGACGCGAATCCGACCCCTCGACCATGGATTCCTATCTGGAAATGCTTGATTTTACGAAAGATACCCGCAACGCCGGCCGCCTCTGGACGGATAAAAGCGTTTTTGCGAACGCTCAGACCGTTAATCAGCTTTACGGCAGTTTCGCCCGTAGATTCTCCGACAATGCTTTAACGCTGATCCCGGGGCTCGACGGCGCAGGCGGCAGTGTTACCCTTAATTCCGATTTTCTCGAGGTTTTTTCCGCGCTCGGCAGCAGCGAACTGGTGAACGAGAATATTCCCATAGATCTGATGTTTCTTCTTGATGTTTCCGGCTCTATGGGCGCGAAAAATGATTCGGGGAACAGTGGCAATACGCCCGGCACGCGGAACGATTTTGATAACGGAAACCTCCCTATTAACAAAACGGTTAAAGCTTTGAACGCCGCTATTGAAACTTTACTTATGGCAAATCCCAATTCCCGGTTCGGCATCACGATTTACGGTTCCACCGCCGCGGTGTTGGTGCCGCTGGGTCATTACACAAAGAACGGAAACGACGATTTTCTGAAGGCGGAATGGATAGACACATACGGCACTCAAGGCTTGCATTTCTCGATTACGGCGACAGTAAAAACCGTTAACGGTGACGGCACCGGTGAAGTTAAAACATATAAGGGCAGTAATGACGGGAAAAGCAATACAGAAGTGCATGGTACCAACGTCGGATCAGGGAACGCCACAAACCGGGGAACAGGCGGCGCGACGGAGGGCGACGGCACAGAAGGTAGCCCCTTTCAAGTCGGCCACATAACCAACCCCCAGGCGGGGCTTGCCGCCGCGATGGATCAATTTATCACCGGCAACGAGGAGACGACTTTCACGAGCGACTCGGGGAAAAAATACTCGCGTATACCGGCTCTGCTGCATATTACGGACGGTCAGGCGACGGATATAGCGTGGGTTCAGTCGCAGGCCGAACCGGATAATAATGACAATCCGTGGAGAAAAGAGGTCAGCGCCTGGAACAACGTCAACTGGAATTACGATCTTGCGTATAACAGTAAGCAAGTGATCGACGGTGGACTGTACAATGTCGGTCAGCTCTCCGGCTCCGGCGCTGCGACGCCCGTCATTTTCCAGACACTGATGACGGCGGCGTATTATAAAGCCGCCGTGAACGCGCATTATAATGCGGCAAAAGCCGAAGACTCCGCGGGCGGAGATATCGATCTTCAGTGCTATTCCGTTTATGCGAGCGACAACAACCCGTACAGTGAACCGATGCCCGATAACCTTATTAAGGCGACTATCGACGCGAT
>CAZRRV010000048.1:0-10855 GCA_964602735.1 uncultured Eubacteriales bacterium
GCGGTTGACTTTCGGCGCGAAGTTTGTTATACTTGCAACTGTCGGAGCGTTATCGCTTTATAAATTCGGAAAGGAAATCGTTTATGCTTGAAATTAAAACATACAATAAGATTTCGCCGGCGGGTCTTTCGCGGTTCGACGGCGGGCGTTACGTCTGCGGGGAAGATGTAAGCGAACCGGTCGGAGCCATAGTGCGCTCCGCGGTATTGCATGACGAGCCGTTCCCGAAATCTCTGCTGGCGATTGCGCGGGCGGGAGCCGGCACAAACAACATTCCGATCGATCGCTGCTCCGCGGAGGGTATAGCGGTGTTTAATACCCCCGGTGCAAACGCAAACGCGGTAAAAGAGCTGGTGCTGTTCGGGCTGCTGGCCTCCTCGCGCAGGATTATTCCCGCGGTGAAGTGGGTCGAGGGTTTGAAAGGCAGCGGAAACGACGTCGCCAAGCTTGTTGAAAAAGGAAAATCGGCCTTCGCGGGGCCGGAAATCAAAGGCAAAACCCTCGGCGTTATCGGCCTCGGAGCCATAGGCGAACTGGTCGCGAAT
Source organism: uncultured Eubacteriales bacterium (assembly GCA_964602735.1). Taxonomy (GTDB): domain Bacteria; phylum Bacillota; class Clostridia; order Oscillospirales; family Acutalibacteraceae; genus CAZRRV01. The sequence continues at coordinate 546 of CAZRRV010000048.1, forward strand.
ATGGCGGTTCGGCTCGGAATGAAGGTTATCGGTTACGATCCGTTCCTGTCGGTGCCGGCGGCGCTTGCGCTGTCGCATCATGTCACCGTGGCGTCCGACGCCGCGTCGGTATACGGGCAGGCGGATTACATCACCCTGCATTTGCCGTGCAACGCCGATACCAAAGGAATGATTAACGGCGACGCGATATCCGGGATGAAAACCGGGGTTCGCCTTCTCAACTTTGCGCGCGGGGAGCTTGTCAACACCGGGGATGTTCTGCGGGCGCTGTCGGAAGGCAAAATCGCCTGCTATGTTACCGATTTTCCGAACGATGACCTGCTTTGCGCGGAAAATGTCGTCGCGCTGCCGCATCTGGGCGCGTCCACATACGAGTCGGAAGACAACTGCGCGAGAATGGCGGCGGACGAGCTTATCGATTATCTAGAAACGGGGAACATCAGCAATTCGGTTAATCTGCCCGGCGCTGTGATGGCCCGGGGCGGTTTGTCGAGGATAACGGTTATCCATCGCAATGTGCCGGCGATTATAAACAAGATTACCGGCGCCATCTCCTCCGCCGGAATAAACATCGAGAATATGCTGAACCGTTCCAAAAACGATATTGCGTACACAATGCTTGATGTCGATTCCGACGACGGGGCGAAACTGCGTTCCATAGCGGATACGCTCGACGCCCTCGGCGAGGTAATACGCGTCCGCGTGCTGCCGTTCAAATAACCCGGCAGGGGAAAACAAAAAAATCCCGTTCGCGCCGTATAACGGGAAAAATTCCCGTTATACCGCGAATTGCCGCGGGCCGGCCCGGCGTTTGGACGTGTCTGCCCCCGCCGCGGCATCGCGCGGCGCCTGAAACAAAACTTCTCGCGCCCGTGCTTTGACGGACACGGGGAGCGCCGGCGGGCGCGCCCGTATCGGAAAAGAGAGGAACGGTTGCAAGCGGGGTATAAGAAAAGATGTTTGGCAATCACCGGAATTTTTTTGTTGACAAGTCGGACGGAATATGATAGTATAAACTTCGACGCCGGTGAGGAACGATTTCATGCGGCGGTAACTGCCGCGGGAGCATAGCTCAGCTGGGAGAGCACTTGCCTTACAAGCAAGGGGTCACAGGTTCGAGCCCTGTTGTTCCCACCGCGATTCGGCCCGGTAGTTCAGTTGGTTAGAACGCTAGCCTGTCACGCTAGAGGTCACGAGTTCGAGCCTCGTTCGGGTCGCCATATGCCTCTGTAGCTCAGTCGGTAGAGCAGAGGACTGAAAATCCTCGTGTCATTGGTTCGATTCCGATCGGAGGCACCATATTTTGCGGATTTAGCTCATCCGGTAGAGCGCCACCTTGCCAAGGTGGAGGTAGCGAGTTCGAGCCTCGTAATCCGCTCCGCGGGCGTTCGGGCTTTCGCCCGGCGCCTTTTTTCGGGCACCATAGCCAAGAGGTAAGGCAGAGGTCTGCAAAACCTTCATCCCCGGTTCGATTCCGGGTGGTGCCTCCGCAAACGGCGGCGGGTTTTTACCCGCCGCTTCGTTTTCTCTGCTGTTACAGCCGCATTCCGGGCGGTTCGGGCGGCGAACCGAACGCGCCGCGCTTCTTTCGGCGCCGCGTTCCCCGCGCCGAACACCGTGACCCCGCCCGTGGGTTTCTCGGCTGATTAACGGCCGTACCGCGCGTCTCTCACCGTCCGTAACATAATCCCGCGCCTCGATTGCAAAGCGAAATTCAAGGCAAAACCGCCGGCCGACCGGCTGACGGCTCCAAATGTCATCCGCCGGCATTTTCCCGCTATATTTCACAAGAATGCCCGGAAAGGCACAAAATATTTCCCGCGCTTTTTGCTTTCTCTTAACGAAAAATCCGACGGCGCATCCGACACCGGGTCTTTACGCTGCATTGCCTTAAGGCAAACCGCATAATAACCGCCTAACGGCTTTGCAGGTCATCTGCTTGCGGATTTTCCGTTATATTTCACAAGAATGCCCGGAAATACAGGAAAGTATTCCCCGCGCTTTTTGCTTTCTCTTAACGAAAAATCCGACGGCGCATCCGACGCCGGGTCTTTACGCGGTGTTGCCTTAACGGTTTTACCGAAACGGGAACCGTAATACGCCGAAATTTCCCGGCGTTTTCGCGCCGGTTGCCGGCTGCCGGCAAAAAAATACTTTCCTTTCGGCGGAAAACGGAGTATACTGTATTAGTACCGGCGTAAGGCAGGCGCGAACAGGCAAAACCGCGCGGCCGAACCGGTAAATCGACGGAAATAAAGGAAGTGAAACGGATTGAGCTCGGACCCCGGACGAAGTAGGCGGAAAACAAAATTATGTAACGGGGCGCGAGCCGGTCGCTGAGGTTTCGCGTCCCGCGACGGGAGGCGTAACCATGGTAAAATTTTACAGTTGCGAATCCGGCGGCATGCGCGAATTAAGCGAACGCGAAAACGGCTGCTGGATAAATGTCGTGGCGCCGGAGCCGGACGAGGTGGCATGGATCGAGCGGGATCTGGGCGTGCCGCCCGAATTTATGACCGAGGCGCTCGACGAAGAGGAGTCGTCGCATATCGAGAGGGAAGACGATATAAGGCTCATCGTCGTAGATATACCGTTTTCGAGCAAGACCGACGACGGCATAAGCTATTCTACTATGCCGATAAGCATAATCCTCACCCCGGAGCATCTGATAACCGTGTCGATTAAAGACAACACGGTTATAAAGGATTTTGCCGACGGGAAAGAGAAAAACGTGAATACGGCGTACAAAACGCAGTTCGTTTTCCAGATCCTGATGCGGGTAACGAAGCGGTATTTAAGCCACCTTAAGGCGATCGACAAGCATTCCACCGAACTCGAGGTGAAACTCCGCCGTTCGATGCGCAACAAAGAGCTTACCGGAATGCTCGATTACGAAAAATCGCTCGTGTATTTCCAAACATCGCTTAAAGCCAACGAACTTACGCTGCAGAAAATAACGAAAAACAATTTTATAAAGATGTACGACGAAGACAGCGAACTGCTTGATGATGTTATGATTGAAATCCGGCAGGCGCTGGAAATGTGCAATATTTATTTAAGCATTTTAAGCGGAACGATGGACGCGTTCGCGTCGGTAATATCTAACAATCTGAATATCGTGATGAAGGTTCTCACATCGCTTACCATTGTGATGTCGATACCCACCATGGTGTTCAGCTTTTACGGCATGAACATCGGGGATACGGGGTTGCCGGGCGCCGGCTCGATAGTGATCCCTCTCGTGATTGCCGTCGCCGTTACCGCCGCGGTGGCGCTGGTGTTCAAGCTTAAGGGGCTGTTTAAGTAGCGGCGGTACGGAGTGTGTTTTCCGCGCGGTCAGTATCGCTCGCGGTTTAACGCCCGGGGGAATAAGGCAACGCCGCCGGGTGACCGCTTAACGGCTTCGCACGTCATCTGCCCGGCATTTTCCGTTATATTTTACAAAAATGCCCGGGAATACACAAAGTATTCCCTGCGCTTTTTGCTTTCTCTTAACGGAAAATCCGACGGCGCATCTGACGCCGGGTCTTTATACGGTATTGCCGTAAATTTTTAACGCTTTTTTAAGAAACCGCAAATTTTACCTGAATGTTTCCGTCGGATATGGCAAAACTCCGGCGTTTATGGTATAATTTGCGCGTTCGGATAATACAGAAAGCGAAAGGTGGCCGGTTTTACGGACGCGATCGACGGAAAAATCACGGATCTTCTTCAGGAAAACGCGAGAATGCCGTTTAAGCAGCTCGCGGCGGAACTTTATATGTCCTCCCCAGCGGCGGCGGCTCGGGTAGCGAAGCTGGAGGAATCCGGGGTTATAACCGGCTATACAGCGAAAATCGACCGCAAAAAACTCGGCTACCCGATAACGGCGTTTGTAAACCTGGAATTGCAGCCCGCTCAAAAAGCCGAATTTTACCCGTTTGTGGAAAAGCGCGAGAATATACTCGAGTGCCACTGCGTAACCGGGCGGCACTCGATCCTTCTTAAAGTGGCGTTTGAAAGCACCGAAAAGCTCGACGCCTTTATAAACGAGTTGCAGAAATTCGGAGCCACCGATACGAAAATAGTGTTTTCGACCGTTAAAGAGAATACCGGTATAACCGGGGGAACCGGGAACGGTTCCGAACGGTGAACGCGCGGGCTTTGCCGCTCACTCAAGCGGTGTGATTTTCCTGCATTCGAGGTAATAACGTTTATCGTTCGCCTCCCCCATGGAAAATGTTTTCCGGGGAAGGCTGCCGTTTTCCGCCACGGCGGGGAAAAGCTCCTCTTTGCTTATCCCCTCGAACAGGAAGCCCGCGGCGCCGGGCTCGGCCGACAGCCGCCGCAATGTATCGGCTCCGTGGATATAATCGACGGTTAAACCCGGCATAACGGCGGCCGCCTTTTCGAGAAAGTTCTGCAGCGCCGCGACCGGAAGCCCGTTTCGCTCCGCGGTGACGGCGATCTCCCCGCCGCCGTAAAGGAGGGTAAACCCGGAGCCCGCTTCCGCGCGCGGGAACTCCGAGAGGAACATATCGGCGAGTTTTTCGGGATCCGCCCCCCGCACCAGGCGGTATATCGGCTCGAAAACGAGCGATTCGCACCGCAGATTTACAATTTCGGCAAGCGAAAATCGGTTTTCGACGGTCGGGTTGCGGTCGTAGCAGGCTTTGGCGGCGGCAAGCGAGTGGTTGCCGTCACCCACCGCCAGAAGCGGCGAATTGTCGGATCCGCCGTCGAGCGAGCGCATGGCAGACCATATTCTCTCCTTTTCGACGTCGTCAAGGAACCGGCCGGTTATACGGCCTCCGCCGTACATAAGGTCGAAATCGTACGCTTTCCCGAACAGATGCTTCCTGTCTCCGCAGGGTTCGATAACGGTTCTGCCCGGATCGTCGATCAGCAGCAGGGTATGCGGCATTTCAAGCGGAGCCTTCTCGCGCATTTTTACCCGCGGCGGCACCCGTTCGGGGACGGTCTCCTCGGTGGCGCGTATTTTCGACGAAGCGCACGGCGACGGATCGTAATCGCGCAGATCCACAGCCGCCACAATACCTTTGCGTATTCCGCCGCTCACACGCCGCTCGACATACAGCATCGAGTCTTCCCGCAGGTCGAACACTCCGTTTTGAAGATATTCGTACATCGTTGCGATCGCGGCGTCGGCGCGCTCGCGGGGGCGGTCGTTCAAATAGACCTCGGGCAGTATCATATTAAGCGCCGAGGGCGAATCTCCGACGGTTTTTCTCACATTTTCCCAGTAGGCGGGTTCCGATGTGTGCTGGTCGCAGGCGATGACCGCCCATTTTTCAAATCCCCCGCGGGGCAGCAGAATATCCGCGGGATAAAGAGCGAACGGTTCCGTAATTATCCGACCTTTCATATTGTGTGGAAAATATTTTAGCATAATTCGGGCGATGTTTCAACCGCCGATGGCAGGTTAAATTTTATGAATGTTTCAAAACTGGAAAAACTGCTCCCGCTTGCGGAAAAGCCGGGGCGTTACAGCGGGGGCGAACCCGGCGCGGTGTACAAAGACAAGACGAAGGTCGATATCCGTTTCGCGTTCGCGTTCCCCGATACTTACGAAATCGGTATGTCGCACCTCGGGATAAAAATACTCTACTCGCAGTTTAACGCCCGCGACGATATATGGTGCGAACGGGTTTTCGCCCCGTGGACGGATTTTGAAGAACTTCTGCGCCGGGAGAATATGCCGCTTTTCGCCATAGAAAGCCGCGATCCGCTTTACGAGTTCGATATTATAGGATTCACCCTGCAGTACGAAATGTGCTACACGAATGTGCTGAAAATGCTGAAAGCCGGCGGGGTGCCGATACGATCCGCCGATCGCCCGGGTCTCAAAAACCTTGTGGTCGCGGGCGGGCCGTGCGCCGCGAATCCGGAGCCGCTCGCCGATTTTATAGATATTTTCTTCCTCGGGGAGGGCGAAGAGGTCGATTTACAGCTTATCGACCTTTACAAAAAGCACAGGCGCGCCGGCTCGTCCAAAGCCGAATTTCTGCGCGAGGCCGCGCAAATCGAGGGCGTTTATGTCCCCTCGCTTTACGGCGTATCGTATTTTCCCGACGGCAGAATAAAAAAAGTTACGCCGTCCGGCGGGGCGCCTTCGATCGTACACAAGCGGATCGTGCGGGATATGAACGCCTCCTACTACCCGGAAACGGTGCCGGTGCCGCTTATCGAAACGGTGCACGATCGCGCCGTGATCGAACTCTTCCGCGGCTGCACCCGCGGGTGCAGATTCTGCCAGGCCGGATTTATCGGCCGCCCGGTAAGGGAAAAATCCGCCGAGGTGGCGAACCGCGAGGCGAAAGCCCTGTGCGAATCGACCGGGTACGGAGAAATCTCGGTTACGTCGCTTTCGACGGGGGATTATTCGGAGCTTGAACCCCTGCTGAACCGTATGCTCGAATGGACCGACAAAACACACACCGCGATAGCCCTGCCGAGCCTGCGGGTCGACAGCTTTTCCCCCGCGCTTATCGACAAAGTGAGCAGGATAAAAAAATCGGGGCTTACTTTCGCGCCGGAGGCCGGCTCGCAGCGGCTGCGGAACGTTATAAACAAGAACATCACCGAAGCCGAGGTGCTTAACACCTGCCGCGCCGCGTTTGAAAGCGGGTACACGCAGGTCAAGCTGTATTTTATGTGCGGACTGCCGACCGAAACGGATGACGACCTGCTTGCAATCGGCGAACTCGCGCGGAAAACGGTAGACCTGTATTACAAAAATCCCGCGAAACCGAAAGGCAGAGCGGTAAATGTTTCGGTATCCGTTTCCCCGTTTGTGCCGAAGCCCGACACCCCGTTTGAATTCGCGGCGCAGGACAGCGTTGAAACCCTCCGCGCGAAACAGGCGTTTATCGCGGAACATCTGGGAAGCCGGAAAATTTCGATGTCTTCCCCCGACCCGCGCCTTTCGTTCCTTGAAGCGGTATTCTCGCGCGGCGACAGGCGTCTGGGCGCCGTTCTCGAACGGGCGGTTGAACTCGGTTGCGAATTCGACGCGTGGAGCGAATGTTTTTCTTTCGAAAAATGGACGCGGGCGTTCGCCGACTGCGGCGTCGATCCCGCTTTTTACGCGAACCGCGAACGGGAACCGGGCGAAACGATGCCGTGGGATCATCTCGATTTCGGGGTAACGAAAGCGTTCCTCGCAGAAGAATACGGGGCGGCGCTGCGCGGAGAAACAACCCCCTCCTGCCGCGAAAAATGTTCGGGCTGCGGGGCGTCAAAATACAAAGCCGGTGTTTGCGTTGGAAAATGTTAGGATATTCTTCTCGAAAACCGGGGCGATGAGATTTATTTCGCACCTCGATACGGCGAGATATTTTACGCGGCTCGCCCGGCGCGCGCGGCTGCCGTTCAAATATTCCGAAGGATTTCACCGCCATATGCTGCTGTCGTTCGCGATGCCGCTTCCGTTGGGGTTTGAAAGCGAATACGAGGCGGCGGACACGGTGCTCGACGACGGCGGTTTCCCCGTCGAATCGATTCTTCCCGCGCTTAACGCCTGCGAAACGGCGGGATTCCACGCGTTTAAGGCCGCCGCCCCTCGCGAAAAGCCGGGAAAAATCGCCTTCTGCCGCTACAGGGTAAACTTTTTCGACCCGCCGGACAGGGGCGCCTGGAAAGATTTTCTGTCGCGCGGGCACATACCCGTTTCAAAGCGCGGGAAAAAAGGCGTTGAGGTAACGATCGACGCCGCCCCGAAAATAAAAGAACACGGTTTCGACGGCGACAGCCTCGTTTTAACGCTCGGCGCGGGCGCGGAATATTTAAGCCCCGCTCCGCTTCTGGCGGCGTTTTACACCGGCGACTGCGCCCCCGGATACATAATAACGCGGGAGATGCTGCTGCTCGACGACCTTACCCCTTTTACATAATATACGGCGTCCGCCCCGCGATAAACGGGTCTCGGGGAATGAAAGAAGGATATTATGAGCGGACAGTCACACAACCGCCGCGACGACGATCTTATTCGCCTTAAAAGAATAAGGCAGGGACTGGAGGAGGCCCCGGTTGAGGAGCACAAAGAACCTCCCAAACTCACGGGGAAAGCGGCCGCGGCGAATTTCTGGGTATATCACAGGGTTTATTTTATCATCGGCGCTCTGGCTCTGGCGATCGTGGTGGGCATCGTGGTTACGATCGTAAGGAACAAGCGGCCGGACATTGTAATCGCCGCGCAAACCGGAGGCACGGGGTTCGGGGCGGCGACGGAACAGCTCGATGAATATTTTTCGAATATATGCGGCGACACAAACGGCGACGGCGTGAAAAAAGCCGAAATTATCGACTGCTCTTACAACCCCGACAGCGACAGCGGCGTATCCATGGCCATGCAAATGAAATTTCAGGCTCAGTTCGGCGACAACAGCGCGGTGCTGTTTGTGCTCGACGACGATGCCGTCGCCAAATACGCGGATGTTTCCGAGGGGAATTTGTGGGTTGACGACCCGAACTTTAAGGAGTATAATGGAATAGCGTTAAAACTGAACGGCACCGCGGTTGAAAAAAAATACAAAGAAATCACCGGCTCCGGCTTCTCGAAAAATATTTATCTGTGCGTTCGCCAACTGTCGGATAAAAACGCGAAAAGCAAGCGGGGCAAAGCCGCCTTAAAAGCCGCCGACAAAATCGTCGCCGAAATTCTCGGCGCGAAATAACGCCGTCCGCCCGTAGCGAAGCTGGATATCGCAGCAGATTCCGATTCTGAAGGCCGGGGGTTCGAATCCCTCCGGGCGGGCCAGTCGGGAGCCCCGGCACGCAATCCGCTTGCCGGGGCTTTTACCGTACCACGGCAGTGCGCCCGCGTGTAAAGCGCATCTTTTCCGAAGTACGCTGTCAACCGAAAGTCCCGAAACGCGAATTGCGTGCCGGGAATTTTCCGTCGGCCGCTTATCCCGCCTGTCTGTACCGGCCGATAACGGGAATTGTTGCCGTTTAACGCTTGCTTTACATTTTTCTCACGGATATAATAATATACGCCGGGGTTGTACCCGCGGAAAGGAGCGGCGCGAACCATGGAGAAAAACGGGCTTATAGCGCCTGTTTTGAAATGGGCGGGCGGTAAGCGGCAGCTTATCGATACTTTAACGCCGCTTCTCCCCGCGAACATAACATCATACTGCGAGCCTTTTGTCGGCGGCGGGGCCCTGTTGTTTCACCTGCAGCCCGATACTGCCTATGTTAATGATATTAACACGGATTTAATTTGCGTTTATACCGTTATAAAAGAAAAAGTCGACGAACTGATCGGCGAATTGAAAAATTACAAAAACGAGCCCGATTTCTTCTATGCCGTCCGTAATCGCGACAGAGACAGAGAAAAATACAATTCCCTCTCCCCCGTTCAAAGGGCCGCCCGGATTCTTTATTTGAATAAAACCTGTTACAACGGATTATATCGTGTCAATAACGCCGGTGAGTTTAATTCCCCGTTCGGGAATTACCGCAATCCGAATATTGTAAACGAGCCCGTGCTGAGGGCGGTCAGCGCGTATTTTAATACCGCCGAAGTATATTTTTCGTCGGTCGATTACGCGGATGTGTTGAGAGGCATTACAAAAGAAACATTTGTATACCTCGATCCCCCTTATGACCCGGTATCGGGAACTTCAAATTTTACCGGTTATTCAAAAGGCGGATTTTCAAAAGACGAACAGGTAAGACTGCGCGGCTGTTGCGACGAATTAAACGGGCGGGGTATTAAATTCATGCTGTCGAATTCCGCTACCCCTTTTATTTTGGAACAGTATTCAAAATATAATATTACGGTTGTTCGGGCGAAACGCGCTATAAATTCGGCGGGGAATAAGCGCGGCGGCGTTGACGAGGTTGTGGTGAGGAACTATGAATAGCGCGGGTCTGACCGACGCCGCATGGGAAAAGCTTTTCGATAAATACGACATCCTCCGCCATATCGAAAAAGACGGCTTTTTCAATATATCCGCCTCACAGATAAAAGAATTCCGCGAACCCCGTTTAATGGTAAAATTCGATCACTCCATAAATCTTCCGAAACCGTTTTCGGATAACCAATTAGCCGTTTTGCCTGTTACGCGCGGAGATTATGTCATTTCGCATTTCGACGCGTATCATAAATTTGAGGCGGGAAATACCGCCGTCACAAAAGTGTCTTTGCCCCCGCATATCCGAAGTTTAGACGGCAATAATATTCCGAGTGAAACCATAGCGTTAAATTGCGCGGTTGCCTCGGGCATTGTCGCCAATTTTACGGGGGACAGTGATATTGTCGCTACCGTTTCGGGTCGAATGGGTTCGGGCGCGTTCTCTTTTTA
>CAZRRV010000049.1:0-10311 GCA_964602735.1 uncultured Eubacteriales bacterium
CTTTTGGTGTTAAAGCCGCGCAAAATATAAAAAGAGAAGAAAAGAAAAGCAAAAATCAAAGCCGCGCAAGCAGTGATAAACAGGAAAAGAAAAGCTTAAAAACCGCCCGCGGCCGGCGGTGCCGGCACCCTCGGTCGCGATGTTTAATTATGCGCAAAACTTCAGTAAATTGCCCGCGAGTTTAGCCGATTCCATATTCGCGGGCTGTTCGGCTTCCGTCGCGCAATAAACCGAATTGCGCGTCATGGCCGTCGGCACTGCCGGCCGGGCACTGCCCGCGCCGGGCGGGACACATTTGGCGGTTGAAAAGAGGGTTTGAATGTAGTACAATAATAAAAACGGCGCCGCGCACACGCCGCCCCCGGAACGACGATTTTCACGCGGCGCGGGCCGGGCGGTAAATTCAAGGGAGGGAGTCATTACGGAAAACACTGACGGAAAGCTGTTCCTGGGTCTGGAGCTCGGCTCGACGAGGATTAAAGCCGTCGCAATCGACGGCGGGTTCAAACCGGTGTCGTCGGGCGAATATGTCTGGAAAAGCAGCTTTGAGAACGGGATTTGGACATACGACCTCAAGGAGGCGCTCGAAGGGGTTAAAACGGCGGTAACGGGAGTCGGCAACGCCGGCGATGTCGTCTGCATGGGCGTTTCCGGCATGATGCACGGTCTGCTGGCGTTCGACCGCGAGTGGAACCTGCTGACGCCTTTCCGCACCTGGCAGAACACGATTACGGCGGAGGCGGCGAAAATCCTCACGGATCTTTTCGGCTTCAATATCCCACAGCGGTGGAGCATCGCGCACCTGTATCAGGCGATACTGAACGGGGAGGAATACGTCCCGAAAATCGCGCACATCACCACCCTGTCGGGATATATCCACTTTCTCCTTACCGGCGAAAACGTCATAGGCGCGGGAGACGGTTCCGGTATATTCCCGATCGATTGCGAAACAAAAAATTACAACGCGGAAATGCTGCGGCGGTTCGACGTTCTCGCGGCGGAACACGGTATGCCGCGCACGGCGGAAGAACTGCTGCCGCGGGTGCTGCCCGCGGGTGAAATCGCCGGGCGGCTGACCCGGGAGGGTTCGCTGCTGCTGGGCGGAGGAGTAAAACCCGGCACGCCGTTGGCCCCGCCGGAGGGAGATGTCGACACCGGGATAGTCGCGACCGGCGCCGTGGCTCCCCGCACCGGCAGTGTTTCAGGCGGAACGTCGGTAGTGGCATCCGTAATACTCGAACGTCCGCTGACAAAAGTCCGGCCGGAGATCAACATCGTCACCACCCCGAGCCTGCACGGCGTGGCGATGGTGCAGGCGAACAACGGCACCAACGATTCAAACGCGTGGGTCTCGCTGCTTAAAGAGGCGGCGGAGCTGTTCGGCGCCCCGGTAAAAGACGGCGACGCGTACACGGCTTTGTACCGGCTGGCTCTCGAAGGGGAGCGCGACTGCGGGGGAGTTCTCGTCTGCAACTATATGGCGGGCGAAGGGGTGGTTCATCTCGATTCGGGAATCCCGATGCTCATCCGCAGACCCGGCGCTCACTTCACTTTACCGAATATGTTCCGCGCGGTGCTGTATTCCTGCATGGCGACACTGCGGATAGGACTGGATATTCTGGCCGACGAGCACGTGAAGATCGACACGCTCACCGGCCACGGCGGCTTTTTCAAAACCCCGGTTGTGGGGCAGCGGCTTATGGCGGCGGCGTGCGGAGTGCCGATAACCTGCCGCGTAAGCGCGGGGGAAGGCGGCCCTTACGGCATGGCACTGCTCGCGGCGTACACGTGCGTTAAAAACCAGGGCGAGACGCTTGAAAGCTTTTTGACCGACAAGGTGTTCGCCGGCTCCGAGTCGACCGTTATAACCCCCGATCCCGACGACGCGGCCGGTTTCGGCGCGTATATGGAAAGCTACCGCCGTTTGCTGGAGGTCGAACGGAAAGCCACCGAAGTTTTTTAACCGGGCGCGGCGAAGCCGTTTCCGTTACGGAGGAATAATGAATTGAAAAAAATTTGCTGTTTCGCGATTGCGCTGATTTTCTGCGCCGCGGCTTTTACGCCGTTTGCCGCCGCCGATACCGCGCCCCCCGAACTATCCGCCTCCGCCTATGCGCTTGCCAACGCGGCCGACGGCGAGATAATGGAATCGAAAAACGCGGAATCGAAGATGAGTCCCGCCTCGCTTACGAAAATGCTGACCGCCGTTGTGGTCGCCGACCGCACCGAAGATCTCGACGGGCAGCGGGTTACGGTTTCAAACAACGCGGTGGACCAGCTTAACGGCACGGGATCGTCTACCGGCGGGCTGATAGCGGGAGAAACCTACACCCCGCGGGAGCTGCTGAACCTGCTGCTTGTCTGTTCGGCGAACGACGCCGCGAATGTCCTCGCCGAATTTATCGCGGGCGGCAACACGGCTTTCGCGAAGCTTATGAACGAAAAAGCCGCCGAAATCGGTATGACCGGCAGCAATTTCGTGAACCCGCACGGCCTCGACGACGACAATCATTACACCACGGCAAAAGACCTCGCTCTGCTGGCGTGCGAACTTATAAAATACCCCGATTTGCGGGAAATCTGGGCGCGCGATTCCTTTGAACTGCCGGAAACCGAAAAGCAGGAAGCGCGGGTAATAAAAACGACCAATCCCATGATAAGCGAAGACAGCGAGTATTACAGCGCGGATGTTACCGGCGGCAAAACCGGCAGTACCGACAGCGCCGGCCGCTGTCTCACCGTTTCGGCGCGGCGCGGCGATACCGGGTTTGTGCTGGTTCTGCTTAAATGCCCGCCGAAATACGAGAACGGGAAATCCGTCAGAACCGAGTTTACCGGAGCCAAGGCGATGCTCGATTACGCCTTCTCCGCTTACCGTTACACCTGCCTTGGGAAGGCGGGCGATGTTGTGAGCATAAAAAGCGCGGGCAACACTTTCCGGAAAAACGTTACCGCGGCGCTTGAAAAAGACGTATGGGCGATGCTTAAATCCGGCGCCGATGCGGAAGATGTGAAAATCTCGACCGAATGGAGCAAAAAATACAAAAAAATAACCGCGCCCGTGCAAAAAGACGCGGTGCTCGGCAAAGCCCTGTTCGTACTGAACGGCGAAACGGTGGGAGAGACGGGAATCGTGGCCGCCGAGGAGGTACGCGCCAACCGCCTTATCGTGTTCTGGAAGACAATCGACGTTTTTGTGTATACGATACTGGTGATAATCGGAATACTTTTGCTGGCGTTCGCCGCGCTTGTTATCCGCGCGACGATAATCCGGGCGAGGCGGCGGGCAAGGCGCCGCCGCAACCGCCGCCGGTACAGCCGTTATTCGTAGCGGGCCGCCTATAAATCAAGTTTCAGATCGTTTTCGCGGATCCAGCCGGCTTTCCGCATAACCCCGGCGACGGCAAGCGACAGAACCGCCGGCGCCACGAACAGCAGCAGCGGAATACCAACCCATTTAAGCACCGAGTTCTCGGTCGCGGAAATAACGCCTAACGGCCCCACAAGCCCGCAGGTGCCCATTCCCGCCGAAACCCCGGTGTTTTTTAATTTGAACACGCAGGTTGAAAGCGGGCCCAGAACGGCGGCGGAAAGAGTGGGAGGGATCCAAAGGCGCGGATTTTTCGTTAAATTGCCCATTTGCAGCATAGAGGTGCCGAGCCCCTGCGCCACAAGGCCGGCGAATCGGTTCTCTTTGAAGCTTATCGCCGCGAAGCCTATCATTTGCGCGCAGCACCCGACCGTTGCGGCGCCCCCCGCCAGCCCGGAGATGCCAATCATTGCGCACAGCGCCGCCGAGCTGACCGGCAGCGTAAGCACGACCCCGACGGTTACCGAGATAAGAACCCCCATCAGAAACGGCTGCATTTCGGTGGCGACGTTCAAAAACCGGCCCGCGTAATACATGGCGTACGCGACGGCGGGGCATATGAGCCGGCACACCGCGACGCCGGACAGCACCGTTACCGCGGGGGTTACGAGTATGTCAACTTTCGTCTCTTTCGATACGAGTTTGCCGAGCTCCGCGGCGACGATAACGGCGAAGAACGCCCCCGCCGGCCCCGCGGTCAGCAGTTTTTCTCCCCCAGCCATATTAAACGTATAACCCGACGAATACCCCGCGAGCCCCACCGCGCCGGCGCCGTAAAGCACCAGAGGAGGGGCTTTCAGGCTGTTCGCCACGGCTATCCCTATTACGGCGCCCGTGGCCTGCGTGGCAAACGAGGCCGCCGTCGCCAGAAAAGAAAACTTTGTGTATTCGGCCAGAGTGTCTAAAATCGTACCCATAAGCAGCGACGCGAAAAGCCCCATTGCCATAGAGCCCATCGCGTCGACAAAATAAATTTTCGGGGACAGGGAAATCCCTTTCCGTTCGAGAAATTTTTTCAATTTATTTTGCCTCTTTCCGTATACACCGCGGCGCCGCAGCAGGGCGGGCGCCTTTCAGGGCAGGAAACGCCGCCCGCCTATATAAACCTCTTTCGGAGTAAGGTCGGGGTTCATAACGAGCAGATCCGCATCGTACCCCGGGGCGATTTTCCCTTTCTTCACGCCGAGCAGAGCGGCGGGGGTTTCGGTCGCCATCTTTACCGCGTCGTTTTCCGGTATCCCGAACGAGACGGCGGTTTTTACGCAATGCAGCAGCGAAGCGGTGCTCCCCGCCAGATTGCCCTCCGCCGTCCGCGCGACGCCGCCCGTTACCGTCATCTTCTGCCCGCCGAGATCGTACTCGCCGTCGGGCATTCCGGCGGCGCGCATACTGTCGCTTATCAATATCATTCTGTCGGCGGTAAACATACGGTAAAGCGCCAGAACCGCCGCTTTGTGCAGGTGGATGCCGTCGCAGATTACCTGGGCGTAAATGCCTTTAACCAGCGCCGCGCCTATCGGCCCCGGTTCCCGGTGCAGCAGCGGGGGCATTGCGTTAAACGTATGGGTGAGGCAGTTCGCCCCGAGTTCGACGGCCTTTACCGCCGTATCGTAATCGCATTCGGTGTGCCCTATCGAAATCGAGATTCCCTTCGCGGCGTACGCGGCTATAAGCAGCTTCGCGCCGGGGAGTTCCGGCGCCACGGTCATCATTTTCAGATTGTCGAACCCGCGCAGGGCGTCGCCGGTGGGAGAGATTAAAAATTCCCGCTTCATCGCGCCGGCTTTCCCCGGAGCGAGAAAAGGCCCCTCAAGATGATAACCGAGAGGCACGGCGCCGGAAACGGCGGGAAGATTGGCGGTAAGGCTCCTCAAAACATCGAGCGGGGCGGCCATAGCCGTAGGCAGCCAGGCCGTAACCCCGTTTTTCGCCAGGTGCCGCGACATGGTTTCGAGTTCGCCGTCCATCGTGTCGGCGCCCGCGCAGCCGTGAATGTGTATATCGATAAGCCCCGGCCACACCGTAGCGCCGCCGAGATCGACGGTTTCACACCCGTCGCCGTCTCCTCCCGCGGGGCGAACCGACGCTATAACGCCGTCGATAATCAGCAGATCGCGCGGCTCTCCGTTTACTTTCGCGTTGCGCAGCAGCAGTTCAGTCACCGTACGCCTCCCTGTCGCACAGCAGCACAACGTCGGGATGCGCTTTTAACATGGTCGCGGGAACGGCGGTGGTAATACTGTCGTTCAGCAGTTCGCGTATCGCGGCTCTTTTCTCTTTCCCCGATGCCATAAGCACTATTTTTTTCGAGCGCATAATCGTGGCGATGCCCATTGTAAGCGCCTGCTTCGGAACCTCGTCCGCGCTGTTGAAAAACCGCGAATTCGCCGCTACGGTGCTCTCGGTAAGAGAGGTTAAGTGAGTGGCGGCCTTCAGCCGGCCGTCGGGTTCGTTAAAACCGATGTGACCGTTCTGCCCGATCCCCAGGATTTGCAGATCGATGCCGCCGGCCGCCGCTATCCGTTTCTCGTATTGTTCACACTCGGCCGCGGCGTCTTCCGCCGCCCCGTTCGGAATATTGATGTTCCCGGCGGGTACATTCACCTTCGAGAACAGATGTTTTTGCATAAAATAATAATAACTCTGGCTGTTTTCGGGCGAGATGGGGTAATATTCGTCCAAATTAAATGTTGTTATTTCCGAAAGATCGATGTCGCCGCGGTTATACATATTCACAAGTTCGGCGTACATGCCCTCCGGGGTCGATCCGGTGGCGAGCCCCAGCACACAGGCGGGGTTCAGCGTTACCGCGCAGGCGATTATTTTCGCCGCTTTTTTCGACATATCCCCGTAATTTTCGCATACTTTTATCCGCATAAAACAGCCCTCCGATTTTTCTTCCCGGTAATTCCCGGCGATTTTCTTACCGTTTATTGTACCACCGCCCGCCTTTTTTGTAAAGGCGCAAATCCAATCCGCGTTCCGGCGGACGGGAACACTGCCGCCCGGAGTCACCCGCCGGAAGCTCCCCCGTCGCCGTCACCGCTCTTCCGCCCGTACGCCTCGGGTTTCAGTACCCCCACAAACGGCAGAGCGCGGTAGGCCTCGTTGTAATCGAGCCCGTACCCCACCACAAACTCGTCGGGGATGATTTTGCCCACATAGTCGGCGGAAAAATCGACCTCGCGGCGGCTCGGCTTATCGAGCAGGGTGCAGGTTTTTACGCTTTTCGCCCCCTTCAGGGTGAGATAGCGTTTCAGGTAGGCGAGGGTACGGCCGCTGTCGATTATATCCTCAACAATTAAAATATCGCATCTGTCTAAATCGTGGCGCAGCAGATCGAGGATAATATTGACATTCCCGCCGGATTTCGTTCCCGCCCCGTACGACGACACCCGCATAAAATCAATTTCGGCGGCAATTTGCAGGCGTTTCATAAGTTCCCCGGTAAACACGACCGACCCTTTAAGTATGCTTACGAGGAGAAGCCTTTTGTCCGGCGCCGCGTAATCGCGGGTTATCTCGTCCGCTATCCTTATAACGGTTTTCTCGAGTTCGTCCTCGTCGATAAGCTTATAGGCGATGTCGGCGCTTAAATCGTAGCGCATTGTCAATCCCTCCCGATATTACGGCGCCGGCGGTATACGGCGGCCCGCTTATGTAAAAACCGATCCCGGCGGCCCGAACGTTCAGGCCGCCCCGTTCCCCGCGGCCGGCGTTCCGGCGGACGGCTCCCGTTTTCTCAAAAAGCATTTCTCTTCAATCAGCGATACGATATAATGGGCGACCATTCCGAACCCGAACATCAGTATAACGGTATTCATTCCGAAAGACAGGACTCCCGCCGCGTAAAGCGCGTAGAAAACGCCGTAGTAAACGAAATTTATGATGAGAGAATTCACGGCGTTGTATACCGTTTTGCCGGTACCGATGAATATACTGTCGATAATCGCGCAGCCCGCGTACGCGATATAAAACGGGGCCAGTTTAACGGTTATGCCGAATATTTCCTCCGCGTTGCTCAGATTTTGCGCGTAACGGAAAAAAGGCGTCCACAGCGGCACCGAAACCGCCCAGAGAACCGCCGTGGCGCCGGCGATGAAATAATAATTGAACTGTTTAAGGTTTTTATAGCCGTCTTTGCAGTCGGCGCGGACAACTTCGGCCAGCGCGGTAACGGGGATTAAAAGCCAGCCCCATATAAAATTGTTGGCAATCCAGTAGTTCCCCTGTTCCGCGACCGCGTTCACCATTTTGCAGACCATTACGGCATATACAACATTATCGATAAACTGCTGCGCCCCCGAAAAACCGCCGGTTTTGCACCATTCTTTGAAAACCGCGATGTCCGACTTCGCGAAACGGCGGAATTTTATCTGCTTTTGCCGCCACAGCAGCAGAACGCTCGCCGCCGCCAGCAGGGTGTTCACCGCGATATTCGATACTGCGACGCCGTACACCCCGAAATTCGGTATCAGCAGGAAATCCGCGGCCATGGAGAGCGCCGTGCGCACGCCCAGGAAAATATAAATGTTCCGGGCTTTCCCGATTACGACAAAAACAACATTCACAAAGCTTAATACCACGCCCGCCGTAAATGCCGCGGTTTCAAGCTGAAGATAAATGTTCGTTGCCGTCAGATTAACGCCGTCCGGGTTCATGGCGCCAATCAGCGACCTGCCGTATATAATAACGCCGACGGAAAACAGCGCGTAAAGGGCAAAGGAAACCACGCCGGTTTTGAAAACGTATTCGGCAAATTTTTCTCTGCTTTTCCCGAGAATCCCGTTTAACACCGAATACAGCGGGACAATAAGGAACGCCTGGAGCGTTTCGTTTATAAGATCGAACCATTCCATCTGCCCGATAATATCGAACGCTCCCGAGCCGCCCGTGCCCGCAATCAAAAAAGTTCTGA
Organism: uncultured Eubacteriales bacterium; assembly: GCA_964602735.1. Classification (GTDB taxonomy): domain Bacteria; phylum Bacillota; class Clostridia; order Oscillospirales; family Acutalibacteraceae; genus CAZRRV01. Next base: position 8,289 of record CAZRRV010000049.1, read on the forward strand.
CTGTCTGGTACACGGCGGGGACAAGCGCCAGCGCGCACAGGGCAATCCAGAGCCGCCGGTTGAACCGCTTAAGCTGTTTGATTTTTTCTTTCATAACGGCAGATCCCCCGTGCCGGAGCCGCCCGTTTTACCGCCGCGGCCGGTACATTTCAGTTATGGCGGCCCCTCTCCCTCAACAGCCGCAAAATCTCGTCCGGATTATTGCAGGTTATAAGATAAACGCCGCTTTCTATCGCCTTATCGACCGTTTCCGCGTCTTTCACTCCCGCGCCGGCCCAGGGCTGTACTCCCCTCGCCGCCATGGTATCGCACGCCTCTTTCCCCGCGACCGGCTGGCCCGGCTCTTCCGCGCACATACAGCAGCAGTACGGGTAAGAATACGGATCGAGGCTTATCCGTTTCAGAACGGTTCGCGGATAGTACGTATGCAGGCGGTACCGTTTTCCGTATTTCCCGTAAACATATTCGAGCAGCTCCGCGCTGAAAGAGTTTATCACCGCGCGATCCGTAAATCCGTACCTGTCGACAATCCGCAGCACCCTGTCGCAGACATCGTAAGCCGACTTTTCCCCCACATCCGACGGGTATTCTTTCAGTTCGATGTCTAGCGTTATCGCCGGATTGGCCGCGATCCGTTCCATAAAAGCCTCAAATTCCGGAACGCGGCACCCCGCGAACTCCTCCCCCGCGCGGATTCCCGCGTCGAGAGCCTTGACCTCCGCGAGGGTCATGTCGCGAACGGCGCCGGAGCCGTCGGTGGTTCTGTCGACCGTCGCGTCGTGTATTACAACAAGTTCGCCGTCTTTCGTCGAACGCACATCAAGCTCGATCTGATCGACGCCCAGCGCCTCCGCCGCCGCGAATGCCTCCATGGTGTTTTCCGGGTACCGCGATCGCCATCCCCTGTGAGCCGCCACATATATATTGCGCGGGCTCTGCGTCCAGTAATTCATGCGAACATCCTCCTTATCGGCGGCGTTAAAAGCCGCGCGCCGCCGCCTCAAATCGGCAGCTTTATTTGATCGTCGCGCAGAGACGCGACTTTCGGTTCGGTAACCTTGTCTTCCGGGTCTTCCGGCGTGCGGGTGTCGCACAGCATCGTAGAATTCGGATCGTATTTTCCGCAGTTTTGCCGCACGGCGTCGCCGTCGTAATTCGCGTAGCAGTAAAGGCACCCGTTGCGGCAGGTGTTGTAGGAGCCCACGTCTCTGCTCTCGACGCACCCGCACTCCGGCCGCTGGCTTTTGTCTTTCTTTGCCTTGAGGGGGATGCCGGTGATTCGCTCGAACAGGCGGGCGTCGATACAGCAGCCGTGCCGTATGCCGTGTTTTTCGAGATCGATACCCTCCGCGCAGGATTCTACGACAAGCCCGTTGGCTCCCGCCGTTTCGGCGAAACGCCCCGCGAGTTCGTCCTGCAGCTCTGTCGGGAAATCCCAGATTAAAAGTTCCCGCGTGTTTTTTTCCGTTTTGCGGTACATATCCACAAAGCTTATCACGCACTTTTCGGTATAGCCGGCAAGCGCCGCCGCTATCTCGCCGAACCGGCGGATATGGTATTCCATGGTATATTTCCCGTTCAGAAAGACGGGATCGTACCTCCATATCACCCGCTCGGGCCCTATGGCCTCCGAAAGTTTGCGGAACGCGGGGATTATAACGCTGTCTTTATCCGGGACGGAAGGCTCTACATCGTCGCCGTAGCCGGTAACGGTAAACTGGAAATAATACGGGTAGTCTTTCAGCAGATCCAGTTTGCCGAGCATGGGGATGGGGTTTTTCGTCCAGAAAACAATACCGTCGACCACTTCGGGGTTCAAGGGCACCCTGCTCACCTGATGGATATTCAGCGGGTTGCGCACTTCGAAAAACCCCGCTTTCAGACGGTTGAAAAACCATTCGGAGTAGTATGTCGGCAAATCGGTTCTTCGGCTTGCGCTGATAATCATTTCCCCGCACCTCCGCGCTGCGGCTGCGGCACCAGCCTCCGGCAGGTTTTAAGTATACCATTCACCGGCCGGCAC
>CAZRRV010000050.1:0-9736 GCA_964602735.1 uncultured Eubacteriales bacterium
CGGCGGCCGACGAAGCCGGCGCGGCCGGGGAGGATACAGCCCCCGCCGGCGAGATCGACAAAGCGGCCCCGCCGAACGAAAAGAACATTATCGAGCGGATTATAGCGTTCTTCGCGAAAATCCTCAGCCTGTCCCGCGTGAACCCGTAAACGGGATCCGGCGCCGACCGCGCCCGGCGCTCTACAAAAGCGGCGCGGTATATCCACTGAACCCGCACCGGGGGAAAGGAGACCTTGCATGAAAAAATTTTTGAAGAGGGCGCTGCCCCTCGCCGCGTTGTGCCTGGCGGCGGCGGTAGGGCTTACGGGGTGCGGCGGCGCCGGCAAAAACGGCGGCAATGACATTAGCAGCGGCGGAGTTGCCGCCCGCCCGCAGACGGAAAAAGAGCCCGCCCCGCCCGCGTACAACATATCCGAGCGCACCCCTACCGACGAGGGGGAGACCGAGGTCAAGGTAAACGCCGCCGACTATAAGATGTACCACAATTACATAGAAGTGCCGCTTAACGGCAAGCCGTACAGCGTCGGCGACCCGTTCATTATGCGCCACGGGAACCGCTATTACCTTTACTGTTCCACCCCGGCGGCGCAGTACGAGTCCACCCGCAGAAAAATAGGAGTGTGGAAGAGCAGCAATCTTGTCGACTGGGAACAGCTCGCGTGGTGCTACGACCCCGAAACCGATCCCGACGGCAATGTGTTCACCGACCCCGCGAATCCCACCCAAACCCCAACAGAGGGCGCTTTCGCACCGGAGGTCATCTACTACAAGGGCTGGTTCTATATGTGCGAGTCGCAGAGCGGCCACGGCCATTATTTCCTGCGCAGCAAGACCCCCGAAGGGCCGTTCAGGGTCATCTCCCGCAACCTGGGGCTCGGCATCGACGGCACCTTCACCCTGCTCGACGACGGGCAGCTGTATTTCGTCAGCGCGAACAGCACAACCAACTTCATCACCGCCGTACCGATTGATTTTGTCGACGGTCCGAGCGGCGATGTGAAAGACTGCAAGGTAGTTATCGACAACGACAAGCTTGTGAACATCGACGCGGCAAGGCTCGGCGGCTGGACGGAGGGCCCCGGCTTCTTCGCCCGCAACGGCTACCGGTACATGACCTTTACCGGCAACCATGTCGACAGCGCGTCCTACCGCGTGGGTTACGCCTACACAAAGTCGGCCGATCCCACGAAAGATCTCAAATCGGTGTGGAAAAACATACTGCTTGAGACTTCCGGCATGGACAGCGAGGCTCTCGTCCCCTACAACTCGCTTACGGGGGTGAGCGACGTTACCACTTTCCGCGGATCGGGGCACAGCAGCAACGCGGTCGGCCCGAATATCGACAGCGTTTTTACCGCGTTCCATATAGCCAACCGCACCGACCATAAAAACGTTAAGCACGACGCGGGTAGAAGGCTCGGAGTTACCCAGTATTTCACAAACGGCTCCTATGTTCTTACCAACGGCATGGGCAATTACGACCGCCCGCAGCCCGAATTGCCCGATTATACGGGTAATGTCGGGGCGCTCAAATCCGTCGGCGGCATGAAAGTCAGCCCGGAGGCGACCGGCGCCGTTTACACCGCCGAGTTTTCCTTTACACTCGCGGGCGGCAGGGCGGATATCCGCTTCGGCGTCGCCGACGCGCAGAACTATGCCGCGGCTTCGGTAAACGGCGGCAAGCTTACGCTTACGAACGTGAAAGGCGGGAAATCCGAAAAACTCGGCGAGGCGGCGGTCTTTGTTTCGACCAATACGCAGTCCGAGCATATTATCAAAATCGTAAACGGTTCCTCCCGCGCCGTACTGTATTACGACAATATGGCGGTTATCGAGCTTGACAATCCGCTTCCCGCGGGGAAGATAGGCTTCGCGGCGGGGAACGCGCGCACCCTCGCGTTTACCAACGACGCGTTCGGCACCTCCGATTTCGACGCGGTGAAAGACCTTCGCGGAGGCAGCTGGCCGGCATTCTCTTATATGAAAGGCGAGGGGAGAGGCTTCTCGCTTTCAAAGGGAGCCGTGAGAGACGACGGCGTCCGCCAGGGCGAGAAGGAAACCACGAAGAATGTCGAGACTCCCGAGGGGGTGGCGACGGTTCTGTCGGCCGGCGACTGGGTGAAATACCTCGTGAACGCGCCGGAGGCGGGTATGTATACGCTTAACCTTACGGCGGGCGCCGACAGCGCGGGTGCGATTTACGAGGTCATTGTCGACAACGAGACCGTAACCCAGATGAATACGCCGGCGAAAGAGGATTTCGGCGACGAGAAGTACGCGAATATACGCGCCGGCGCGTTCGAGATTAAAAAGCCGGGCGTTCATACGATTAAAGTACGCGTGTTCTACGGAACGCTCGATGTTATGAATATGTCGGCGGAGCGCGGCGCTGCGACTGCGACCGAGGCGACCGATCCCCTTACCGACAGAACAAACACGGTTTTCCGCTCCGAACTCGGCTCCCCGTCGCTGTCGCAGCAGGGAATGGTTACGAGCGCGGCCGATGCGAGGACCCTCGCCCTCACCGGGCGTAAAGGGAACGGCAACTACGAATTTTCGGTTGACGTCCGACTCCTCGCGAACGGTACGAGCGGCATTCTTTTCAGAATGAACAACTACTCCTACACGAACACCGATACGACGAAACTCGGCACCAACTACACCGGCTATTTCCTTTCGTTCCAGCGCTCGGCCGTAAAGCTGGAGAAGCGGCTGTACGATAAGAGCGAAACGCTGGGCACCGCCAAACTCGCCGGCGGGAGGACGTTCGACGCGGCCCGGACGACGATAAAGGTACGCGCCGTCAACGGCCGTATCACCGTTTCGGCGGACGGAGAGGAGATTATAAACGCTTTCGACGGCGACGCTTTCCTGACCGGCTACATCGGGCTTTACGCGGAAGATCAGTCGGCGATGCTGTTCGGCAACTTCCATTATAAAGATGTAACCCGGTGATTTCGGGAGGCCGGGGGCGGTTTATCCCTTCCGCTCCCGGCCCGCGGACACGGTACAACAATAAAATTCGGAGGTATAAGGTTATGAAAATTAAGCGGTTCAATCTCAAAAAAATCGTTTCGGCGGCGGCGGCGCTCGTGATTACGCTGGGGCTTCTCGCCGGCTGCGGCGGTAAAACCGGCAACGGCGGCGGCGGCGGAGGCAAGGGCAACGGCGGCGGCACCGGCACGGGCGGCGGCACCGCTGCCGGCGGCGGCACCGACTGGACCAGCCTTGAGAGCGGCGAGGTTGTAGACATCACCTTCGCCGGCAGGGGCGTCGATACCGAAAAATCCAACTATCAGCAGTTCATCGATGAATTCAACACCACAAACAGCAATATTCTTGCGACTATCGACTGGTACACCGACACTACCGCTTACGGCGTTGCGCTCGACGGTATGGGCGACGATCTCCCCGATGTGTTTATGCTTCAGGATAATATGTTCCTCCGCTATGCCGCTTCGGGAAAACTCGCCGATATTACCGATCATGTCGATCAGCAGCTGCTCGATCAGCTGTATCTGAAAGGCTACGACATCTACTATTACAACAGCGAAGACAGGGTGCAGGGCAAAACCGACTCCTCCCAGTCGAGGCTTTACGGGCTGCCGAAAGACATGGGCCCCTACGCGATGGCGGTCAATGTGAAACTGCTCAGAGATTCGGTGGAGAAGTACAACAACGCGAACCCCGGCAGCAAGATCGACATCAACCGTATTCTCAGCACTACCGACGCGATGAATTTCAACGAATTCCTCGACATCGGTAAAAAGCTCGCGACCGTACTCTCCTCCGAGCAGGCGGTAATCTGCGGAGTCGATTATCAGAATCTCGTCTTTTCCAACAACGCCGAATATTTCACGCAGGATTCCGAGGGCTGGCACGCCAAAATCGACAGCGACAATTTTGTCGGCGCGATGACTTTCGCGCAGAATCTTTACAAAGAGGGTCTCGCCCCCGGCGCGGGCAACACAGCCAACCATGAAACGTTTTTCACCTCCGGCCGCGCCATCTTTTACGGCACGCTCGGCCCCTGGACGGTTAAAGACTGGTGGCAGACCGTCAACTTCGAGTTCGATATAATCCCCGTTCTGCAGGGAACCGCCAAAGGCGCCGTATCGAGGGCTTTCATAGGCAGTATGTGCTACGCAATTTCGAGCAAATGCCCCTACAAAGACGCCGCTCTCGAGCTTGTTAAATATCTTGTCGCGGATCCCACTTCACAGCGCACACAGTATATGCGCGGTCAGTGCATCCCGAATTTGAAATCTCTCGCCAACGAATTTTCAACCGACTCCGAAGGCTTCATTGCCGGCTATACGGGGAAACAAAATCCGTCTCCCGCGCACAGAAGCGTTTGGATCGATGTTGTCGACGGTGTGGGCGGCAAGAAAACCGCGGCCAACGGCGCTACTTATACCGATGAAATCGACGGTTCGTTCCAGGCCGCTTCGAGAACGCTTGACGATTTGTGGTACACTCAGCTGAACAGCTGGATTAACGGAACCACCGACGGCAGCCCCGGGACATTCTTCAAAGCGCAGAAAGACGGTTCGTGGGTCAATGTGAAAGAAAGCCTGAAAAAGTTCAAACCGCAGTTGCAGGCGCTGCTCGACGAAGGATTTGCGCAGCTGCACGGGTAATATACCGAGAAAATTTCGGGGAACCGCGGCGCCCCGCGCGCTTCCGGCCGGATATACGGCCGCGTAACGGGCGCCGGTACGATCCGGGGCAATTCTTAAAGGCGCAACAAAAAAGTCTCACTAATTTTCGCGCGAAATCACATACGCGATTTAAGAAGAAGGTCAGTGTATGAGAAAATCAAAGGATACGAACCCGACGGTTGCGGGCGGAGAGGCCTGTATTCCCGTGAAAAAGGCGAAGCGGAGCGTGCTCATGCGCAAAGAGAACCGCACGGCTCTGGCGTTTATTTCGGTGAAATATGTGGGGCTTATCCTGTTCACGGTGTTGCCGTTGGTTATCGCTGTTTTTTACAGCCTCACGGATTACAACGGATTCAAGGTTCTCAGCAGTTCCGAGCCTTTCTTTGCGCGCATAGGGGAACTGTGGAACAATTTCAAGAATTACAGGGATCTGTTCGTAAACCCCATATATTCCACCCCGTTTTTGAACGCGGTTAAAAACAATCTCATCTTTATGATAACCGTTCCTCTCGGGATAATCATAGGGCTTGTAACGGCGGCCATGCTCGCCAGCAAAAAAGTGGTGAGAGGGTCGCGGCTGATCCGTATGCTCATTTATATGCCGGTGGTATCGTCGGCGGTTGCGATGAACATTATATGGCGGTACATATTCGATAACGAGTACGGCATCGTCAACCAGCTGCTGGGCACGCAGATCCAGTGGCTCACGAATTCCGTGTGGTTGAAAGTCGCGATAATCATCAAAAACACATGGGGTTCGATAGGGTCGACCATGGTGCTGTGCCTCGCGGCTTTAACGAATGTCGGCACCGACTATTACGAGGCGGCGGATCTCGACGGGGCGGGGGAGATACGGAAGTTCCTTAAAATATCCGTGCCCCTGATTTCCCCCACGATTTTCTATCTTTTCTGCACCCACTTCATAAGCAATCTTCAGGCTTACGTCGACGCCGATATTTTCGCGAACGGCGCCCCCGGAGGGCAGACGGTCGTGTATTTCGTGTGGAGCTACGGTATAAGGCGGAGCTATTACGGAATAGGCGCGGCGGCCTCGGTGATACTTGCGGTGGCAATCCTGATTATTACCGCGATACAGTTCAAGGCGCAGGACAAATGGGTTTACAGCGGTTAGCGCGGGAAAAGGAGAGTGCCGTAATATGAGTTCGACAGCAATAAAAAAGAAAGGCCGGCATTCCGGCGTTTTCGGAACCGTTCTGGTTTACACTTATCTCATAATTTTGTGCGCGACCTGCCTCTTTCCTTTCCTGTGGATGGTGTTTTCGAGCGTGAAAACGCCCGCCGAGGTTCAAAACGCCCTCTCTCTCACCTTTTTCTCGAAAGATCCGCAGTGGCACAATTATCCCGACGTTCTTCAAAGGCATAATCTTTTGATCGGGCTGCGCAACACGCTGATTGTGGAATTGTCGATAATTCCGTGCGTGTTCGTCTCGGGTCTGTCGGCGTTCGCGTTTTCCAAAATGGCGTTGCGCCACAGCAATACCCACCTTATAATACAACTGTCGGCGCTGATGATTCCCGCGGCCTGCGTGATCCTGCCGCTGTACAGGATCTATTACTCGCTGAACCTTATAAATACCCTGTGGCCGCTGATCCTGCCGTCGCTGTTCGGAAATGTTTCGATGATGTTTTTCTTCGTGCAGTTCCAGCGGGGGGTGCCGAGCGTTATATTCGAGGCGGCGAAAGTAGACGGCGCGGGGTATCTGAGGCAGTACGCCACGATAATGGTTCCCATAATGAAACCGGCTATTGCCGCGCAGATTATTTTCTCTTTCATAGGGCACTGGAACGATTATTTCGTGCCCTCCCTGGTTTTAACCAAAGACAATGTAATGACCCTTCAGGTTATGCTGAAAATGCTCTCGACGGGAAGCAAGGGGCAGTTGCCGCTGGCGTTCGCGGGGTCGGTTATCGCCTGCGTACCTCTGTATATCATATACATAATTTTCCAGAGGTATTTTGTAGAGGGCGTAACAATGTCGGCGGTTAAAGGATAAAATTTGTTTAAGGACGGAAGTGGTGCCGTAAATGGCAGACGGTAGCGCCGTCGCGAAAAAAATCGCACGGGCGGTAGCGGCGCTGTGCGTTCTCTGCGTATTCCTCGCGGGGTGCGGAAAGACGGAAAGCGGGAAGAAACCCGCCGCGGGCAGTTCTTCGGAAACGGAGAGCGCGGGTTATGCCGATTCGTCCGCCGCGGTATCCGGGGAAGCCGAAAAGACCGGGAGCGACAACCTGATCGAGGATTTGGGGAAGAGCGCGCAGGTCAACCTTTACGGAAGGAATTATTACAGTTCCGGGCAGAATGCCGAGGCGTTCGCGAACGCCGCGGCGGGGTTCGAGGTAAAAATACGCGGAACTTCTCTTACCGTTACGGCGCGGTCGGTTCCGGCGGCGAACAGAACCGCCGATCGGTTCTCGGTATTTATCGACGGCGAAAAAGATTCGAACGCGAAAGTCGTGGAAATGCCGCACAATGTTCTCGGCTTTTCGACTTTGACCCTCGCGGAAAAACTCCCGGAGGGGGAACATACGATAAAGGTGCTCAAACGCACCGCCTCCAATCAGGGCACCACTTATATCAAAAACATATCCACCGACGGCGTATTTCTTCAGGCGCCTTCCCGCCCGAAATTGAGCATTGAGTTTTTCGGCGACAGTATAACGGTCGGGGCGGGGGTGCTGCGGCGGGTCACTTTCGATAAGGCGACCGGGACTTATAACGACAGCGAGGCCTACACTGCCGAAACGGGGAATGTGTTCCAGTCTTACGCCGGATACGCCGCGAGCATGTTAGACGCCGATTTCCGGGTACTCGGCAGAAGCGGTTTGGCAATGAAATACTCTTCGGAGAGTGTTACGATGCTGTCAAACTGCAACAGCGCGGTAATCGATATCGATCCGCAGGAGCAGCCGTATAACTGGAGCGGTTATACCCCGAACGCCGTCGTAATATATCTGGGAACCAACGATTACATTCAGGGGCACGGGCATTCCGAGTTGAACTTTTCTTATGCCGGGCTCGAAGCGGCTTTCGTTCAGTTCATCCGCGAGGTTATCGGCGGGCATTACGGAACGGAGATTCCGATAGTGGTGTGTTCCGGCCAGATGGCGGCGGAGAGTGATCTGAACGCGAGTATGGAAAGGGTGGCAAATTCGCTTAAGGGCGAGTTCCCGAATATTGCGCATGTACGGTTCGCGGCGTGCGCGTCCGGCCACCCGACAGCGAGCGAAGCCGAAACGGCGGGAAAACTGCTGGCCGGCAAACTGCGTGAGCTTCTCGGGAAACAGGCCGGGTAATGCGCGGGTCAACCCCGCGCGACGGCGCCCGGCGCGGAATATTGTACGGTTGCGCTTAAAGAGGGAGGTAAAATCTTTGATGGAAAACGGTAATATGATTTTAAGGAAGATTGTTCGGGCGGTAGCGGCGCTGTGCGTGCTTTGCGTATGCCTCGCGGGGTGCGGAAAGACTGACAGCAAGAAAAAAGAACCCGCCGCCGGCAGTTCTTCGGAAACGGAGAGCACGGAGAGCACGGAGAGCACGGGTTCCGTCGATTCGCTCGCTACGACGTCCGATAACTGGCACGGTGTTTTCGACGAAAGCGGCAAGGGCTCCAATACGCAGACCGCGAAGCCGCAGGGGACGGCTCCGTCCGGCGGGAGCGGGAGCGGCTCCTCCTCCGGCGGGGGCACATCTTCCGCGGGCAGTTCCTCCGCGCCCAGCACGGAATCCGCGAGCGTTTCTTTCCAAAACGACGGTCAGTTGTTCGCGCCCGACAAAAGCGGTGACTTTTTCAATTACTGCCCGTCCGTTTTGCAGGTCGATTCGTCCACGAGATATGTTTACTATTGTACGAACGGTAGGTCGAGAAACGTGACCGACAACATCGCCTGCCGCAAGGGTACGCTCACGGGCGGCAAATGGAGCTACGGCGAAGAGACGATAGTGCTGAGCCCGGGCGGCGGGAAAGACAACTGGGACGAACGGCATGTCTGCGATCCGTCGGTAATAGCGGGGAACTTCAGGTATGACGGCGGGACCTATCAATATATGATGGCGTTCCTCGGGTGTCACGAGTACACTCCCCCAACTTCCGTATCCGAATACTATGATCAAAATCAGGTCGGCATCGCCGTCGCGAACGACCCCGCGGGTCCGTGGACGAAATGCGACAGCATAAACCCGATTGCGAAATTCGACTGGAAAAAGGGCGACAAAGAGCAGTGGGGCAAAGGGCAGCCCAGCATCGTAAGCGCGGATAAGGCGGGCAAGGTGCTGCTGTTCTACACAACCGATGTGGGCGGATGGCATACGGAAGTCCAACGCTGGGATTTTTCCGTCGAAAATCCGAAGCCGGAATTTACCGTAAAGGTTCCGACAGCCGGGCTTTACGATCTCAACGGCGCGGCGAGTTCTCTCGTAAACGCCGATTTCGGGTTCGACGAGGCTACGAACCGCTTCTATGCGGTAAGCGATGTCGGCCCGCATCCGTCCGATGCGGATCCGGATTTCATTTCCGGGAGTTTCCGCGTTGTCTGGCTCGAGGACACCCCCGTGTCGACGGAGGGGCATGTTGTGGGCGATGTGTTCCGCGACGCTCCGAACAGTAAGTGGCAGACGGTGGCGACGGTAGGCAAAGGCACAACGGGCAAGGATCGCAACCATAATCCCGGGCTGGTGACCGATAAGTACGGTCATATGCCTGCGGGAAAAGACATCGAAGTGTTTTATTCGGTAAGCGACACCGTTGAGAATGCCGCGGTAGACTGGGATTATTTGAAGACATACAGGATCCACGGGTGCGTTATCAAAAACGCGAGAAAATAGCGAAGCCGGATTTCCGCGATCGGATTTTATTCGTCGCGGCGCGGCCGCCCGGGGTTTACCCGTGATCGGCGAACAAAAAAGCCAACCGTTTACGGCACATTTCTATGCCTTGAGCGGTTGGCTTTAATTCGTAACATACCCGCCGCGACGCGGGGCGACACAATCCGAAATTTGAATCCGTCAGAATTTCATCTGATACCATGCAGGAATAAGCGAGCCAAGTTGTTTAATT
>CAZRRV010000051.1:0-9527 GCA_964602735.1 uncultured Eubacteriales bacterium
TCCCTCCCGAAAATTTTTCGGGATTGGGAAAAGCCCGATTTTTGCGCCCGAATTTCCGTTTTACGGTAATTCGCGGCGCTTTTATTCATTTGTAAGCCCGTATCGGCGACATAAAGCCGGCTTTTTGCTTTCCGGCATGTAACATAATACGGATTATGTTGCGTGGGAGATGTTTCGGCCGGGCGGGATAAGGGCGAAAAAAGTTCGCCGGTATTCCGCCGGTGAATGTGTTCCCGCGAACGTTTTGGTTCCCGTGCTTGCGGAACCGTTAGGAATTATGCTTATTTCAAAGCTTGAAAACGGAGGAACAAACAAATGAAAAAAACGGTAAAATCAGCGGCGGTGATTCTGTGCTTTCTGTTGCTTGTAACGGCGACGGCATGCGGAGGAAAGGGCAAGGGAAACGCGGGCGGTAACGGCGGCAGCGGCGGCGGAATTTCCGAAACCGTTTCCGGCAACGGCAACCCTTCCGATAACGGCGGGGCCGGGAACGGCGGCGGAGCCGGAGGCGGCAATGAAAACGGAGCGGGCAACGGCGGAGGTGTATCCGCCAGCCGCGGCAATTCCAAAACTCTGGAAGTCTGGCTTGCCTCGACAAATTCCACGGTGTCGATTCTTCGCGATATGGAAAAGAAGTTTAACGATACCGTCGGCGCGAAAAACGGTTTCAAGGTTCACTTTACAACCCGATCGGCGGGCTTTGAAAGCCAGATTTCAAGCCAGCTTGCCCAGGGTACGGTGGATATAGCGGAAATTAACGACAAGGTAGCGAAAGGATACATAAAGCCGGGATATCTGTTAAACCTTGATAAATATGTAAAAGACGGCACAATAAAAATTTCCGATATGACCGCAAGCTCCGTAAACAGGTTCCGCCTTAACGCGAAAACGGGAGATGTCGGAGCGTCTCAGCCGCTTTACGCCGTACCGAGGGACAATACGCCGACAGCTCTTTTTTACAATGCCTCGGCGCTTAAAAAACTGAATATCAATATCATTTCGGTTGCCGAGAGTGACCTTAACGCATACAACGGAAAAAACGGCACACATTATCTGCCGCACGGGTTTTACGAATATTCCTCCAGCCCCGCTCCGGGTCTTAAACAAAGCAATATCGGAGGCGTGAAATCCTTCCGTGTTTTCAACGACTGCATACCCATGAATTGGGACGAACTTTTAACGCTTTCCGAATATCTCACAAAATCCTACAACGGCGATTCCCCCACAACATACGGTTATTATTCCGAGTGGTGGTTCAATTACGGCTGGTCCGTAGGCGGCGACTGCCTTGAAAACGGTGCCGACGGCAGCCTTAAATTCACCCTTTGCGATAATACGCCGAATTACCTTGTTACCAAAGCGGCGAATGTAAACGGCCGACCGTACAATCCCGGCGAAATTTTATCCTATGCCGATAAACTCGTTGCGATAAAGAACAATAAAAACGACATATCCTCGAAAACGCTTTACGAACTGCCGAGCCAGTACGATGCCTTTTCCATGTTTTGCGCCCTTTCGCAGGCAGAGGGGAAACAGGTGAACAATGCGGGGGTAAAAGGGTACGGGGTTTCGCCGAACCCTACGCGTTTAGGGAATACCTCCCGTGCGGCGGTTTTAACAACGCAGCTTTCCGCGATTGTGGCCGCCGAACTCGGCGAGGCGGCGACGGTAAAATCGACAATGAAAACCAGAAAGCTTGAATGGGGTATCGCTCCTTTTGCCCAGTACAGGGAATACAACGCCGACGGCACTCTTAAAAGGGTGAACGGCACGCCCGTTACGGGTCTCGCGGTCGCGCACAGTCTGCAAAGCGCGCTCGCGGCAAGCGCCAAAACCGCATATCCGAAAGAATGCGCGATTTTTATCGGCTGGTGGGTAAGCGAGGAGGCTCAAAGTATGCTCCTTAACAGCGGCGTATGCTTAAGCTGCCTGAACTCTCTCAATAAAAAAGCCTCTTCTCAAACGGCTGTCCGCAACGCTGTCGGCGCGCAGAACATAACGCCGCTCCTTTCCATTGCGGAACATGTCAATCAGGGCGACTGGTCTTATGTCGAAAACGGCGACTGGATCACCGATTGGGCAAACGACCTTAACACCGATGTGCGCAACGGCGGCAAAACCGTGGATGCTTTCTGGTCGCAATGGGAGAAAAAAACCGACAGTTATCTTAAATCGCACTACACAACCAAAAAGTTCCGCTGACGGGGGAGGAGTTTTCGATATGTCGGTCGCAACCGGGCGCGGGAAAAGAACCGGCGGTCAGCGTATGGGGCTGCTGTACGCCGGTATACCTCTCATCGGATTCGCGTTATTCAGCCTTGTCCCCGCCGCGATAAGCCTTGTAATCTCCCTCGGCGATATGAACGGATATTTTTTGAACACTCTGCGTTTCACGGGATTTGATAACTATATCGCCGCCCTTCGCAGCGCCGATTTCTGGAAATCGCTCGGCGTAAGCTTTTACGCCATGAGCGCGCAGTTTATCTCGTTGTTTACGGCGATTGTAATAGCGACTTTTTTAAGTCGGAACCTCAAGGGGAGCGGATTTTTTTCGGTGCTGTTTTTTATACCGTACATCTGCTCCTCCGTGGCGGTTTCGTTTATGTGGAAAAGAATGTTCAATCCCGATTACGGTGTTATCAATACCCTTTTGCATTCCGATTTTAACTGGTTCTATTCCACTTCTCCCAATCTCTTTATGCCCATGCTTATCGTTGTAATTGTATGGCAGGCGGCGGGTTACGGCATAGTCGTATTGAACGCCGCGCTGGTATCGGTCGATCGCTCGCTGTACGAGGCGGCCGAGGTCGACGGCGCGGGAGGCGTGAGACAGTTTTTCTCGATAACATTGCCGCAAATCAGGCAGACAATCTATTTCCTTGCGATACTCGGCATTGTCAACGGGTTGCAGACTTTCGATGTGGCCCTCATATTTTCCGGCGACCCCTGGACGGGCGTATACGGGCCGGACAATATGGGCAAAACGCTTATGCTTTCGATTTATAAAGAGGGAACGCTCAATCAGAATATGCCATATGCCGCCGCTATGAGCTGGCTGCTTTTCCTCGTGATTCTCGGCGTGCGTATGATATGTGACGCCACTGTGGGGAGAAAGATCGAAAATGATTAGAACAGGATCCTCCCCCGGGATCGGGAAAGCGGGGCGCTCGGGTTTCGCTGGCAAATTCGTTACCTATGTTGTGCTTGTCCTTTACGCGCTGTTCCTGATGTTTCCGTTTCTGATTGTTCTCATAACGGCTGTCTCGAAAGAAGAATTTCTTTTAAGGAACCTCGGATTTCACGTTCCCGGTCTTTCGGATGTGACTTTTTCAAATTTTTTACAGGCATTAACGAACGACATGGCGTCGGTCGTTGTCGGGGGCAGACAGTACAACGCGCTGCTGCTGGGCTTTATAAACACCTTGCTGCAGGTTGTGCCCACAACACTCGCCGGTCTGTTCTTTTCGGGTCTCGCGGCATACGCCTACGCGAAGATGCGGTTTTTCGGTAAAACGGTTATGTATGCCGTACAAACGGCGATTATCGCTTTTCCTTTCGCCACGCTTACCATGCCGTCTTATATTTTCTACTACAATATCGGCTGGACCGGCAGTGTTCTGCCGATTGTAGTCCCGGGAATGTTCGGCAACGCCGTGATGATTTTTTATTTAACTCAGTTTTTCCGCGGAATACCCGACGGGGTGGTTGAAGCCGCCCGCGTTGACGGGCTCAACAGCTTTTTGATTTATATACGCGTAATCATTCCGCTGGCGGTACCGGCGTTTGTCGCTCAGGGGGTTCTCGCCTTTGTCGGCGGGTACAACAATTTTATGGGTCCGCTGCTTTATATCACGGACGAAAAATTCTATCCGCTCCAGCTTGTGCTCTACAATGTTATCGGCGGTTATGACGAATTCCGGTTTGCCGGCGTGATATGCGCGTCCGCGATTTTGGCGATTTTACCGCTTATTATACTTTATATCTGTATGCGCAAACAGTTTCGCGCCGGCATTATGAGCGGAGCAGTTAAGGGCTGACGGCGCGGAAGTTCCGAAAAAGAAGTTCGTCGGTTAATCGCCCGGCGAAAAAAATCTAAGGAGGATTTTATGAAAAACACACTGAAGACATTTATCTGCGTTATGCTTGTCCTCGCTCTGCTGGCGGGTTGCGGTGCGAAATCGCCCGGCGGTATCGGCGGCGGATCATCCTCCGGCACCCAGTCCGATCCCGCGCCGAACGGCGACGGGCAGGATATTCCGGGCGGGGATTCACGGCCCGGAGACACACAAAATTCCGACAGCGGCGGTTCGTCGCCGGCTTCCGGCACAGCGCCCGGCATACTGAGCTGGACTTACGAGCGGGGCAAAAGCTATAGCGATCAGATAGCGGAATCGGCGGACGGCAGTTACGACGGAGGACTGTTCTCCGTCAACACGGCCGACCGCGTTATCGCCGACCCCGCCGTTATAGCCGTAAACGATGAAAACAGCGAATATAACGGGCAGTACCTGCTTTTCGGTACTACCAGCGCAGGCGGCTTTACCAGCTATAAAAGCACCGATCTCGTAAACTGGACGTTCTGCTCCCAGGCTTTCACCGTCAATCCTCAAAGCTGGGGCACAACTTATATCTGGGCGCCGGAGGTGATATACGATAAAGACAAACGGCTTTATTACCTTTTCTATTCCGCGCAGAACAGGAACCTTGTGAACAAGACGGCGCAGGGTTGGGCGGTTATGCTTAATGTGGCGGTGTCGGAAAAGCCGGAAGGTCCGTATGTCGAATACAACGAATATGCCGCGAGGAAAGATGCCGAAAGCCGCGGCAAAACGCTTTCTCAAAAAGATCTGATCGCGGCTCTTTCGAGCCCGTGCATCGATCAGCGGAAGTTCCTCGACGTTCTGAGCGACGATTTGAAGTCCGATGTTTTCACATCTATCGATCCGTCGCCTTTTGTCGATCCCGTGAGCGGAAAGAAATATCTTTATTTTACGAGAGACAGGGCGAATTACACGTCAGAGAGCGGGGACAGCCGCCACACCTGGATTTACGCGGTGGAAATGGAAGACTGGGCAACGCCGAAATACGAAACGCTGACCCGCCTTACAACCGGCGACAACGGCGGTTACGAAACGCCCGACAACACCATCAACGAAGGCGCTCAGATGACCTATAATCCCCGTAATAAGAAGTATTATCTGCAGTATTCGGTAAACAGTTACGAAACGGCGGCCTACTGCGTCGGTCAGGCCGTGGGTGACTCGCCTTTGGGACCGTTCCGTCAGCTTAAACGGGAGGAGGGCGGCCTCTTCATTTATTCCGGCGACAGTTCCTCCGTTTCCGGCGCGGGTCACCATTTTGTCCTGACAGTGGGCGAAACCATGTACGTTCTTTATCACCGCCACAAAGACGTAATGAGCGGAGGCGCCATCCGTGTTGTCGCGGTTGACGAGGCAGTCTGGGTCAGAAACGCCGACGGGCTGGAGGTCCTGCACCTCAACGGGCCGACGAGTACCCTGCGGTTCCATCCGGGAAGCGAATATCGTAATATCGCGGGGGAGGCAAAGGTAACCGCGACCGGAGGGGAAAACGCCGGGGCGTTAACCGACGGCGCCATTCCGGCGCACGATTACGAAACCTGGATAAACGAATACGAGATGTCGGGCGAAGAGGCCGTTATAACAATCGCTTTCGACAGATGCCGCACGGTAGCCGGGCTTATGATCTATAACAGCGTAAATTACGACACGGCTTTTGAAAACATTTCCGAAATCGTACTTGAGGGCGTAAGAGACGGCAGACGTTTCCGCGCCGTTATAAACGATCTCGCTTTTAATCCCGCGTATCTCGAAAACAGCGGGGTTGTATCCGTATCCGCCGCGATCGCCGATTTTGCGGATATACAGGTCGATACGATTACAATCACCCTTAAAAAGAAATATGCCGATCAGGATAAACTCGCCATAGGCGAAATTTATGTTATCGGCAAATGAAGGAGGTAAATGTATGAAACGGAAGCGCAAACTGATTTGTATGATTTTGGCGGTTGCAGTGCTGGCGGCCGTCGCCGCCGTTATTGTCGCCGTTACGTTACCGCGAAGCGAAGAAGGCGGTGCCAGGCCGGGCGGCGGCACGGTAAGCGGCAACGGAGGCGGGGGAGAAAACGTGAACCCCGGAGACATTCCGGGAGACGAAAATCCCGGCGGTGATATTCCGGCCGTTGCCGGCCCGGGTTCGGTTGAGGTAGACGCGCCGACTTTTTCGGGGCGGCACGGCGATCCGCCGTCTAAAGGGGTAAGCGTTGTCCCGGCGAACGATCCCGTTAAAATGGACGGCGTTCTTGACGAGGATATTTACGGCAGCGTTATATGGAAAGAATGGGAATTGACCGAGGACGCCGTCAGCGGCAAAAAGGAAGAAACCGTTTCCATGCGGGGAGTTCGTGTCCGCGCGACCGTTGTATACGGCAGCGCCGGGTTTTACACGGTTTTCGAGGTTAAAAACTGCGATGTGTTCGTCGACCTTGAACACAACCGTTACCGATTCTATGATACGGGAATTACGCCTTATATCGGTTTTCTGGGAACCTCCCACAATTATGAAATTTACCTCACCGCCGACGGAGGGGTCGGCGTAAGCAGTTATGTCGGCGGTTCCGTGGGCTACGGCGAGTTTGAACTTCCGGGCGTCGAAAGTTCGGCGAAAGTTTATGATGAAAACGGCAACCCGTGCGAGATTAACACCGGCGAGGCGCGGGGGTTCTGCATCGAGGCTTATTTCCCGTGGCAGGCTTTCGGCTTTACCGGGGAGCAGGCGGCCGTGATGATGGACGTGGCGGCGGTTATGAACGCCGACGCCGAGTCCGACGCGCGTTCCGGCTGGGCGTCGATGGGTGAAGTTTTCGGAAACGGCTGGACATGGGCCGATCCTTCAACATATTTTTTCTGGGGCAGCGGCGGATTCGAAAATTCTCCGCTGGAACTTGAAATAAAGAATTATGACAAATCCGGCGGTTCGGTTTCGTTCGGCAGCGGGAAATACAATGCTCTTGACGACGTTGTGATAAATATCGAGCCGCGCGGCGGGCATATTGTCCGTTCCGCCAGGGTCAACGGCACGGAGCGGCTTGCCGAAATCGAAAACGGCGTGCTGCTGCTGAAAAGATACAGCGGGAACCGCCGGCTGACGGTAGAGGTAACCTTTACCGGGCTGCCCGACAATGTGCTTAATATTAGCGGCGGCGCGAAAGCCGTCGCCGGGCGCAGCGAACCGTGGGCGTTGCCCGAAGGTACTACGCTTGTCTTTATCGGCGACGGCAGATATGAAACCAAGGTGGGCGCCTCCGGCGCGTATTCGTTAAAACTGCCGCGCGGAACATACGATGTTTCCGCCAACGGTTACGGAACGGAAACGGTCGAAATCGAGGCGGCGGGCGAACAAAACATCAGCCTTCGCTGGAATTTAATACCCGACACCGATAATTATCTCGTCGCGGAAGACGACGGATCCGCGTCTGTAAACAACCTGTGGCAGCGGGCGGGTATCAATCTGACCGGCGGCGATTTTATCATGTTCTATACAATCAGGGCCAACGACGGGTTTCTCTACGAAAACAGCGGGAATATGGGTCTGTATTTCTATTACGGCCCCGGAGAGAAAGATTATTACTCACTGCAGTATGTCGGGTATAACGGCGGCTTTATCGCCAAACTCTGCGACGCCGCCCGGGGCGACGCGGTTGTGGGTTCGCAGCTTAACGCCGGCGCGCAGGGCGTTACGGATGCCGCCTATTTCGCCGAAAACGGCCAGAAAATAATGGCGGTCGCCGACGGGAATATTCTGAAATATTATCTCCGCGATATGAGCGGGTGCTACCGCAAAGTGGCCGAGGTTGCCGCTCCCGGCGGGTTTACAAAGGGCGAGCTGATGAACTGGACAACCGAGGCGTATTACGACGGAATAACCTATTATCCCGGGCTCAATCTGCAAAACGGTCATGTTGAAATCGGCGGCGATGCTTTCGCCGTCGCGGGGGTAAGCAGACCGTGGAGCATTCCCGACGGCACGGTTCTTACTTTCCGCGCGGCCGACGGTTCGGAAACCGCCGCTGCCGTTACCGGCGGGAAATATTCCGCAAACCTCACAACCGGGATTTATACCGTTTCCGCGAACGGTTTTACATCTGCCGATATAGTGGCGGAAGCCTCGGAGACCCTCGATTTAACGCTTCGCTGGAATCTTGTTTCAAGTTCCGATAAGTACGATGTCGGCGCGAACGACGATCACGTGTCGGCGAAAGACGCGAATTCGGCGGTTGATATCAACCTTACGGGCGGTGATTTCGTCTTCTTTGCGACAATCAAAACCAAAACCGGGGTTCTTGAAACGGGAATTAACACCTGGCGCTCCGTTCGCTTTATTACGGGGAGTGATGATGCCGGTAACAACATTACCGTGAGCTTTTTCCGCTTTTCAGGCAACTATTCTTACGCTAAAATGACGCGGAACGGCTTCGATACTTTGGCGGAATCGAATTATACTCAAAAGCTCCTGTCCAAACTTCTCCCGGATGACGAATTTGCCGCAAACGGTATGAGAATTATGATCGTTTTGAAAGACGGAGTGCTCGGTTTTTACATTGCGGACAAAGACGGAAATTGGGTGTTGATTTCCGAAACGGCTGACGGAACGGATTTCACGAAAGCGCAGTTTGTAGGCAAGAACTGTACCAACAGGCAGTATACCGATATTTCCTACTATGCGGGTACCGGCGTTTTCGACGAGCTTGAGCTCAGCGCACGTTCGAGCCGCATATCCGCCGCGCCGACGGAACATAAAATTTTTCCGCGGCTGCAAAGATTTCCGTTTCAGCCGTTTCGGCTGTACGCTGATGTCCGCCAAAAGCCCGGCGGGATACAGAGTCGCCCCGTGTTCCGTAACCGCCGCCGTTTCACTGTCCCGTTGGGTTAGAAACGATTAACGATAAATTTTCGGCAGCGTCGGTCGAAGCACATAACGCGAAAATCAGGGCGGGCCGCTTGCGACCCGCCCTTTAATGCGTCGCCGAAGTTTAAGTCGGCGCGATTTGCGGTACGGTAAATCCGGGACGGGAAAGCGTATTCGTGCTCCGGGCGCACCGGGGGGAGGGAACGGTTCCCGCTTCCCGGGGAAACAAAAAAGCCGATCGTTCTCGGCACATTTTCGCACCTTAAACGGAGATCCGTTTCCTTTCCGTTGCGGCGTTCCGACCGGATTTTGCCCGCGACGGATCAAAAACCGCCGAAAGTCAGCATGAACAGCGGGATTTCGCGGCAAAAATTTTTCTTATGTAATAAGACGGACAGGCGTTGCAAAAAAATGCGCTTTAACCGCGGGCGCATTGCCGTGATATGGTAAAAGTCCCGGCACGCGGCTCGCGTGCCGGGACTTTCGATCGGCGGAGAAGGGGAGATTCGAACTCCCGCGCCGGTTGCCCGACCTACGCCCTTAGCAGGGGCGCCTCGTCACCAACTTGAGTACTTCTCCAA
>CAZRRV010000052.1:0-8464 GCA_964602735.1 uncultured Eubacteriales bacterium
TCCATATCGTAGACGTAAAACTCCGCGAAGTTGCAGGTCACCACCCATCGGGGGTGCTGTGACAGCGGCAGTTCCGTGATGTAGCGCTTCGCCTGCTGAAAGGGGTTGAGCAGCGTCCCGTCCGACTGTTTGATCGGCTTGTTCAGATCTTTCCCCAGCCCCTTCTGCTCGATCAGGACTTTCGTCGCCGGTATCGTTCCGTCAATGAAACTGGTGTGATCCAGGTGTACCTGTTCCTCGAAAACGATAAATTCCTCGGGGTGTTCGATTCCGAAGACGTCCCGCAAAAGGGAGATCCAGAACAGCTGGCTCTGCCCTTTCTCGTACCCTTTATCTTTCCAGAACGCCGCGAATTTTCCGGCGGCGAGTTTCTGTTCCGTATCCGTCATGCGATCACCTTCATCCGTAAGATCATTGAAAACAGCAGCCGCGATACTCATAAGACCGCGATTTCCGCCCGCGAATATAATCAAACCGAACTCGCGGGCGTTCGGCTTTCGTTGCGCAGTAAACCCGATCGCGCGATCGATGCCGCGCTGTTTGGTTTTACGGAAAACCGTAGCAATTCACCCGCGAGGTTAGCCGATTCTAAACTCGCGGGTGTTCGGCTTTCGTCGCGCAGTAAACCCGATTGCGCGACCGGGGGCCGGCGCCGCGCGGTGCGCGGGTCGCCTGCGGCGACCTTTGCGTCGCAGACGCAAAAGCGCCGGCCGGGGCGGCAGGCGGCAGTGCCGGCAGCCAAGTCGCGCTGTTTGGGTTTACGGTAAACTTTTCCAATCCCCCGGCAAGTTCCCGAATCGTTAATGACTTATTCCGAACATCCCGACAGCAACGCGTGATACCGAGCTCCCTGCATCTTTTTTTCGGCTCGGGGCAGGGGAGTAGGGAGAGATTATTTCACGCAGTCGAGGAACCACATAATCGTGTTTGTCCTGTTCTGGAAATAGGCGTGCGAAGTCTGTATCAGCAGGCGGTCGGGTTTGCCGGGGCGGTGCACAACGATGCTGTTGGAATACGCTCCGTGACCCTGGCTTGCCATGCGAAGATAACATCCTCCGTCCCAGCGGAATCCGTCCGGCGAACTGTAAAGCACAAAATTTCCCGCGTTTTCTCCCATGCTGCCGCTTCTGCCGTGCATCCAGTACCTTCCGCCGAAATATATCAGTTGCGGGTTGCGCATTTTTTTCTCAAAAAACGCGCGCCTGCCGACGCTCCATGTATAGCCGCCGTCGTCGCTTACGATGTATTTAAGATTGTATTCGTCTTTTTCGTCGTAAATATATACGATCAGGCGTCCTCCCGGAGTAAATTCCATGGTGCCGTAGTAGCAGTTCACCGTGCTTTGAAACGAAAGCGTGGAACGGTATTCGAATGTTTCGCCGTTGTTTTCGCTTACATACAGTTTATACGGAAAATCTCTTAAATGCGCTATGCCGGGAAGTTCGGCGTTGCAGTAAAAAAGAACATAAATTTTACCGTCGCGGTACAGGGCATCGTATACGCGCCCCGCCTCGTTTACGAACGGCTTTTCCGCCGAGAACGATTCGCCGCCGTTTTTTACAACGGCGTAATACGGCTCGAAATACGGTTCCCAAATATGACCTTTCGTAGCCATATCACAGGTAAGGTAGAACAGAACGACCGTACCGTTATCGGTGCGGACGGCTTTTTCGCACATCTGCGTCCGTCCGCGGCGTGAGTCGAAAAGGGCTTTGGAATTGGGCTCGATAAAAGGCTCCGACCATGTGTCGCCCCCGTCGACGGAACGCCTGAACTCCATCCATCCGTAGCCGGAGTGTCCGTTGTATTTTGTGTCTTCCGCGCTGCAGTTGGGATAAAACGCAATGATTTTGCCCGGTTCGTATTCCGCGAGCGCGTGCCCCAGATGACCCGATCGCCCCGACGGTTCGAGGTTCGCGAACATTATGCCGTCATTCGGCGGATTGCCGGGAGTAAGCCGGAAGCAGGAATCCCACGGTTCGATCATTTATCGGTATCTCCTTTCTCTTTACGCGACTGCCGCGCAATGATCGCCCGAAGCTTTACGCGCCGCCCCCGCGTTTTCCGAAAATGCCCGTGAATACACAAATCTGGTTCCCGCGGTTTTTGTTTCGCCTGACGGAAAATCCGCCGGCGCGTCAGACGCCGGGTTTATATGCGGTGCAGCCTGTGACTTTCCCCGTTCCTGCCGTAGCGAGGCAACCCTTCGGTTCGCTTTTACCGTCTGTCAAGATAACCGGCAAAGAAAGACTCCAGTCTGTCGAACGGGATGAGATTTCTGCCGCCTCCGTCGTACAGATCGGTGTGTACCGCGCCGGGAATTATCAGCAGTTCTTTGTTTTCCGTGTACGGATTATCTTTGATCATGGCGGCGTAGGCGTCTTTCGAGAAATACAGCGAATGAGCTTTTTCGCCGTGGATTATAAGCACCGCCGCGCGTATTTCGTTTATGTACTTCAGTATCGGCTGGTTGAGAAAGCTTATGCAGCCTATCGCGTTCCATCCGGCGTTGGAGTTGAGCGATCTCGGATGATAGCCTCGCGGCGTCTTGTAGTAATCGTAATAATCCTTAACATAAAACGGCGCGTCTGGGGGAAGGGGATCGACAACGCCGCCGCCCGGAGTATAGCGGCCGCTTTTGAAATCGACCGTGCGACGCGCGTTCAGCTGTTCCTTTTTTGCGTATCTTGCGTCCGCCGAATCCTCCGCGTCGAAATAACCGTTCGCGTTTACCCGCGACATATCGTACATGGTTATCGCCGCCGCGGCTTTAACGCGCGTATCGAGAGCCGCCGCGTTAAGCGCCATTCCGCCCCAGCCGCATATCCCCGTTATGCCGATTTTTTCGGGATTGACATCGTACTGTACCGAAAGGAAATCCACCGCCGCCTGAAAATCCTCCGTATTTATATCGGGAGACGCCATATACCGCGGTTCGCCGCCGCTTTCCCCGGTAAACGAGGGGTCGAAAGCCACGGTAATAAATCCGCGTTCCGCCAGCGTCTGTGCGTATAAACCCGCCGCCTGTTCTTTCACGGCGCCGAAAGGCCCGCATACCGCGATCGCCGGCATTCTGCCGGAAGAGTTTACGGGTTTGTACATATCCGCCGCGAGTTCGATCCCGTAACGGTTTTTGAATGTCACCTTGGTTTGGCAGACTTTTTCGCTTTTGGGGAATGTTTTATCCCATTCTCTCGTAAGATACAGTGCCATTGCCGGCACATCCTTTCTTTTCTCGAATTCACCGGGTCGCCCGGCGGTGCTACTGCCGGAAAGTTTTCAGAATGTCTCCCATTTCATTAAGACCGGCGTATATCCCGCTGGGGGTAACATCCGATTTTGCCAGATCCTCCGCTTTCGTTTCGCCGCTTAAAACCAGAATGCCTATCGCCCCGTTGTTTACGCCGGTTTTAACATCGGTATAAATTCGGTCGCCCACAAAAGCCGTCGCTTCCCGCCGGGCTCCCGTCAGTTCGAGCACCATATCGACGGTTTCGCGGAACGGCTTTCCCACATAGCGCGGCTGCTTCCCGGTCGAAAGGGATATCGCGGCACAAAAAGAACCGCAGTCGGGAATAAACCCGTCGGCGGTGGGGCAGTTAATATCCATGTGCGTCGCCAAAAATTCGGCGCCGTTTCTGATGTAGGTGCATGCCCGTTCGAGTTTGTTGTATGTAAGCGTGGTGTCGAATCCCACAACGACCGCGTCGGGCATGTTTTCGGTTAGCGCGATCCCGTTTTCACGGAAATTTTCTTCCAAATCCGGGGTGCCGAGCAGATAAACCGTTTTCCCGGGATAGTATGTTTGCAGAAATTTCACCATCACATCGCCGGAAGTGATAATTTGTCGCCTTGTAATTACGCAACCCATATTCGCGAGTTTGTCGATATAGGTTTTCGGGGAGCGCGAGGAATTATTTGTAAAAAAGACATACCTTTTTCCCGTGCGTTCCACCTGCCGCAAAAATTCGAGCGAACCGGGGAGAATATTGTCTCCGAGGTAAAAGGTGCCGTCTAAATCCAGAACGAACAGTTCAACTTTTTTAAGGAGCGCGGCTTTGTCTCCGCCCGCGGAACCGTTACTCATGCACGGCCTCCACGGTTTTTGTTGCGACGACGGGTACTCCGGTTCCCGCGCAGTCGCCGATAATCACATCTCCCGCGTTCACCGGCGCCTGCAGTTCTACGGCGTGAATTTCACGCATTACATCAAATATTTTCGCTTTGGGTATATCGTTCCGTGTTTTTACCGATACACGGGCTATCGTACCGCCGTGAACTTTCACGCTGGAAGTGACGACCCTTGTGGGACTTAAAACTTCCTTCCTGCCGTAATCCGCGCCTCTCGGGCAGGTATTGCCGGAAACGGTTACGTTTTCACCGTCGACATTTACGGTAAGCCTGCAACCCATAGGGCAGTTTATGCAGATAAGCTCTTTTACCTCCATTATTCCGTCTCCGTTCTGATTGTAATCCGATCCACATTCGGGTTTTCAACCATGCTCTTTTTTGTTATAACGACCTGTTCCATCTCTCCCGGCGCCATCACCCTTTTTTTGATCCTGGAAACGCGTTTGTCGCCGTAATAAACGGAAACGCTGCGGTTTTTGTAAACATCCGCCACGCGGAATCTTACGGTTACGGTGTCGCGCATGGTGCCGGCGTCAAGAAACTGCGGCACGGTATAACGGACCCCGTCGGCGGCGACGAGGGGAATAATCCTGCCGCTGCCTTTCACGGAATTTTTTACAAATCCGGCGGCGTTTTCCCCCGCGAGACCCGCCTCCTGCGAAACGAAGTCTACGAGATCGTGAACATGAAGGACATTGCCGCATGCGAAAATGCCGCTCACCGCCGTTTCGAGTCTGTCGTTGACCGAAGGGCCCGATGTGACCCGGTTCAATTCGATGCCGGCGCCTTTTGAAAGTTCGTTCTCGGGAATCAGCCCGACGCTTAAAAGCAATGTGTCGCAGGAATAATATTCTTCGGTGCCCGCAATCGGCTTTTTCCGTTCATCTACCTGCGCCACCGTTACGCCGGTTACCCGCTCTCTGCCGTGAATCTGCGTCACTGTATGGCTGAGTTTCAGGGGAATGCCGTAATCGTCGAGACACTGCACTATGTTCCTTTTAAGCCCGCCGGAATAAGGCATAATCTCCGCCACCAGTTTTACTTTAGCGCCTTCAAGCGTCAGCCTTCTCGCCATAATAAGGCCGATGTCGCCCGAACCCAAAATCACAATCTCTTTGCCGACCGAATAGCCGTCGATATTCATAAGCTTTTGCGCCGTTCCGGCCGAGTAGATCCCCGCCGGTCGGTAGCCCGGTATGTTCAGCGCGCCTCTCGGCCGCTCGCGGCAACCCATGGCAAGAATTACCGCGCCCGCCTCAACGGTTGCGAGACCTTCTTCGCGGCTTATATATGTAACCCGGCGATCCCCGGTCAGATTTATCACGGTGGAATTTAAGCGGTAGGGGATACCCGCTTCTTCAACCTGCGATATATATCTTGCCGCGTATTCCGGGCCCGTAAGTTCTTCTTTGAATGTATGCAGCCCGAACCCGTTGTGAATGCACTGGTTCAGAATACCTCCGAGAACACTGTCGCGTTCGAGAATCAGAATATCGTCAACGCCCGCTTCCTTCGCGGCTACGGCCGCCGCCAGTCCCGCGGGGCCGCCTCCGATTATCACAATATCATGATGCGCCATAGCGTTACTTCCTCCGTTATCTGTCGTTCCCGGTGATCATTTTGGAATCCGGGCCGTTTTTGCGAATCTCTTCCATCGGAATGCCGGTAAGCCGCGACAGTATTTCCATGGTTTTCGGGGTGCAGAAACCCGCCTGGCAGCGACCCATTCCCTGGCGCACCCTGCGCTTTATGCCGTCTAACGATCGTGCGCCGAGCGGGCGGGTTATGCTGTCGGCTATTTCGCCCTCGCTTATGTTCTCGCAACGGCAGACAATCGCGGCGTAATCGGGCCTTTGCGCTATAAGAGCCGCGCGCTCCCCGTCGTTAAGCGACGCCGCCCGCGGGATACCCGTTCTCGAAGCGTTGAAATCTTTTTTCGGTTTCGCGTTCGCCGTTTCGGCTACCGCGGCCGCAATATACGCGCCAATGGCGGGCGCGCTCGATATGCCCGGAGATTCGATGCCCGCGGCATCGAAAAACCCCGGCGCGTCTTCCGGCTCGCCCAGGATAAACTCGTGACCTGCCTCGTGCGCGCGAAGCCCCGCGAAAGATGTGATTACTTTATTGTACGGAATGTTTTTCACGCCGTATGACGATTTTGCCGCGACTTCGGCAAGCTCTTCGGCGGTTGTGCGGGTCTCCTCCCTGTCGTTGACATCGTTCGCCGTGGGGCCTATAAGCAGATTTCCGTGGACTGTCGGAGTGACAAGCACCCCTTTGCCGTATTTTCCCGGTAACTGGAACACGGTTCTTTTAACATGGCCGCCCGCCTCTTTGTCTAACAGGCAGTAAGCGCCCCTGCGCGCGGTTATCGAAATTTTCTTTTCGCTTACCATATTATGAAAGCGGTCGGCGTAAACGCCGGCGGCGTTTACGATGTATTTAGCCGTTATTGTCTGCGTCTCCCCGCCGTTGTCGTATATACGGTAGTTCGCGGCGGCGCCGCTGTTCAGCCGAACGCTTCTTTCTCCGCGTTTAAGAGCCGTAATCCGGTAGCCGCCTTCTGTCCGTTCGACGGATTTCACCTCATGCAGAAAACGGAAATCCACCCCGTTTTCAAAGGCGTTTTCCGCGAACGCTATAGTCATTTCAAACGGGCATACGATCCCGCCCGTGGGAGCGTACAGCGCGGCGACGGCGCCGTCGCTTATGTTCGGCTCGGCCCGCCTTGCCTCATCGCCCGATATAATACGAAGATCGGGAACCCCGTTTTTCACTCCGCGCTCGTACAGCGACCGCAAAGCCGGCATATCGTCATTTGAAAAGCATAAAACAAGCGAGCCGTTGCGCCGGAAAGGAAAGCATAATTCCTTTGAGAGGGTATCCATCATCCGATTGCCCTCCACATTCATTTTTGCCATCATGGTGCCGGGCATGGCGTCGTAACCCGCATGAATAATGGCGCTGTTCGCTTTGGAGGTACCGGAACATACATCTTCCGAGCGTTCCAAAAGCATTATGTTCAGATCGTATTTTGAAAGTTCCCTCGCTATGGCGCACCCGATTACGCCCCCGCCGATTATCGCCACATCGCAGTCGTAATTTTGCATTTTTTACTCCTCTCGACAGAATCCGGTCGGAAAAGCGCGCTTAAACGGCACCCGTAACGGTTCCCGCCGGCGCGCCGAACGGCTTTCGAAACAGGCGGTATATGTGCCGCCGATTCGACCGTTATTATAATTATAAATCTTACACCCGCGGGAGGCGCTTGTCAACTGTTTTGTTCCCCGGCATTGAAAAACCGCATGAAAACACGGCGCCGTTCATACATGAAAACACTCTCTTTCTGCCGTACCCGCCATCTAGCGGGGCAGGCGGCACCGGCGACAAAGGTGTGATAACTGCGTAGCCCGCCGGAAATCGGGAATTATAAACCTTATTTCTTTCGGTTAAAATAAAAAGAAATTTTACCCGGAGGGAAAACAGGTGGGAAGAACAATAACCGAGAAAATTATCGAAATGTTTGAAAGCCGTCTTATCGAAGAGGAGAAAAGCGAAAACACAATCGAAAAATATCTGCGCGATATACGCGCGTTCGCAAAGTTCGCGGACGGGAAAGAAATAACGAAAGAAAAGACGGTTGAATACAAGCGCCGCCTTATCTCCGCCGGTTACGCCGCCCGTAGCGTCAACTCGATGCTGGCGAGTATAAACAGCCTGTTTTCTTTTTTGGGGTGGAACGATCTTAAAGTAAAATCCGAAAAGATGCAGCGCAGCGTATTCTGCCCGGAGGAAAGTGAACTCTCCGAGGAGGAATACAAACGGCTCTGCCGGGCGGCGGAGCGGGAGGGCGACGGGCGGCTGAGTTTGATTTTACAGACGATCTGTTCAACGGGTATTCGGGTGAGCGAACTGCGGTTTGTTACCGTAAACGCGGTAAAAATAGGTACGGCGGATGTAAACTGCAAGGGCAAACGGAGAACGGTGATTCTCGTTAAAGCCTTGCGGAAAAAGCTGTTGAAATATATCCGTGACAACGGTATTTCGGAGGGCGCGGTATTTACCGGCACAAACGGCGAACCTGTAAGCCGGGTAAAGATCTGGCGTGATATGAAAAGGTTATGTAAAGCCGCGTGCGTAGACCAGAAGAAGGTGTTTCCTCACAATTTACGCCATCTGTTCGCACGGGTGTTTTACCGTATAAACAAAGATATAGCGAAACTGGCGGATATCTTAGGGCACAGCAGTATCGACACCACGCGGATTTATATCGTTTCCACCGGCGCGGAGCACCGCCGCCGCATGGAAAGAATGTGCTTAATTCTATAAAAAA
>CAZRRV010000053.1:0-8060 GCA_964602735.1 uncultured Eubacteriales bacterium
ACGGAAAGCGCCGACAAAGGCGCGCCGCTTTACACACACGGAAAGGGGAGCCGTAAATGGCATATGTAACGAGAGACGATACCGTGGCGCTGGGATGCGATCACGGCGGGTTCGATCTGCTCAACACGATTGAGGCGAATCTTAAAACGCGGGGATACAACACCCGGCGGTTCGGCTCGCGGACGGGCGAGACGGTCGATTACCCGGATGTGGCGCTGAAAACGTGCGGGGAGGTGACTTCCGGCGCCGCGAAGTGCGCGATACTCGTATGCGGCACCGGGATCGGAATGTCGATAGCGGCGAACAAAATAAAGGGAATACGCGCCGCCGTCTGTTGCGACGAATATTCCGCGAGATACACCCGCCTTCACAACGACGCCAATGTTCTGTGCCTGGGCGGACGGGTGACGGGCCCGGGCGTCGCGCTTGAACTCGTCGAAATTTTCTTCGCCACCGAATTCGAGGGCGGGCGGCACCTGCGGAGAATAAATGCCGTTGCCGCCATCGAAAACGGGGAAAGCGGGAAAGCGGAAGATTAACCGGGCCCGGCAGATCGGGCGGCGAACCCGATTTTCCCGGCAGTAAACGCCCCGGCGCATGAGAGTTTAAGGGCGAAACGGAAACGCGGGGGCGCGGCGGGGAGCACACGGTGCGGCAGTGTCCCGCCGTCGTCGGCGGTACCGCGAAGCGAAACGCCCGTCTGGATATGCTCGCCCCGCTCGGTCAACAGCGAAAAATCGACCGTCTCCCCCTCTTCCCCGGCGAGGAAGAACATCCCGCATTCGATGAATTTTTCCAGGAACGGCCGCCCGAAATCGAACGGCGCGGTTATGAAATACGCGGGAATCGGGCGCTCATCGCCGCCGGGCAGGAGATCGCGCGTATCGGCGGCGGACAGGGCGTATCGTCGCAGCGTTCCCCCGCCCGCCGAGAGAAGTACGAGGCCGTCGAAAAACACCGCCGGGCTTATGTCGCCCGGCGGTTCCCATATATAAAAGTCGGGTTCGCTCACTCCGCTTTTTGTTACGCCGCCGGCGTTGGCGTAGCCGTAGGTTTCGGAATCGGTTACGAAGGCGAGCTTACCCGCGAATATAACGATATGCCCGCGCCATACGCCGCTCACGGCCGATTTCAACGCGGCTTTCCCGACGCTCCGCAACTCCTCCGCCGCCCCGCGCGAGAGTTCGAACACCCCGTATTCCCCGCCGCCGGAGGAACGGAGGGTGCGCACCTCCCCCGCCGACGAAAGCCACACGAGCCGGTTGCGGCAGTTGAGGAGGGTTTCGGGGCAGTCGCACCCGCCGGTAGGGCTTATCTCTTCGGCGACGAACCCGTTTCCGCCGCTGTCGCGCAGGCGGTAGATTTCGTTCTCCTTAAAGGCGAAGAGGGCGCCGCCCTGCCTGCCGAGCGCGGTTACGGGGCTCCACGGCTCCCCCGCCGGGCAGAACCCCGATTCGGGGAAATAAAGCGGTTCCGCCGCGTCCCCCGCAAGGACGAACCCGCCGGTTCCGGGCAGCGATCCGCCGTACAGAAACAGCCGCGCCCCGCCGCCCGCGCCGGAGAATCCCCCGAAACGTGCGGCGCGGGTCATGGAAAAAGCGAGCCGTTCGTTGTAATCGGCGGTGCCGGCGGAGAGGGGCGCCTCGATTTCCATGTCGTCCCCCTCGCCCGGGAACAGTGAACGTATGTCGTCCGCCGTCTGCCCCGGTTCGATGAGAAAGACGATGTTGCGCCCCCGGAGGGTCATTTTAAGCCCGTCGGCGGCGTAATCCTCCTCCTGCGCCGCGGCGCCGGGATTCAGCGTTATTTCGTGCCGCGACACCGCCCCGTTCCCGCCTGTAAGCACGGCGGTTATCTTCTCCCCCGCCAGACTGCCGGGAAGTTCCCCCGCGCCGTCGAAAACCGGGTAGGGCAGCTCGAACGAAAACAGATCGTTCGCCGAGGCGAAAACGTACAGCGCGCGGTACCGGCGGCAGAGGGCGTTTACGCCGTCGCCGTTCTCCCATGCAGCCGCCCTGTCGTAGACGGCTCCCGCCTCTCCGCTCATGCGTATGCGGGTGCGAACGGTCGGAAGATACGGCTCCGCCTCCTCCCAGCGGGGCGCGCCGGGAGCCAGCGTCAGTATTTTATTCCCGCCGCTCTCGCGCGACAGGCAGTACAGCGTTTCCCCGGCGGAGTATACGGCGCAGCTTTCGATCACGCCGTCGGCGGCGTAATCCGGCGCGGGTTCCTCCCCGCTTTCCGAAACGAAGAGGAATTTAAGCGTATCGCGGCCGTCTTCGGAAATTTTCAGTACCGCGAGGCGGCTTACCTCCCCGCCGTTCTCCCTCACCGCCCCGCAGGGAACAGTCTCGCAATCCCCGTCCGCGCGTATCCCGCCCGGGAGAACCCTGAACGCGGGTCTTGGCGCGAGGGTTCCGCCGCGCGGGAGCATATTGCGGCTGTCGCGGATCGCTCCGCCGCCGTAGTCTTCGATACGGACCGTAAGTTTATCGGTTTTTGTTTCGGCCATGTCGCGCCTCCTTTACGGCATTTCGCTTTTAACCCGGCCGTTTTCCGGCACGGAGGCGCGCCGGAGTTTGTACTCCGAGTCGAAGTGCCTGAAAATTTCGCTGTCTCCCAGAAAGCGCGCCAGAGCCGCCGCCACCCCGTAGGGCATAACGCACAGGGTTTCGTAGGGCGGGAGTTCCACGCTTTCGGTCATATCCGAAAGCGGGGTAAAATCCTTTTCACCCCGCAAAAACGCCAGATCGGCATAGGTATCGTTCAGCGCGGCGAGGGCGCGCGGGGCGAACCTCGGGCTTTCGGGCAACCCCCCGGCGCCGTCGGTGTACCCCGCCAGAACGAGGGCGTGTTCGTAAATGTCTTTTCCCGTCATTGCTTTCTTTCTCCTTCCGTTTCTCTCAGCAGGCCCGCCGTATCCGGCACGAGACCGGCGGGCAGGCGTTCAAGGTACTGGCGCAGGGTTATATGCCCCGCGTCGAGCAGTCTGTCGAGCGCGGCTATAACCGCGCTTTCTCCGCGGGAGGTGGCGGCTCCCGCGTCGATAACCGCCCGCAGCGGCAGATCCGCGTAGCGCGATGCGTCGAACCGGTAGACTTCGGTTCTGCCGTTCATTTTAACCGGGAGCGGGCGGCAGCCGTAATGCCGCAGCCAGAACTCCGCGAAAACCCGCGCGAGATCTTCGATAAAGGCGTAAAAGCGGCCTCGGCAGACGGCGAGCGGGGCCATTGCCGCCTCCCGCAGGGCGGTTATGGCGGCGGCGTTGTTCGGCGTCAGTTCCCCGAGCGCCGCCTGGTTCGCGCCCGCGTCGGCGAGTGTGCCCTCGCACAGCGAATTTATCATATCGCGGTACTGCTTCTCGAACACCGGCGGGGTTAAATGGGTCACGGCGTCGGATACCGAATAATCGAATCCGCAAGCCACTTTTATAACCTGCCCCGGGACATTGCTTATCTCGCCCTGCACAAGGTCGGCGTTCACCACGGTAGTGGGCATTCCGCACATCATCATCGCCCATACCTCGGCCGTAAGGGCGCGGTTTATCGCTATCTGGTTGGGTATCAGGTAGGTTATCTCGCTCTCCCCGTAGGCGCTGCCACGCCTCGGCTCCCATTCGAGTTTCGCGAACGGGTAGAGGCGGAGGCCGGTGTTCCACTCGCGGCGGACAAACCCGTCTTTGGCGGTTCGGCAGGCGAATACGGTCGGAGTACCGGTTTCGTCCGGCTTTTTGTAAAACCGGGTGATAACCGTAACGGTGCGCTCCCCGCCCCCGAACGGGATTTCGCCGTCCTTTTCGATTCTCTCCAGGTCGGCGCGCGACGCCCCGTGCGCCTTCGCCTCGCAGAGCACCGCCGAAACCGGCTTTACCGCCGAGACGGTGATATACGGCTGTGACTGCAAATCCCCGGAATACGGGTCGCCGAAGTTCACGCGGGATATATCCGGCACTTCGAGCGCGATGTCTCCGCGTATGGGCGCCGTTTTGGCGCGGTCGGCGTAAAGCCCGGTGGCGGCTGAGGGATCCCAGTAGACGAACGCCACCCCGGTGCCGGATATATAGGCGCCGCGCAGCGCCTCGACTTTTTTGCGTTCCAGCCCCGTGCGTTCCGCCGCGGCGGAGAACCACCCCGACATCACCGCGAGCGCCCCGTTTATCTCCTCTTCGGCGCACGCGGCGGGCCGGTCTTCGCGCATGGCGGCGAGTCCCGCGGCTTTTGCGGCTTCGCCGGCGCACACTCCGTCAGACACAAAATTGACGTACACCGGCGCGGCGCTTACGGCGGCGATTTTGTATTCGCCTATCCGCTTTATTATATTGCGGCTCACAAGCGGGCGGGTTCCGCCGCAGTCGGCACCGTGCCACTGATCGCCGACAAAAAACCGCTCGTTCACCCTCGCCTGACCGGTTATCCCCAGTTTACCCAGCGACTCTTTAACCGCGCAGTCGCGTTCGTATTCGGAGTATACGGCGGCGGGGGTCAGTATGTCTTCACGCATAAATTCATTCTTCTCCTTTCTTACCGGAATGCGATCCGGCCGGGGGCGGCCGCGGCGCGGCCCGGGGGGCCGCGCCGCGCGCTTCGCGCGCGCGCCGCGGCTGCGGCGCGCGGCCGCCCGGCCTTACACGTCGGCCTCTGTTACGGCGTAGATGTCGTACTCCGCGCTCTTCTTCACAAACAAATCGTAATACAGCCGGTAGTCGAACTTGTAGGCGTCGGCCGCCGTGTTCTCCTCCGGGGTGAATACCCGCAGCGCCTCGGTTTTTTTAACGAGCGCCGCCGCGTTCGCGGGCATGATAATCGCGTATACGGTCTTCGCGTCGGCGGACGCCGAGAACCCGCCCGCCTCGGGCGTGGCGCCGGCGTCGAAATCAAACGCCGTCTTCATCCGCGAATCCGGCACCGGTATGACGGCGACCCCGTCAACCGACTTCACCCGCAGGTTTATCTCGCCCCGCCTGAAATCGCTTACGGTTATCTGCCTCGAAATCAGCGGGTCGGAACATACGGCCGCGTACATCTCCCCGTTAACGAAAGCCACCGTGTCTCCGTCGTAGCCGACAGTTGAACGCAGCGTGTTCACCGTGGAAACAAACTGTTTCAGCGCGCCGGCGGCGTCGTAATCGACGGTGTTACCCGCGTCATCCGCCGCCTTCGCCAGCTTCGAGAGCACATAGGCGTCAACCTCCGGCACAACCTCGGTTCTCACAAATTCGCCCAGCACCCTGCCGGCCAGCCGCATCACCCCGCTTTCGTCGAGATCCTCGCGGTCGATTAGGAACGACCTGCCCCGGTCTTTCGATAAAGTGTAGCTCGTCTGCGATACCGTTACCGTCCCCCGGCTGAACCCGGTGTCGCGATCGTAGTCGGCGAGGCCGGTAAGCCCGATTTCGGGCAGGATAACCGTTTTGGCGCCGACGAATTTCTGCCGCATGGCGTTGTCGGCGAGAAACGCGGTCGCCGACGCGCGCGCGAAAACCTTGTCGAGTTCGTTTGAATAGCGGCTCGCCGCCGCGATGGTGTTTACTGCCATGATAATAACCTCTTTCTTTTCTTTTTTTTGCGATACCGCGTAAAGCCCGCCGCCGGGTGCGCCGCCGGACTTCCCGTCAGATAAAAACCGCCGGGAATACCTCTCCGTATTTCCGGCAATTTAGTAAAACACAACGGGAAATTTCCGGCGGGCGACCCGCGAAGCCGCCCGGCGGTACCGTTTTGTTGTTTTGCGCGGTTTTCCGCGCCGCTTCAGTTGAAAAGACCCGAAACGAACGCCGTAAAGCCGTCGGTTTCGGGCTGCTCGATTCCCGCCAGGGAACCCGTGGCCGCCTCGTCGGCCGCCGCTTCCGCGGCCTCCGCCTCGGCTATCCGCCGCTGTTCGCCGTGCCGGTACAGAAGATAAGCGTAAAGAAGGTCGCGCTCCCCCGTCTCGGCGCTCTTCCGCACCTGTTCGGGCAGTTCTTCGTAGGGGCCGCAGTCGGGGAACTCCCGTTTAAGCTCGCGGTACTGCGCCTCGGTAAAAACCCGGGTGCCGTCCCCTCCGTTTTCCGGCTCCCCCTCCGGCGCGTCGGTGATTTCGATATTCGATTCTTCCATAAATGCTCCTCCTCTCAGTGTTTAACGGTGCCGCCCGTCTGCGGCGAACCGTCGTAGGTAAAAAAATTCATAAGCTCGCGCCGTTCGCGATCGGTTCTCGCCTTCTCCTCCCTCGCGGGGGGCTTCACCCGCGGCCGGGCGGCGATAAAAGCCGCCAGCGCGGCGAAAACACACGCGGCGCACCCGCAAAGGCACCCCGCGGCGAACAGCAAAATTCCCGTCAGCATAAAAATCCCTCTTTCCTTTTTTCCGGCAGCACCGCATAACGACCGTACCCGGGTGTGAAGATTTTTCACCGGTCATCCGGCGGTATCGCCTTAAAGAATTTAACGTCGGCAAACGCGTAGCGCATCGCGTCCATAAGGTGGTTGTTTCTGTCTTCGGGGCGGGGCTTCCCGTCGGCACCCCGTATCTCCGACCAGCGGTAGGCGGCGAGCTCGGCCGCCGTGTGCCGGCAGCGCGGGTGAACATATATCCTGTACTCGGATATTTCCGCGATGCCGTGAAGCAGCGAATCCGGCCCTTTCTGCGACGGCATAACATGCTCGATCCCGTTCCGGCGCAGCTCCTCGTTGCTTTTCGGCTCGGCGCAGTCGGCGCGGATCCTCTCCTTCCGGTAGCCGCGGGCGGCGATCTCACGCGCGATGTCGGAATTGAGCATTCCCGTCCGGCAGAATTCGTCGAACACATAAATTTCCTTCCCGACGGGGTCGCACCGAAAGGCGATAAACGCCGTCGGATCGCTGCTGTAACCGTAGTCAAGCCCGAAAAAAGCCCTGTATTTCCACGACACATCCCTTTTCACCCCGTCTTCGTATACGAATTTGAACCGGTCATCGTCGAAATCGGTCACCTCCCATTTTGTGTAGATCAGCCCTTCCGCCGCTCCCCACTCCCCCAGTCCCGCCACGGCGTACCGCCTCGGGTTCTCTGCCTTCATCCTCTCAAACACCGCGCGATCGGCGTCGTCGAGCCACTCGTTGCAGAGATAGTTCACCGAGTATGTCGATACCCCCGGGGAGGGATTGTCGAAAAAGCGCCGTTTGAGCCAGTGGCTGCCGTCCCACGGGTTGAAAGTAAGGGTGGTCTGCTTGAACAGTTCCGGCGGGACCTCCCCGCGCGGCACCGTCAGATCCAGCTTGTCGAAATCCTCCTCCCGCCCGATCTCGTACGCCTCCTCTATCCACACCCAGCACAGAACCCCGCGCGGCACCGTAGCCGACGCCAGTTTGAGCACATCGTCGAACCCGCGGAACAGAATTTTCTGCCCCGTGGCGCGGCGGGTCATTTCGAGCGGCGACACGGTATGCTCCCACTGCCGCGAAACCCCCAGCCGTTCGCACGCCCACAGAAGCTGCGCGTAGGTCGAATCGCGGTGGGTGTTCATCACCCCGCGCACCACAAGAAGATTCGCCGACGGGTAGCGCATCAGCCGGTATATGAAATTCAGCGCCGCGCTCGCGCTCTTCTTCGCCCCTTTTCCGCCTTTCACAACCCTGTACCGCGAACGGTCATGCCAGAACCGCCCGTAGCCTCCGCCCACAACCTCCGATAACCTTACTTCACGCATTTTCTCCTCCCCCTTTATTCGCCGTCGCCGTCGGTATCGTCGATAAACGCCACGTTCTCCCCCGCGTCGCCGCCGCCGCCCGTAAGCTCGCTTAAAAATTTAAGCGCCTTCAGGGCGCCCTGCAGATCGTATGTTACCCCGCCGCTCTCAACGTACGCCTTCGCCGACGCGTCCCACCGCTTCTCCGGCTTCGGCTCCATCGCTATGCGGAACACGTCCAGCCCCCGCAGCAGCAGCCAGTCGCGGTCGACACACTGCGCCCTCGCCGTCTCGCTCTGCAGTTCGTGTATCCGCTCGATAACCCCGTCCTCCTTCCCGTCGGCGAGCGTCCGCCCGCTTAAACTCTGCCCGTCCACAAACTCCCGGCACAACTCCTCGATCTTCCCTTTCTTCAT
>CAZRRV010000054.1:0-7895 GCA_964602735.1 uncultured Eubacteriales bacterium
GGACAGCCGGGCATCCATGACGAACCGCAGCATATCTATCAGGGGCAAGTGACTTTGAAGCTCCTGGAAGATATGGACATCTCCGGTTTTGTCATCAGCAAAGCGACAACAGAGGAGGAAGTGCAGAGACAGTTTGTAAGATACCGGGAACTCTGGGCAAAGGGAAAACAGTGTGCGTTTGTAATCTGCAAGAATGCGCTGGAGTTCGACGGCAGGGTGGAATATAAGAACACCAACACTATGACCAGGGAAGAAATCATCCGGCATATTGTGGCGGTCACTGAAGACGACCCGATTGTCTCCACAACGGGTAAGGCCAGCCGTGAGTTGTTTGAGATCCGGGAGGCGAACGGGCAAAACCATGAGCGTGACTTTCTGACTGTGGGTTCCATGGGGCACAGCTCGTCGATTGCGCTGGGGATTGCCCTGAATAAGCAGGATACAAAGGTCTGGTGCATTGACGGAGATGGCGCCGCGCTGATGCACATGGGAGCCATGGCGGTAATCGGCGCGCAAAAGCCGAAGAACATGGTGCATATCATCATCAACAACGGTGCGCACGAATCAGTCGGCGGCATGCCGACGGTGGCGGACAAAACAGATTTTGTGGGGATCGCGAATGCCTGCGGGTATGAATATGCGGTGAGCGTGTGTGAGCCCCTCTCCCTGGATCGCGAACTTACGAGAGCAAAATTGAGTAGCGGTCTTTCGATGATCGAAGTTAAGGCTGCCGTTGGAGCACGGTCTGACCTCGGAAGGCCTACTACGACACCAAAAGAGAATAAGAGAAATTTTATGGACTACTTGTTAAATTTATAAATATTTCATAAATAAACTGTTCGCTGTGTTATGAAAGAGACATAAGGCAACACCGCATAATGATTGCGCGTCATACGCCCGCATATTTTCATTGGATTATACAAAAGCGCCCGGAAGTACATGGAAGTATTCCCCAGCGCTTTTTGCTTTCTCTTAACGAAAAATCCGGCGGCGCTTCCGGCGCCGGGTCTTTATGCGGTATTGCCATATGATTGAAAACGGGATCGGGGGTTCATCCTTTCCGATCCCGTTTTTAACGCCCGGGTTGCCGGCGCAGCGCGCGGCGCGCGGCACCGTTTATATTATACCGCGGAGGGCGTCCGTTCGCCGACCTGACGCGGGATATAATTCCGCCGCGGGGGAGAGGGCGGCGCGGCAGTAATCGCGCGCAACAGAAGGCCCGGACGCGTTTGCGCCCGGGCCCGGATCGGTGCGGGTAGCAGGACTTGAACCTGTATGAGGGAATCCTCACCAGAACCTGAATCTGGCGCGTCTGCCAATTCCGCCATACCCGCGAGTGTGGAA
Source organism: uncultured Eubacteriales bacterium (assembly GCA_964602735.1). Taxonomy (GTDB): domain Bacteria; phylum Bacillota; class Clostridia; order Oscillospirales; family Acutalibacteraceae; genus CAZRRV01. The sequence goes on from CAZRRV010000054.1 coordinate 1,345, forward strand.
CGGATATTTCCGAACATAGTTAATTATAACCGAAACAAACGGTTTGTCAAGGTATAATTTCCCGCAAAGCGAAAAGTCCGCCCCGCGGCTGAAGTTTGTCTTGACATAGGGGGGGGGGGGGGGGTGCTATAATTAAATTGTTCGGGCGCGCGAATTCGGGCAATATCGCATAAAGACACGGAGACAGACGCGGTGTCGGATTTTCCGTTAAACGTAACGGAAAAATGCCGGGCAGACGACATCGGGAGCCGCCGGGCGGTCAACCGGCGGTGTTGCCTTAAAGCTTGAATCCGCATTTGGGCGTGCGCCGGCAACCGTGTATGTTTTGGGGGTAGAAGACAACGGACGAAATCGCGGTTTTGATTCCCTGCCGCAACGAAAGGACAACCGTCGCGAACGTGGTTAAAAGCTGGAAGGCGGCGCTGCCGGAAGCGGTTGTTTATGTTTACGACAATAATTCGACCGACGGCACCGCCGAGGCGGCCGAAAAAGCGGGTGCCGTTGTCCGCCGTGAGTACAGGCAGGGGAAGGGCAATGTTATAAGGCGCATGTTCCGCGAAATCGACGCGCGGGTTTACATTATGGTTGACGGAGACGATACCTACCCGGCCGACCGCGCGCGTGAAATGGCGGATCTCGTGCTGAATAAACAGGCCGATATGGTGATTGGCGACCGCCTTTCGTCGACATATTTTTCCGAGAATAAGCGGCGGTTCCATAATTTCGGCAATACGTTGGTTCGGTTTGCCGTAAACACCCTTTTCAAGGCCGATATCCGCGATATTATGACCGGGCTGAGGGCGTTCAGCTACGAATTCGTTAAAACTTTTCCCGTCCTGTCAACCGGCTTTGAGATTGAGACGGAGATGACCGTTCATGCTCTCGACAAAAACATGAAGATCGATCAGGTTCCCGTGGCGTACCGGGATCGCCCGGCGGGGAGCGAATCGAAACTCAGTACATTCAAAGACGGGGCGAGGGTTCTGAAAACGATCCTGAAACTTTACCGCGACTGCCGGCCGGGCGCGTTTTTCGGCGCCGTCGCCGCGGCGCTTACGGTTCTGGCGGTCGTATTTTTTATTCCCGTTTTGGTAACATATATCCGAACGGGGATCGTGGCGAGGTTCCCCACGCTGATTGTCTGCGGGTTTACCGTGATCGCGGCGCTGCTTTCGCTTTTTACCGGGTTGCAGCTTCAAACCGCGGTACAAAAGAACCGTCGGGATTTCGAGCTGGAGCGCATAAAAGCGAACGGCCGTTACCGGGCGGCGGTGCGCGGGGACGGGGACGGCAATGATTAAGCGGGCTTTCGTGCGGATACGCTCGCACCCGGTTATTTTCTATCCCGTTTGCGCGGCGGTGACGGCTGCACTTCTGTTTACGGCGGGGGCAAAGTGGCTGTATATCGGTATCGCGGCGGCCGTGCTTTTCGCCGTGCGGCCGGGTTCGCCGTTGCACCGCATTACCGTTGAAAAAGATACGGCGGGGAAGACGGTCTGCACCGTTATAACGGCCGCCGTTACGGTTGCCGCCTGCGTTTTTCCGATGAGTCTGTCGCCCGTATGGAACGGAGAAATTCCCGGGCACAGGAATCAGTACGAACTTATGGCCGAGGCGGTTCTCGACGGCAGAATCGATATTGTCTACGGCGACGAGGATGAGCTTGCACGGCTGGAGAATCCCTACGATCCGGCCGAACGGGCGGAGACGGGGGTGAAATATCACTGGGATCACGCCTTTTATAAAGGGCATTATTATATGTATTTCGGGGTTGTCCCCGTTTTCCTGGTGTTTATTCCGTACAGGCTCATTACGGGCCGTTCCCTCACGACATATCACGCGACGCAGCTTTTTACCGCGTTTATCATAATCGGAATTTTTATACTGTTCCGTATGCTCGCGAAGCTGTTTTTCAAAGAACTGCCGTACTCGGTGTATATAGTCGCGTCCGTCGCCTTTTCGGTTGTGAGCGTATGGTTCGCCGTCGCCCAGCCCGCGCTTTACTGCACCGCGATTACGGGCGCGGTGGCGCTGGAAATCTGGAGCCTTTATTTCTTGATTCGCGCCGTTTGGGGCGAAAAGCGCGAGAACCGGCAGATTATGCTCGCCGCCGCCGGTTCCCTGACGGGGGCGCTTGCGTTCGGCTGCCGGCCGCCGGTAGCGCTGGCGAATATTCTGGTAATCCCGATGCTCGCCGTGTTTTTGAGGGGGAAAAAGTTTTCGTTTAAGCTGCTGTGGAAACTTACTTTAGCCGCGCTGCCCTATGTCATTGTCGGCGCGGCGCTGATGTGCTACAATTACGCGAGGTTCGAAAATCCGTTTGAATTCGGGCAGGCTTACCAGATCACGGTAGCCGATCAGACCGGCTACGGGTTCCGCATTGATAAGCGTATGCTTTTAAGAATTGCGAACGAAGTCCCGGCGAACTTTTTCGCGTTGGGAAAGATAACCGAAAATTTTCCGTATCTGCAGGGCGGAGGGGTCTTTTACAATTTCCCGATGTTACTCGCCGTCTTCGGCGTTTTCGGCCGAAACATAATAAAACGGGCGCGCGAAAACAGGCTTTTGCCGCTGATGTTCGGAACTTTTGCCTGCGTCGCTCTTATATCGGTTGTCCAGGTTATGATGTCGCCGTACATAATCGAGCGTTACCGCACCGATATTTATTTTCTTATGGCGATATTATGTTTTATCGTCGCGGGGCTTCGGTATTCGTCTCTTACCGGCAGAGGCAGAAGAATTCTGGCTTTTGCTTTTTCCGCAATGGCGGCGGCCTCGGCGGCGGGCGCGGTTTTGCTGTATATTCGTGCCGTCGGTTGGGACGATCCTCATACGGTAGATGTTATCCGGAATATCCTGAATTTCGCGTAACCGCGATCCCGGCGGCTAAGTTGCCGATTAAAAAGCGCACGGAATACCCAGTGAGGTGCCGTGCGCTTTTAATATATGCAACGCCGGATGTACACCCTCAGTTTTGCGCGTCACTCGCCCGCATAGTTCCATTGTATTTTACAAAAGCGCCCGGGAATACGGGGAAGCATTCCCGCGCGTTTTGCTTTATCCGACGCTCCTGCGCGCCCGATCCGCAATCGTCGCGCGACATTGCCCGTAACGGCTATCCCGGCGGCGGGCGGCGAAAAAGCCCCGGCACGCAATTCGCGTGCCGGGGCTTCCGACTGGCTGGGGTGGCAGGATTCGAACCTGCGAATACAGCAGTCAAAGTGCTGTGTCTTGCCGCTTGACGACACCCCAGAATAACGGCGGACGTTTCACCGCCGAAAAAAACATTTGCCGCCGCCGGGGTTTCGCCCTGTGACGGCGGCAATAAGCGGGGTGGGTAATCGGGGTCGAACCGATGGCCTCCAGAGCCACAATCTGGCGCTCTAGCCAACTGAGCTATACCCACCGCGTAAAAGGGTTACGGTTGCAAGTATATCATAAAACCGCCGATTGTCAAGAGTTTGACGGCGCGGGGGCGAATCGTTACAGCGAAAAATCACCCGGATCGAATTTTTTAAGCGGAGCCGGGCTTTCCGGCGTGCGGCGGAGCGGATCGTAACGGAAACCGCGGCAGGAACCGTCGGGATCTACCGCGCCGCGCTTTTCGCAGAGCGTTTCGGCGATCCCGGGGCAGTCGCTTCCGTGCCGGCAGTACCTGCACGCCGGCGGTATGTTACTGTCGAACAGTTTTGCCATTCTCATCACCGTACCGCGGGCGGAAAAAGCCGCGCCGCGAATTGCGCCGGCGTTCCCGGCGTACCTTAATGTCTGCGCGGGCGGAAACCTTTGCGCTGCCTGTCGTTATTGTCGCGGCGGCGGTAATCCCCGTCGGAGTCTTCGGGTACCGCGCCCTCGACCTCGATCAGCGCGTCGCGCCGCGAAAGATTTATCCTTCCCTGATCGTCGATTTCAACGACTTTAACCAGCACCTCGTCGCCGACGCGAACCGCGTCTTCAACCTTGTCGACGCGTTTAACATCGAGTTTGCTTATATGAACCAGGCCCTCTTTGCCGGGTGCTATTTCCACAAACGCGCCGAAATTCATAAGCCTCGTCACAACGCCCTTGTAGACAGCGCCGATCTCGGGATCGTTCGCAATAGTTTCGATGATGGAAATCGCCCGTTTCGCGTTTTCCACATCCAGCGCCGACACATAAACATGCCCGTCTTCCTCGATATTGATCTCGCAGTCGCACTGCTCCTGAAGCTTTTGGATAACCTTGCCCTGTTTGCCTATCACATCGCCTATCTTATCGGGGCTTATAACCGTCGTAAGCATCTTCGGGGCGTACGGGGAGAGTTCGGCTCTCGGCTCGGCTATCACCGGCGCCATAACCTCGTCTAAAATATAATTCCTCGCCCTGTGCGTCTTCGCGAGCGCCTCTTTGATGATTGCGGGGGTGAGGCCGTGTATCTTCAGATCCATCTGTATGGCGGTAATGCCTTTTTTCGTCCCGGCGACCTTGAAATCCATATCGCCGTAGAAATCCTCCAGCCCCTGAATATCGACCATAGTCATAAAATCGTCGCCGTCGCCGCTGATAAGACCGCAGGATATTCCCGCGACCGGCGCCTTGATGGGTACGCCCGCCGCCATGAGCGCCAGCGTCGAGCCGCAGACGGAGGCCTGGGAAGTCGATCCGTTGGAGGAGAGAACCTCCGATACCACGCGAATGGTGTAGGGGAATTCGTCGACCGACGGGATCACCGGCAGCAGCGCGCGCTCTGCCAAAGCTCCGTGACCGATCTCGCGGCGCCCGGGACCTCGCGACGGTTTGGTTTCGCCTACGGAATACGACGGCATATTGTAATGGTGAATGTAGCGCTTCTGCACATCCTCGTCGAGGCCGTCAAGTTTCTGCGCGTCGCTTACCGAGGCGAGGGTCGCGACGGAAAGCACCTGCGTCTGCCCGCGGGTAAACATCGCGGAGCCGTGGGTACGGGGGAGAAGATCGATCTCGGCGGCAAGCGGGCGGATCTCGTCGATTCCGCGGCCGTCAACCCGCTTCTTCTCGTCTTTCAGCCAGGAGCGCACAACATGTTTCTGCACAAGGTAGAGAATCTCGTCGATCTTCGATTCGTGCCCCTCGAACCGCGAATCGAATTTTTCGTGAACCGCCGCGTAAACCGGGAGCAGCCGCTCGTCGCGGACATTCTTATCGTCGGTATCGAGCGCTTTCTTCACATCCTCAACGCAGAAATTCTCTATTTCCGCGAGGATCTCGGGATCGGGATCGTTCGATTCGAACGCGAACTTCGGTTTCCCTATTTCCTTCACTATCGAATTGATAAACGCTACCGTTTCGCGGTTGACTTCGTGCGCTTTCATTATCGCGTCGAACATCGTGTCGTCGTCAACCTCGTTCGCTCCGGCTTCGATCATGGCGACAAGATCCGCCGTCGACGCCACGGTAACGTCCATATCGCTTTCCGCGCGCTGGGCGAGGGTGGGATTGATAACGACTTCGCCGTTTACAAGTCCTACCTTAACCCCGGCGATCGGCCCGTCCCACGGAATATCCGAAACGGCGATCGCGGCGGAAACGCCTATCATCGCCGTGATCTCGGGGCTGCAGTCGGGATCGACCGACATCACCGTCGCCACAACCGAAACGTCGTTGCGCATATCTTTCGGGAAAAGCGGCCTGATCGGACGGTCGATACAGCGGGAGGTAAGAACCGCTTTCTCGCTGGGTCTGCTCTCGCGGCGCTGGAACGAGCCGGGGATCCTGCCCACGGCGTAAAGCTTCTCCTCGTAATCGACCGACAGGGGGAAGAAGTCGACCCCCTCCCTCGGTTTGTCGGACGCCGTAACGGTGCAAAGCACCGCGGTGCCGCCGTATGTCGCGAAGAATGCGGCGTTCGCGAGCTGCGCCATTTTGCCGGTCTCGAGCGTAAGCTTCCGCCCGGCGAGGGTGGTCTCGAATTTCCTGTAATTTTCAAACATACCGAAAATAACCTCCGTAAATATATTTTTTTACGGCGGCACGCTGTTTAGCAATAAACCCGCGGTTTTCGGACAGCCGGCCGAAAGCCGTCGGTTCACTGCTAACACGGCGTTCCCGCCGCGGAATGCAATGACAGCCGGGCGGCTTTCAACCCGCCCGGCGACGGTTATTTGCGTATTCCGAGTTTTTTTACAACAGCGCGGTAGCGTTCGATATCTTTCTTCTGCAAATAGGTTAAAAGATTTCTGCGCCGCCCGACCATTTTCAGCAGCCCCCGGCGGGAATGGTGATCTTTCGTGTGGATCTTCAAATGCTCGGTCAGCTCGTTGATCCTCGTCGTAAGCAGAGCAATCTGCACCTCCGGCGAACCGGTATCACCCTCGTGTGTGGCATACTCCGAAATAATCGCGGTTTTCCGTTCTTTCTCCAACATCTTTCTTTCACCCCGTTTAATCAGCCGTTGTATGCCGCGCCGGGGCAGGTGAAACTCCGCTCTCGGCTTAACCCCGCGGCCCAGCACACAATCATTTAACGTTACTATACCACAGCGCCGCGAAAATGTAAAGAAAAAATTTCAAAGTTCCCCCGGCGGGCAGTGCCCG
>CAZRRV010000055.1:0-7856 GCA_964602735.1 uncultured Eubacteriales bacterium
GTCTGTCAAAGTTTAGACCGAACCGCACCGTTTGTCAACCCCTTTTTTGTAAATTTTTTGCCTATTTGTAAACTTTTTCGCCGACTTATTGATATTATAGCACCGTCGGCGCGTTTGTCAAGTAAAAAAATTCGCAAATTGCACAAAAGCCGGCGGGCGGGCGTAAACACCGGCGATCCCGCGGTCGCGCGCGGCGTGAGAGAAAATTGCGTATTGCTTTCGGCGCGGGGAATATGTTATAATTCGGTTGAAAGACCTTGCGGTTCAACCCCCGCGTGGTTTAAGTGTTCAAACGGACGGAGGCGGGACGAGATGGCGGATACACTCGAGAAAACGATCGCGAACAATATAATCGACCTGCGGAAATCGAAAAAACTGACGCAGATGGAGCTTGCAGAAAAAATTCACTATTCCGATAAATCGGTGTCGAAGTGGGAGCGGGGAGACAGCATACCCGATGTTAAAACGCTCTGCCTGCTCGCCGAGCTGTTCGAGGTGACGCTGGATTATTTCGTAACCGAAAACGCCTCGCAGAAAGCCGAAGAGTTTTCAGCGCCGAAGGAACGCCGCGGCTACCATACGGTGATTTCGCTTATGGCATCGGCGGCGGTGTGGGGGCTTATCATAATATTGTATGTGTACGCGCTCATTTATCTGAAACGCAACAACTGGTTCCTGTTCGTGTGGGGAGTGCCGGCCAACGCGCTGACCCAGCTTATATTAAGCTACAAATGGAAGATACACAAGCTCGACCTCCCGCTCAACTCGATCCTCTGCTGGGGACTGCTCGCCGCCGTTTATATCTCCTTTCTTCGCTTCAATATATGGCCCATCTTTCTTATAGGCGTACCGGTACAGGTGATTCTGGTGCTTTGGGATGTTCTTCGGCGCAGATATTAAACGTACCGAACAACGCTCGCGCCCGGAGAAACCCGAACCGGGCGCTTTTTTGTGAAATTCGCCTCGAGGCGACACCGCCGGGTGACCGCCCCGGCTCCCGCCGTCATCCGCCGGCATTTTCCCATTATGTTTTACGAAAATGTTCGGCAATACACAAAGTGTTCCCCGCGTTTTTTGCTTTCTCTTAACGAACAATCCGGCGGCGGTCTTTATGCGGTACTGCCTTAACGGCGCCATTGATTATATCCGTACAAAACCGGCTTACAGGAGCAAATACTGCACGCGAGGGTATCCCGCGGATCGGTATGGAGCATGCGCGGACGCGGTCGTCCTCCGCGGCGCAGGCTACGGTCTGCGGCGGCTTGTATCAAATCCCTCAAATTGGGGGATAAAAATCAAAGTGAGGAGTTTGATACAATTCAGCGTTTGTCCAGCCGTTTGAGAATCAAGGGGCGCAGACGGCAGGATTCGGCGAAACCATAAAAAGGCGTAAGAAAACAAACTATGGATTGGAAAGGTGAAATAAAAGATGTTTTACTTTTTAATGAAACCGATACTCACGTACAACTGGCTGTTGATAATAGCGGCTGTCGTTCCCGCCGTTTTCCTGATGATACAGGTATATAAGCTTGACAAGCTTGACAAAGAAAGTCCGGCTGTCTTGATAAGTATGGCGGCCGGAGGGATCCTGGCGGCGCTTCTCGCTCTGGTAATAGAGCGCGTACTCAGCTTTTTCCTTGATATGCTCGTCCCGGCCGAGTCCAATCTTTACAACGTCATTCTGTATTTTGTGATCGTGGCCTTCACGGAGGAGGGATGCAAATATTTCATGCTGAAGAGGCGGTCATGGCGTTCGGCTGAATTTAACTGTCTTTACGACGGCGTGGTATACGCGGTCTTCACCTCCCTTGGCTTCGCGCTATGGGAGAATATCAGCTATGTCCTGCATTACGGCTTCTCGACGGCGTTGGTGCGCGCGGTCACGGCCATACCCGGCCATACCTGCTTCGGCATCTTTATGGGCGTGTTCTACGGCTGCTCCAGGGGCTACGCCTACCTGGGGGAAGAGAAAAAGTCCAAACTGTTCCGCGTTCTTTGCGTCTTCGTCCCGGCTTTAATTCACGGAGCCTATGATTACATCGCTTCCTCGCAGACCGAGAACTCGGAATGGATATTCATCGTTTTCATCCTGTGTCTGTATGTCATCTCGTTTCTTCTTGTGAGGCGCATGTCGAAAAATGACAGATATATTAACATGGACAGGGCGAATTACAGATTTTGGGATATGTGAAACGGCGGCGGCGCTTTCAGCTGAGCCCGAGTTCTTCTTTCATCCCTAAGGCAGCACCGCCGGGTGACCGTCTAACGGCTTCGCACGTCATCTGCCCGGCATTTTTCCGTTATATTTCACAAAAATGCTCGGAAATACACAAACAGTATTCCCTGCGCTTTTTATTTCATCTAACGAAAAATCTGGCATCGCATCTGACGCACAATCATTATGCGGTATTGCCCTAAAATTGCTGTTTTGGTTCTGTTTCCCGCAACATCAAATCATGCGCCTTCTCAAGTGACCGAACAATTCCCTCAAAAATATTCATAAGGCAATACCGCATAAAGACCCGGCGCATCCGATGCCGGGTCTTTACGCGGCGTTACCTTAAGACGTTTTCCGAAAGCCGGGGCAATCGTACGCACAACTCAGAATAAGCGTTATACCGTAATGTTGATTATAGCACCCGATTACGGGCCGCATAACGGCGGTTCGCAATAAGCGGCGGCAGGATTATGCGGCGCGGTTGCGCCCGACGGGTCGCGGAATCGGCTCGCACGCCCGGTTGATTTGAACTTTTTTCACCGAATTTTTTAACTTTTTTTATTTCGGTTGAAAATCGAAAACCGGCGGCATAAAATAATAATCGCGGCGACAGGAAACGCGGCGGAAGGAGGAGCGCGGCATGAAAAAATATATTTTCCCCGTAATTTACGGTGCCGTGCTCGCACTGTTTACGGTATATGTGTTGCTCGACACTTTCACGATAAAAAGAGTATACCGCGCCGCCGATACGGAAGAATCTGGGAAATATTCGTCTTACACGCCGACCGACGACTCCCCGGCCGCCGGCGGGCAGAGCGGGTCAGACGACGGCAGAACCTACCGCGACGGGAACATACAAATCGAAATAACCGAATACACGGAAAACGGCACGGCGGTTTACGCCGCCGATATAAAGCTTTCCTCGGCGGAATATCTTAAAACCGCGTTCGCGCAAAATCTGTTCGGGAAAAACATCAGGGCGAAAACGTCGGATATAGCCGCCGGGCACGGAGCCATCCTCGCGATAAACGGCGATTTTTACGGTTCGAGAGACGGCGGCTGCGTTCTGCGGAACGGCGTTCTTTACAGAAACGGCACAACCCCGGGGCAGGAGGATCTGGCAATTTACGACAACGGGGACTTTCGGATATTCGACGAGCAAAGCGTCGATACCGACGCTCTTTTGAGCGAGGGAGTGACGCAGGTGCTGTCGTTCGGCCCCGCGCTTGTCGACGACGGTCGGGTAACGGTGGGCACGGATTACGAAGTGGGCAAGGCAATGGCGAGCAACCCGCGAACCGCGATAGGGATTATATCTCCGCTGCATTATGTATTTGTGGTTTCCGACGGCAGAACGGCGCAGAGCCGCGGGCTTTCGCTTTACGAACTGGCGGGTTTCATGCTTGATTTGGGAGTGCGGACTGCCTATAACCTCGACGGCGGCGGTTCATCTACCATGTATTTCAAAGGCGAGGTAATCAACCGCCCCACAACAAACGGCAGGATTTCGGAAAGAGAGGTAAGCGACATTGTGTACATCGGATACGACTGAGCCGCGGAACAAAGAGGGAAAAGCGGCGCTCGCCTACCTTGTAACATCGGCCGTTTGCGCGCTGTTCGGCGCAATTTACGAACATTTTTCGCACGGCGTATATTCATATTATATGATTTACGCGTTCGCGTTTCCGCTGTGTATGGGGGCGCTGCCGTTCGAGGCAATGTCGGTTGCCGGAAAGAAGAACAACCGTTCCGCCGCGGCGGACAATCTGTGGCATTGCGCGGCGGCGACATTAACCGCGGGCAGTATTGTCAGGGGGGCGCTCGAAATATACGGCACCTCGAACCGCCTCGTCGGGATTTATCCGGCGGCGGGTATCGCCCTGGCGCTGTCGGCGCTGATAATTACCGTAATTATGAAATTCCGCGGGAAGCCGCAAAAATAAAAAATTCCGGGGAGGAATAAAAATGCCTGCCACTAAAAAATCCGGTATGATTTGCGCCGCCATAGCCTTGTCGCTGCTCGCGGCGGTGTTCTCGGGGTGCGGTAAAAACGCCGCGCCTTCACAAAGTCCGCAAAGCGGCGGCGACAGTTCGCGGTTGGCCGCAACCGACGAAAGCGCCGACTGGGATGAATCGACCGCCGTGAAAATCGTCCTTGCGGACGGCGGCGCGACCGTAAGCGGAAACGGCGCGACGGAAAAAGACGGCGATATTCACATCACCGCGGGAGGAGACTACGCCGTTTCCGGCAAACTCGACGGCGGATCGGTTGTGATCGATACCGACGGCGAGGTTCGCCTGATATTAAACGGAGCCGAAATAACGGGAGCGGACAACCCCGCCGTTCTCGTTAAAAACGCCGGGAAACTGGTTCTAACATTAAACGCCGGCACCGATAACGCGCTGTCGTCGGATTCCGACAACGGGGATAACCCGGACGGCGCTCTGTACTGCGAATGCGGTTTAACGATCAACGGCGGGGGCGCGCTGTCGGTAAACGGCAAACACAACCACGGGGTCGTCTGCGGCCCGCTCACCGTAACCGGCGGCAAAATCTCCGTTGACGCCGCAGAGGACGGGATCAGTGTTTCGGACAGCATGAGGGTAAAAAACGCCGAATTCGATATAACCGCCGGCGACGACGGCAAGGGGATTACCGTATCGAACGATGACGAAACGGCGGAGTTCTACATGGAATCCGGCAGGATAACCGTTCCGTCGTGCAACGAGGGGATAGAAGCGAACAAGATTACCGTTGCGGGCGGCGATATCGACATAACGGCAATCGACGACGGGATAAACGCGAACGGAAGCGGGCAAACCTCGGTTATCGAAATCAAAGGCGGGAACATAACGGTTAAAAACGGGAACGGAAGAGACGCCGACGGTCTGGATTCGAACGGAGACATATTTATAACGGGCGGCAATGTGTTCGTATCGCTGAACGGTGACGGCGGGAACTGCGCTGTTGATTACGGCAAAGAGAACGGAGGCGAATTCCGTATCGACGGCGGAACGGTACTGGCCTGCGGCGGAAACGCCATGGCGGAGGCGATAGAGGAGGATTCGGCTCAGGGTTTTATAATGAAAACCGTTACGGCCGACGCGGGCGCCGAGGTTATATTAAAGGACGGGAGCGGGAACACTCTGCTCTCCCGAACCGTTCCCTACGCTTTTTCGCTAATAACGGTAAGCGTTCCGAATATGAAAAAAGGCGACAGGTGCGTGCTGTCGGTCGGAGGCAGCGAAACCGAAATCACGGTCGATAATTCGTCGGTTGCCGGCGGACCCGGCGGAGGTTTCCACGGCGGCGGCGGCCGCCGCCCGAACGCGCCCGCATAACCCGCGCGACCCGTTTTATCGCTTATCGCCGATTATACGCTCCCATACGCCCGCGCGTGCGATTTATTGAAATGCGCAGGCGTTATTGTTTTGCCGTACATCACTCCGGGCGCCGCCGAAAACCGCGGTTTGATTCCCTCCGCCCGAAAAAAGAGCGGGTTTTCGCCGGGAACGCCGGCGGCCGCGCCGCGATAACCGCAAAACTCGCGCAACCGCTTGACTTTAAGCCGCGATTATTGTAAAATAAAACAGCCGCGAAGATATTCCCGCGGCGATAACCGCATAATTATTAAAAAGGGGAAATTAAAATGGCAAAACCTATGGTTTTAACCGACGACGGATTAAAAAAGCTCGAATCGGAACTCGAATATCTGAAAACCACCGCCAGACAGGCGATAGCCGAAAAGATAAAAACGGCACGCGGCTTCGGGGATTTATCGGAGAACAGCGAATACGACGAGGCGAAGAACGAGCAGGCGAAAATCGAGGCGCGGATCAACGAACTTACCGCCATGCTTAAAAATGTCGAGGTAATCAGCGAAAAGGACATTATCTCGGGTCATGTGGTGATCGGATCGAAAGTGAGAATACTCGACGAAGAACTTAACGAAGAACTGGAATACAAAATCGTGGGATCGGCCGAATCGGATCCCGATAACGGATCGATATCCGACGAATCGCCGGTAGGAAAAGCGCTCCTGGGGCATAAAAGCGGTGAAGAAGTAATAGCCGACGCCCCGGGCGGGCATATCGCGTTCAAAATTCTCGAAATCGTTAAATAAGCAGATTATATTTATCGGAAGGAATTGCTTTTTATGGATACCCGAAATCACCCGGCGGCCGGCACGACAGACGCGCGGGATATTTCCGAAGTTATACGGGTAAGGCGCGAAAAACTCGCCCGTCTGCGCGCGGAAGGCGGCGACCCCTTCAAAACAACCAAATACGAATGCGGCTGCGATTCGAAAACCGTGAAATCCTCCTACGAAGATTACGAGGGCAAAACCGTAAAACTGGCGGGCAGAATGCTTTCGCGCCGGATTATGGGAAAAGCGAGTTTCGCCGGTTTGGACGACGGCGCCGGGAACATACAGCTTTATATCAGGCGCGACGATGTGGGGGAAGAAACATATTCGGCTTTCAAAAAGTGGGATATAGGAGACATAATAGGCGTTGAGGGATATGTTTTCAAAACGCAGACGGGCGAAATCACCCTGCACCTGTCGTCCGCCGTGCTGCTCGCGAAATCCCTTCTCCCGCTCCCGGAGAAATTCCACGGCCTGAAAGACACCGATTTGCGGTACCGGCAGAGGTATGTCGATCTGATTGTAAACCCGGAGGTTAAAGATACTTTTGTCAGGCGTTCGCTGATAATAAAGGGGATACGCGAATTTTTAGACGCCAAAGGCTTTCTGGAAGTCGATACCCCCGTACTGGTCCCGATCGAAATAGGCGCCGCCGCGAGGCCGTTTTGCACCCATCACAATACTCTCGATATGAATATGTATCTGCGGATTGAAACCGAACTGTACTTGAAACGGCTGATTGTCGGAGGGTTCCGCAAGGTATATGAAATCGGCAGGATTTTCCGCAATGAGGGAATGGACACGAAGCACAACCCCGAATTTACGACCGTGGAACTGTATCAGGCTTTTACCGATTATTACGGAATGATGGATCTCGTTGAAGAACTGTATTCTCAACTCGCCGAAAAAATTTGCGGCGGCACCGTAATAAATTATCAGGGAACCGATATAGATATGAGCCGCTGGGAACGGTTGACGATGGTCGACGCCGTCCGCAAATATACCGGGCTCGATTATAACGGTTGGAACAGCGATTCCGACGCGCGGGCCGCCGCCGGAAAATTCGGCGTAAAAGTACCCGACGGCGCGACAAAAGGGGAAGTTCTGGCGGAACTTTTCGACGCCGCGGTTGAAAGCAGGCTGATACAGCCGACATTTATTTACGACTACCCCGTGGAATGCAGCCCGCTTGCGAAAAGAAAACCCGACAACCCGGATTTCGCCGAACGTTTTGAATATTTTATCGGGGGAACCGAGTTCGGCAACGCTTTCAGCGAGCTGAACGATCCGGAAGACCAGAAAGAGCGGTTCGAACGCCAGGTGCGCGAAAAGAAAGCCGCGGATCCCGATTGCAAAGCGGAAGTGGATTACGATTTCATAACCGCTCTTGAATACGGTATGCCGCCGACGGGCGGCCTCGGTTTCGGGGTCGATCGCCTTGTTATGCTGCTGACAGACAGCGCGTCAATCCGAGATGTTATCCTGTTCCC
>CAZRRV010000056.1:0-7669 GCA_964602735.1 uncultured Eubacteriales bacterium
GAATTCGTCCTTCTTTGCCGTTTTCGCTCTGCCGAGAGCCTCGTTTTTAGCCATTCAAGCATACCCCTGTCCGAAAAGCCGTGTTCCGCTTTATTATAACACAGCCGCAGAAAATAACAAGACGGAATATGAAATTTCCCGGCGGAGAGGGGTTGCGGGCGAATGTTCCACGCGGAACATTTTTGCGGGTTCCGCCGGGAGGGAGGTAAAATGTTCCCCGTGGAACATTGACGAATGCAAAAATATACTTTACATAACGGAAAAATATGATAGAATAAAATCTGTAAAGTTACGGCGCGGGGGAGACGAAATTGGCGAAGATAATCGCGGTTGTAAACCAGAAAGGCGGGGTCGGCAAAACGACCACCGCGGTCAACCTTGCCGCGGCGCTGGGGCACGCCGGCAGGGAAACGCTTCTGGTTGACGCCGATCCGCAGGGGAATTCAACCAGCGGCACGGGGGTAGACAAACGCGGCATCGGGAAATCCTCCTACGATTTGCTTATAAACGGGGCCGGCGCGGCGGAGTGCACCGTAAAAACGGGATTTGAGCGGTTGTCCGTTGTGCCGTGCGACATGAATCTCGCCGGCGCCGAGATAGAGCTTGCGGAGGCGGAGAACAGGGAGACGCGGCTTAAATACGCCCTGGCGTCCGCGAGGGAAAGTTACGGTTATATTCTGGTTGACTGCCCGCCGTCTCTCGGGCTCATAACCGTAAACGCGCTTACCGCGGCCGATTCGGTGCTGATCCCGGTGCAGTGCGAATATTACGCGCTGGAGGGACTGGCACAGCTTATGGCGACGGTGCGGCGGATCAAAAGGCTGTATAACCCGACTATAGAAATCGAGGGTGTGCTGCTTACGATGTACGACGGCAGGCTGAATTTAACGCGGCAGGTGACGCACGAAATCAAGCGGTTTTTCCCGAAACAGCTTTTTAGGACGGTTATACCCCGTTCGGTGCGGCTCTCCGAGGCACCTAGCTTCGGGAAACCCGTGTTATATTACGATAAAAATTCAAAAGGCGCGAGGGCGTATTGCGATTTGGCGAAAGAACTTTTGGCGAGAAACGGGGGGTGAACGGCGTGAAAAAAGGCGGACTCGGGAGAGGGTTGGATTCTCTGTTTTCCGAAAACGCGGGCGAAAACGAATCGTCGGTGCTGTTGAGAATTTCGGAGATTGAGCCGAACAGGGAGCAGCCGCGAAACGATTTTAACGACGACGCGCTGAACGAACTCGCGGAAAGCATCCGGCTGCACGGGGTGCTGCAGCCGTTGCTGGTGCGACCCATGCCGAACGGCAGATACCGTATTGTGGCGGGGGAACGGCGCTGGAGAGCATGCCGCATAGCCGGCGAGGAAACCGTACCGGCGATAATCCGCGAAATGAGCGACGGGGAAGCGGCGGAGCTTACGCTGATCGAGAACCTTCAACGCGAGGATTTGAGCCCGTTGGAGGAGGCGGAGGGGTATCGCACCCTGGCGGAAAAATTCGGGATGACGCAGGAACAGATAGCGCAGAGAGTGTCGAAATCGCGCCCGGCGGTTGCGAATGCGATGCGGCTGTTGAGCCTGACGGACGAGGAGAAAGAGGCGCTGTCGGCAAAAAAAATATCGGTTGGTCACGCCAAAGCTCTGCTTGCAATCGAAAATCCGGATTTACGCAGGCGGGCGTTGGCAATGAGCATATCCGGTGCGACGGTGCGATCGATCGAAAATGTGAGGAGCGAAGACAGGCAGACGGAATCCGGGCGGGCTGCGGAACAGTCAACCGGCAACCGGTTATACAAAGAGGTCTGTCTGGCTTTGCGCGCCGAACTGGGGCGCAACATAAAAATCACCGAAAAGGCGAAGGGCGGCACTTTGCAAATCGATTTTTATTCCGACGAAGAGCTTTGCGATATTGCGCAGCGCCTCGCCGGCAGAAACTGAGGAGGGGTCGAAATGTTGGATATTAAAATAATACGCCAGAGCCCGGACGCGGTAAAGGCGAAATTAAGAACGAGGAACGCGAATTACGACGACGCAATCGACGAGTTGTTGAAAATCGATCTGCGGCGCCGCGAGGTAATAGCCGACAGTGAGCGGAGAAAAGCCAGACAGAACGCCGTATCGAAACAGATTCCGGCAATGAAAAAAGCCGGGGAGGATACGGCGGCGATTATGGCGGAGATGAGGGAACTTTCCGACGCCGTAAAGGCGGACGATACCGAACTCGGGGAACTGGAGGAGCGGCAGACGGCGCTGCTGCTTACGGTGCCGAATATCCCGAACGATACCGTGCCGGTAGGCAGAGACGACAGCGAAAATGTAGAAGTGCGGCGATGGAGTGAGCCGAGGAACTTCGGTTTTGAGCCCAGAGCGCATTGGGATCTGGGGGCGTCTCTCGGAATATTGGATCCCGAAACCGCCGCGAAGGTTACGGGTACGCGATTTACTTTTTACCGGGGACTCGGCGCCAGGCTGGAGAGGGCGGTCGTAAATTTTTATTTAGACGGCCACACCGCCAACGGATATACGGAAATATTCCCCCCGTTTATCGTGAACCGCGCGTCGATGACGGGTACGGGTCAGTTGCCGAAATTCGAGGAGGACGCGTTCAAACTGACGAATGACGATTATTTCTTAATTCCCACCGCGGAAGTCCCGGTGACCAACATGCACAGGGGAGAGATATTAAACGGGAGCGATCTGCCGCTGAAATATTGCGCGTATTCGGCGTGTTTCCGCGCCGAGGCGGGGAGCGCGGGAAGAGACACGAGGGGTCTTATACGCCAGCACCAGTTTAACAAAGTGGAGCTTGTTAAATTCTGCAAACCGGAAACATCGTATGACGAACTCGAATCGCTAACAAACGATGCCGAGAAAATGCTGCAAATTCTGGGTCTGCCGTACCGGGTTGTGGCGCTGTCGACGGGCGACATGGGTTTTTCGTCCGCCAAAACATACGACATTGAGGTATGGATGCCGTCTTACGGCAGGTATCTGGAAATTTCAAGCTGTTCGAATTTTGAGGATTATCAGGCGCGGCGGGCGTCGATCCGCTACAAAGACGGGCCGAAAGACAAGACGCGGTTTGTTCACACGTTGAACGGTTCCGGTCTCGCGATCGGCCGCACCGTCGCGGCGATTATCGAGAATTACCAGAACGCGGACGGTACGGTTACCGTGCCGGAGGCGCTGGTGCCGTATATGGGGACGGATATTATCAAATAGCGGAAACCGGAAGTTGAGGGGATAAACAAATGCGGTGGGATCGGTTGCTTTGCATGCGGCGGCGGAAACCGGGCGATACCGGCGAAGAGCCGGATATGGCGGTGGCGTTGCAGCGTGACTTCCGAACGATTATAAACAGCGCGTCTTTCCGGCGGTTGCAGGATAAAACGCAGGTTTTCCCTCTCGACGGGGGCGATTTTGTCCGAACTCGGATGACGCATTCTTTAGAGGTTGCCGCTCTGGCGAAACTGCTGGGGCAGCGCGTATTCGAAACTCTGCGCGTTTCCGGCGAACATCCCGAAATAACGGCCGAAACGCGGGAGGCGGCGTATAATATATTGGAGTGCGCCGGTCTGCTGCACGACATCGGCAATCCGCCGTTCGGTCATTTCGGCGAAAGCGCGATAAGGGAGTGGTTCAAAGAAAATCTGCCGCGTATAAAATACAACAACCGCTCGCTGTCGGGGTATCTCGGAGAGCAGATGCAAAATGATTTTCTTCATTTCGAGGGCAACGCTCAGGCGTTGAGGCTGGTTACCAAACTGCACTATTCTCCCGATGAGGGGGGTATGAATCTAACATACGCGGTGCTTAACACGATACTTAAATATCCTGTGTCGTCGGTTGCGGTAAAACCCGACGCCGGGGATATAAAGGCAAAAAAAATGGGATATACCTATGCCGAGCGGGATCTGTTCTACGAAATTACCGACGCTACGGGCGCGGGCAACAACCGCTATCCGCTTACGTTCCTGTTGGAGGCGGCCGACGATATAGCCTATACCGCGGCCGACGTGGAAGACGCCGTGAAGAAGGGATTTTTAAGCGCACACCGGATATACGAAGAGCTGAAAAGCGACTGGCGGCGCGGGCGGACCGATAACGCGGAGGAGCGCGAATTTTACGACAGCGCCGTCGAGCGGCTTGAAAAAACCTTTGAAATACGGACATGGAAAGGGCGCGGGATCCCGGAAGTCGGCGCACTGCAGAACTGGCTTTATTATGTTCAAAACCGTCTGGCGGACTGCGCCGTAAATACTTTTGTCAAGAATTACGACAGCATCATGGACGGCGGGTTCGGCAGCGATCTCATTTCGGCGTCGCCGGGCAGGGCGCTGGTCGGCGCTCTCGGGGATATTGCGTCAAGTTATGTTTTCCGATCGAACTACATCATCCGGCTGGAAATAGCCGCGGGGAGGATAATCGGCAATTTGCTCGATTCGTTTGTCCCCGCCGCCGTGCTGTACGAAACCGGCAGTCCGGCGACTCCGATAGACGAGCGGCTGATGGCGGTGATTTCCGACAATTACAAGTACGGGTACGAATACTATGCGAGAAACGCCGACGACAGGGAAAAACTTTATCTGCGGCTTTTGCTTGTCACCGATTTTATCTGCGGAATGACCGACGGCTATGCCAAAAGCCTCTATCAGCATTTGAACGGAACGGACGGACAGAATGGTACATTTTGGCAATGACTGGGACGACCTTCTTGGCGATGAATTTAAGAAACCTTATTATCTGCGGCTGCGCGAATTTCTGAAAAGCGAATATTCGCGTCATACCGTTTATCCCCCGATGAACGATATTTTCAATTCACTGAAAACAACCGCGTTCGGCGATGTTAAGGTTGTTATTTTGGGGCAGGATCCGTATCACGGGGCGGGGCAGGCCCACGGATTCGCCTTTTCCGTAAAGAAGGGCGTCGCGCCGCCGCCCTCCCTGCAGAATATATTCACCGAACTGAAAGACGATGTTAATATCCCGGCGCCGCCTCACGGCGAACTGACCTGTTGGGCGAGACAGGGAGTTTTGCTGTTGAACACGGTGCTTACGGTACGCGCGGGCGAGGCGGGCAGTCACAAAGGCGCGGGCTGGGAGATTTTTACCGATCGCGTAATAAGTATTTTGAATCGGAAAACGACCCCGGTGGTGTTTTTGCTGTGGGGGAGTCCGGCGCAGCAAAAGGCCCGTGTAATCACCAATCCGCTGCACACCAAACTGACGGCGCCGCATCCGAGCCCGCTTTCCGCCTACCGCGGGTTTTTCGGGTGCCGGCATTTTTCCAAAGCCAACGCCGCGCTGGCGAGGGGCGGAGAAACCCCCGTCGACTGGACGGTAAGGTAGCGGGGCTCGCCGGTTTAATGAAAATAAAGCAAATATTTCACATTTTTTTAACACAAGCTCCGCGAAAAAACATTAAAATATAGGTAAAATCGGAATTTGTTGATGCGGAGGGGATAATATGTCGCAAAGCACGGTGCTTATAGTTGACGACGATCCGAACATTTGCGAGTTGTTGCGCCTGTATCTGGAAAACGACGGCTTCAAAACGATTGTGGCGGGCGACGGCGAAGAGGCGGTTGCCATCGCGCGGAAAGAGCAGGAAGACCTTATTTTGCTCGACGTTATGTTGCCCAAACTCGACGGCAAACAGGTGTGCCGCGAAATACGGAAGTTCAGCGATGTGCCGATAATCATGGTAACGGCCAAGGGCGAGGTGTTCGATAAGGTGCTGGGGCTTGAACTCGGCGCCGACGATTACATTTCAAAGCCGTTCGACGCCAAAGAGGTTGTGGCGAGGGTTAAGGCGGTTTTGCGGCGCAGCAGTTACAAACCCGGCGAGGGCAGGGAAAAAGCCGTGAAATACGATAAACTCGAAATAAACATGACGACATACGAAATGACGGTCGACGGTAAAGTAGTCGATACCCCGCCGAAGGAGCTCGAACTTATCTATCATCTGGCGTGCAACCCGAACAAGGTGTTTAAGCGCGACCAGTTGCTCGACGAGGTGTGGGGTTTTGAATATTTCGGAGATTCCCGCACGGTTGACGTTCATATAAAACGGCTGCGCGAAAAGCTGGAGGGCGTTTCGCCGCGCTGGTGCCTGAAAACCGTATGGGGAGTAGGTTACAAGTTCGAAACGAAAGACGAACCGGAAACGCCGAATGAACAATAGCCTTTTCCGCAAATACTTTTTAACGATAATATGCCTCCTGCTCGCCTTTTTCGTGTTTTTCGGGCTGGCGCTCGGCGTATCCGCGGGCAACTTTTTTACGAACGACAAAAAGGAACTGCTCGGCAACAACTGCGAAATAGCGGCGTCTTTCTACCGGGATACGATCGATTCCGAAAGCGGCGGGTTCCCGGTGGTGTACCGTATGCTGCAGGCAACCGCCCGTTCGGGCGACTGCGATATGTTTGTGTGCGACGCCGGCGGAACCGTGATGTGCTGCACCTGCTCCGATTATAAGCGCGACGGCGTCTGTATGCACTCCGACGGCGTGATCGGCGAAAACATTCTCAAACGCGCCCGGAGCGACGAGGAATATTTTGAAGTGGGCGATTTGGGCGGCAGGCTCGAAAGCAACGGCTATACCGCCGCGAGAGCGGTTACGAACGACGCCGGCGAGGCCGTGGGGACGGTGTTCGCCACCGTATCCGCCGACGATTTGCAGAATCTGTATTCAAGTCTTGTGAAAATGTTTCTGATTGCCGCGATTCTGCCGACCTGCCTCGTTATCGGCTTCGCCTACGCCGCGAGTTTAAGGCTCACAAGGCCGCTTAAATCGATGTCCGAGGCCTCGAAAGCCATGGCAAAAGGCGATTTTTCAAAGAGGGTGCCGGTTCGCGGCAACGATGAGATTGCCGAGCTTGCGCGGTCGTTCAACGATATGTGCAACTCGTTGAGCCAGCTTGAAATGATGCGGCGGAGTTTTGTCGCCAATGTGTCGCACGAGCTTAAAACCCCGATGACAACCATCGCCGGGTTCGTCGACGGGATTTTAGACGGCACGATTTCGGGCGACCGCCGCGACGAATACCTGAAAATAGTTTCGAACGAGGTACACCGCCTGTCGCGGCTGGTACAGTCGATGCTGAATCTGTCGCGGCTCGAATCGGGCGAGCAAAAGCCGAATTTCGCCGAAAACGATCTGTCGGAAACGGTTATTTCGGTTGTGCTGTCGTTTGAGCGGAAAATCGAGGAGAAAGGCATTGAAATCGCGGGACTCGACACCATGCCGCCCGCAATCGCCGAGTTTGACGGGGATTTAATCCACCAGGTGATTTACAATCTTGTCGACAACGCCGTAAAATTCACCGATAACGGCGGAACCGTGAAATTCTCGGCGCGGAACACGGAAAACGCGGTTATATTCACGATCCGCAACACCGGCGCGGGCATCGGCGAGGAGGATCTGCCGCATATTTTCGAGAGATTCTACAAATCCGACCGCTCCCGCTCCAGGGTAAAAGACAGTACCGGGCTCGGTCTGTATATCGTAAAATCCATTGTCGATATTCACGGGGGAAAGATAGTCGTGCGCAGCAAAGTCGACGCGTATACCGAGTTTGAGCTGACGCTGCCGAAAAAACAGAAGAAGGATGATCTTGATGCGGGAATTTGACGACGAAAACATGAATACGGAAGACAATAATACCGAACCCGCG
>CAZRRV010000057.1:0-7642 GCA_964602735.1 uncultured Eubacteriales bacterium
AAAAAAATTACATTACCGCAAGGCGAAAAATGATTGCGCGGGGAAGCGGGATATGATATAATTATACGGTTAAAAGCGGAACATAAAACCGCGGCGGGGCGCGTGCGCGGAATAACGATACGGAGCGTGAGTATGCCGAAAATAAGCATAATAATGCCGGTTTACGGAGTGGAGGATTATGTTGGGCGGACGGTCGAAAGTTTGCGGGAGCAGACGTTTGAAAACTGGGAACTGTTCGCGGTTGACGACGGATCCCCCGACAGAAGCGGCGAAATTTTAGACGGTCTTGCGGAGCGGGACGGGCGGATAAAGGTTATCCATAAAGAAAACGGGGGCGCGCCGAGCGCCCGTAACGCCGCGCTGGAACTGGCGACGGGCGAGTATGTTTATTTTTGCGACGCCGACGACTGGGCGGAGCCCGGAATGCTCGCCGATATGCTCGGCATTTCCGAAAGAACCGGCGCGGAGATGACGGTCGCGGGTTTTTATATCGACACATACTCCGGCGAGAACGAAAAATTCACCCAAATACAGTCGGTGCATTCGGCGGTTTACGAAGATAAGGAATCCTTCCGCCGCGAGGCTCACCGGCTTTTCGACCGGAATCTTCTCTATACGCCGTGGAACAAGCTTTTCCGCCTTGATTACCTAAAGCGGAACGGCCTGCGTTTCCCCGACACTTTCTGGGACGATTTCCCTTTCAATTTAAGCGTGATAAAAGACATTTCGCGGGTGGCGGTTACCGAAAAGGCGTACTATCACTTTACCCGCCGGCGCGCCGAGTCGGAAACCTCGCGCTACCGCCCCGATATGTACGAGCGGCGCGAGGAGGAGCATCAGTGGCTCAAACGGCTTTACGGCTACTGGAATATATCCTCCCCGGAGATCGACGAATTTCTGTCGCGCAGATATGTGGAGCGCCTTGTCGGATGCATAGAGAACACGGCGGGTCCGGGCTGCGAAAAAACGGGGAAGGAGAAAAAAGCGGAAATAAAGCGGATGATTTCCGCGCCCGCCGTCGGGGAGGCGCTTAAAACCGCCCGTCCCCGCTCGTTTTACATGAAACTTATGCTGCTGCCCGTGAAAATGAACAGCGCCACACTGTGCCGTCTCGAAGGCTCGCTGGTATCGCGGGTAAAGCGTACCGATATAAAGCTGTTCGCGAAACTTAAAGCCGGGCGGTAATATCCGTTCCGGGGCATTCCCGCGTTGCGGGCACCGGGGTGAAATTATGAAAATAAAATTGCGCGCGCTCGTTCTGGCGCTCTGCGCGGCGGTAATCGTCGCCGGGGTATTTTCGGCGTGCAGATCGGATAAAGGCGGGGGGAAAGGCAAGAAAACGCCGGAATCTTCCTCCTCCGTTACGGAGGCTTCGGAGCCGAGCGACGTCGACGATCCCGAGGCGGGGGAAACGGCGGATGAAAACGGCGCGCCCGTCACGGCGGAAGCGATTGCCGCCCCGGGGGAGCGCGCCGTGGGAATCGATGTTTCGAAATGGCAGGGCCGGATCGACTGGGGCAAGGTGAAGAACGCGGGAATGACTTTCGCGTTTATCCGTATCGGCTACCGGGGCGAGAACGGAGTTATCTACCGCGACGAAACAGCCGACTACAACCTCCAGCAGGCCGAGAAAGCCGGCGTACTTACGGGGGTATACTTCTTTTCCACCGCCGTAAACGCGCAGGAGGCGGAGGAGGAAGCGAAATGGACGGTGAACGCCGTCGCGGGGTATCCCGTGTCGTACCCGGTCGTTTACGACTGCGAGGGTTTCCGCAATCAGGGCAGTCGCATGAACGGTCTCACCGCCGAACGCCGCACCGCGAACGCCGAGCGGTTTTTGAAGACGGTTGCCGACGCGGGTTACGACGCGATGCTTTACGGCGCGAAGAACGAACTGCAGAACGATTACTACTGGAATATAGGAAAGCTGGAAAAGAATTATAAAATCTGGCTCGCCTACTACCCGGCCGTAACATATCCGCAGGCGGCGGCGCCCGAATACTCCGGCAGATACGACGCGTGGCAGTTTACCAACCGGGGCAAGGTTCCGGGGGTCGAGGGCGAGGTCGATCTGGCGGTCTGCTATTTCAAAAAAAACAAACAGGCGGCGAAAGACGCGGCGAAAAGGCCTCCCGACGCGAGCGCTCCTCCCGCCGCCGAGGAGCGCAGTTACACCGCGGTGAACGAAACCGTAACGGCCAAGGATAAGACCAATCTGCGCGCCAGCGCGTCGACGAAGGGCGACATTGTCGCCGTCCTTCAAAACGGGCAGACGGCGAAAAGAGTAGGCATAAACGCCGACACGGGGTGGTCGAAACTCGAATACAACGGGCGGACGGTTTACGCGGTGTCGAGTTATCTCACTACCGATCTTTCGTACAAACCCCCTTCCGCTACCGACGGGTTCACCGCCGTCGACGAGCAGGTAACCGCCAAGAGCGAAACGAATCTCCGCGACGCCCCGTCAACCGACGGTTCGCGCGTGGTGCACACCCTTAAAAACGGCGAAACGGCGCACAGAACCGGGATAAACATGACGACGGGCTGGTCGCGGCTCGAATACAACGGGCAGACGGTTTACGCGGTGTCGAGTTATCTCACTACCGATCTTTCGTATAAACCCTCCGTTGCGGACGACGGGTTCACCGCCGTCGACGAGCAGGTAACCGCCAAGGAAGAGACGAATCTTCGCACAAAACCGACGACCGAAGGTTCCGAGGTTGTATATATGCTTAAGAAAGGCGAATATGTACGGCGGACGGGGATAAACGGCGCGACGGGCTGGTCGCGGCTCGAATACAACGGGCAGACGGTTTACGCGATAACCAGTTATCTTGAAGTAAAACGGTAAAACCGGGGGAACTGAAATGCTGAATTCGGAAAAACAGATGGACACAATAGTAACCCTCGCGAAGAACCGCGGGTTCGTTTACGCGGGGAGCGAGATTTACGGCGGGCTGTCGAATACATGGGATTACGGCCCGCTCGGCGTGGAGATGAAAAACAATCTCAAACAGGCATGGTGGCGGAAATTCGTGCGGGAGAATCCGTACAATGTGGGGCTCGACAGCGCCATTCTCATGAACCCGCAGGTATGGGTAGCGTCGGGGCATGTGGGCGGATTTTCGGACCCGCTTATGGACTGCAAAAACTGCAAAACGAGGCACCGCGCCGATCAGCTTATAGAGAGCGCCGGCGAAAATCCGGCGGGCTGGAGCTTCGAGCGGATGAGCGGTTACATAAAGGAACACGGCGTTAAATGCCCGGTGTGCGGAAGCACGGATTTTACCGACATCCGCCGTTTCAATCTGATGTTCAAAACCTATCAGGGGGTAACCGAGGAACAGAAAAACGAGATATATCTGCGCCCCGAAACCGCGCAGGGAATATTCGTGAACTTCGCGAATATTCAGCGCACCACCCGCCGCAAGCTCCCGTTCGGAGTATGCCAGACGGGAAAATCGTTCCGCAACGAGATCACCCCGGGCAATTTCATATTCCGAACCAGGGAATTCGAGCAGATGGAACTCGAATTTTTCTGCAAACCCGGCGAAGAGCTCGAATGGTTCGCCTACTGGAAGGATTTCTGCAAAAACTGGCTCCTTTCCCTTGGGCTTAAAGAGGAGAACCTGCGCGCGCGCGACCACGAAAAAGCGGAACTCGCCCACTACTCGAACGCCACCACCGATTTCGAGTTTTTGTTCCCGTTCGGTTGGGGGGAACTGTGGGGGGTTGCCTCTCGAACCGACTACGATCTGGCGCGGCACAGCGAGGCGTCGGGCAAATCGCTCGAATATTTCGACCCGGAAACGGGAGAAAAATACCTGCCTTATGTAATCGAACCGTCTCTCGGAGCCGACAGGGCGATGCTCGCTTTTCTCTGCGACGCCTACGACGAGGAGAAAGACGAAAAGGGCGAGACCCGCGTAGTGCTTCGGCTGCACCCGGCTCTCGCGCCCTATAAAGCGGCGGTGCTGCCGTTGAGCAAAAAACTTTCCGAACCGGCGGGGCGGGTTTTCGACGCCCTGCGCAGAGAATTTTCCGTCGATTACGACGAAACCGGGTCGATCGGCAAGCGGTACCGCAGGCAGGATGAAATCGGCACCCCGTTCTGCGTTACCTACGACTTCGATTCCGAAACCGATCACCGCGTAACCGTGCGCGACCGCGACACGATGCAACAGGTGCGTATAGCCGTAGACGACCTTGCCGGCTATATACGCGACGCGTCGGATTTTTAAGGGCACCGCATAAAGGATCCCGTGCCGGATGTGCCGGCGGAGGACGCGGGAAGCCGCCGGGCGACCGCCTGACGGCTCCCAATGTCAGCTGCCCGGCATTTTCCGTTATGTTTCACAAGAATGCCCGGAAATACAGGGGAGTATTTCCCGCGCTTTTTGCCTGCTTTTAACGAAAAATCCGACGGCGCAGCCGATGCCGGTTCTTTATGCGGCATTGTCCAAGAACGCCGCGGACATTACGGTAATACAATACGCCGCCCCTTTCCGGGGCGGCGCTTCCTGTATGCCGGATAAAACTCAGTCCGCGGCGCGGCGGGCGAAGCGTTCCTTCACTACCCGCACGCGCTCTCCTTCCGCGGAGTAGTATTTAAGCGTTTCCTCAACGGCGGAGTCGATTTTCTCGCCGCAGACCGCGGCAGAAACCGCCGGCGGGCAGACGATCGACGGCTCGGCCGCTATTCTCCCCGCGCACTTTCCCACAGGAACATATTCGCCGGGGGAGAGCAGAGCCCCGCGCGGCGACATTACGCGCTCCGGGCGCCCGGGATCGGGCGGAACCGTCGGAATCGCCGGCTTTCCCCGAATACCGGCGAACGCGGAATCGAGACGGTCAAAATCGGAAACGCCGCTGTCAGCCGAAACCATCAGAACCAGAAAATCGGGATCGGCGTATTCGGCCGTAATCCCTTCCCCGGCGAGAATTTCCGAAAGTTCCCGCCCCGTATATCCCATTGATTTCGCGGCGACGGTTATTTTAAGCGGTTCGTCGCCCGCCGTCCGCCAGCCGCGCTGTGCGAGAACCCGTTTGAAGGAATCCGTCCGCCCCGCCGCCTCCGCGATCCGCTCCGGCAGACTGCCGCTCAGTTCGCGGTTCAAAGCGTCGAGCGAACGCAGTATCAGATACGACGGGCTTGTAGACGCGAACAGCGCCATCGCGCTTTCCGCGGTATCCGCAAGCTCTTCCGGCGCGGTTTTCGAGAAATGCAGGTATGCGGCGCCGGTGAGTGCGGGTAGCGTTTTATGGGCCGAATCGCAGCATATATCGGCGCCGAGTTCGAGCGGGTGTTTCCCCCCGGGGAGAAAACGGAGATAGGCGCCGTGGGCGTTGTCGCAGAGCAGAAGCGCGCCGTTTTCCGCGCATACCTCCGAAAGCCCTCTCAAATCCGCCGTGATGCCCAGATAATCGGGGGAAGTTATGTAAACCGCCGCCGGTTTTTCGCGAACGGAGGCAAAGTATTGTTCCAGCCCCGCCGGCGTTACGGCGCAGCGGCATAACGAAAAAGGTTCTTCGGAATACAGCCAGTCGATATCGATGTCGAGCAGCGCGGCGGCGGTGACAAACGAGGAATGCGCGTTCCTCCCCGCCGCTATTTTCGGCTTCGCTCCCGCGGCCGCGGCGTAAAGCGAAACGCAGTATAGCATCGCGCGAATGCACAGCGACGCGCCCTCCGCCGAGTAAACGGTTTTCCCCGCTCCGAAAAGCGACGCCGCGTTCTCCTCGCTTTCCCGTATTATCCCCGACGGGGAATAAAGCCTGTCGGCTCCGTCGATTTCGGTTATGTCGAACGGCTCGCACCCGGCGCGGCCATGCCCTTTATGACCCGGCATATGCATCCTGGTAAAACCGGCGGCGGCGTATCTGTCGGTAAAATCAACCAGCGGAGTATTCACGGCGTGTTCCCGCCGGAGGCCGCCCGGATATATATCGCGCACTCCATTCGCCTGCGGAACATCTCGCACCCGGCGGGATATATCCCGTTTACCGATCCGCTCGCTTCGTATGCGGCGGCGGCGCATCCTCCTGCGCAGTAAAACTTTGCCCAGCACCGCGAACATTCGGGCTGAGAGTAAACGGTTCTCGACGCGAATACATCGCGAAGGCGGGTGTTTGTGATTCCGTCGTATATATTCCCGATTTTGAACGCTTCGTCTCCCGCGAAACGGTGGCACGGGTAAAGGTCGCCGGCGGGGGTTACGGCGAGATATTCCCCGCCCGAGCCGCACCCGGAAATCCGCTTGTATATGCACGGCCCGCCCGACAGATCGACGTTGTAATGATAAAATTCAAAAGGATCTCCCTTTTCGCGGGAGTCGAGGATCATTTCCGCGAGCTTTTCGTATTCCGAAAGCACGGTTTTCAGATCCTCCGCGGTAAGCGCGACAGGATCCCCCGGCTTCGCGACGACCGGTTCCATGCTAATCCGCCGGAATCCGAGCTCCAGCATTTGCTCTACATCCCGTGTGAAATCGGGGTTGTAATGGGTAAATGTGCCGCGGATATAATAATTTTTTCCCTGCCGCGCCTTTACGAATTTCCTGAATTTCGGCACAATCACATCGTAGCTGCCCCTCCCGGCGGCGTCGACCCGGAAACGGTCGTGAACCTCTTTGCGCCCGTCGAGGCTTAAAACGACATTGTACATTTCCCGGTTCGAAAATTCGATAACATCGTCGTCGATCAGCATGCCGTTGGTTGTGAGGGTGAACCTGAACCGTTTGCCCGTCTCTTTTTCCCGCGACCTCGCGTACGCGACAAGTTTCTTTACGACATCGAAATTAAGCAGCGGCTCCCCCCCGAAAAAATCCACCTCGAGATTCTTTCTGTCTCCTGAATCGGCGATTAAAAAATCAAGCGCCTTTTTGCCGGTTTCATACGGCATAAGAGCGCTTTCGCCGCTGTACTTTCCCTGCCCCGCGAAACAGTAGGAACAGGTCAGATCGCACGCGTGAGCGACATGCAGACACAGCGCTTTCACAACGCCGGCTTTCTTTTCGCGAGACTTTTCGGCTAAAGGAGCGAATTGATCGGGGGAGAAAAGCTTTCCCTCCCCGCGCAGGCGTTCGATGTCGCCTAAGCAGTTCTCGATTTCCGCGCGGGTAATATCCGGGTTCCCGGCGTATTTTTCAAGCATGGCGGAAATTACCGCGTCTTTTGCGGCCGTCTCCGCCATGCCGATAATGTCGTACGCGAGATCGTCGACCAGATGCACCGATCCCGAACAGCCGTCAACCGCGATATTGAAACCGCCCTGCCGGTAGAGATGCACCATCTATTCGGCCGTCTCCGCTCCGCTTTTAGCCTCGCACGGCTGGTTGGCGATGCCGCAGCTTGTTTTGCACGCCGACTGGCAGGACGTCTGGCACTCGCCGCATCCTCCGTTTTTCGCGCTTTCGCAAAAATCGCGCGTCTGCAATGTAACGATATGTTTCATAACCGAATCTCTCCTTTTTTTGAATTTACGGCGGCGCCGCGGCGAACGCTTCCGGGCGTTGCGGAATAGCCCCGCGAACCCGTGCGGAACGCTCTCGCAAGCCGGTGCGCCGCTGCCGTCCGAACCGTAAACAGTATAACAAAATTTTCCCGTCAAGTCAAGCATTATACCGCCGCGGCGGGCACTGCC
>CAZRRV010000058.1:0-7472 GCA_964602735.1 uncultured Eubacteriales bacterium
CGGAACCTTCCCCGCGGGAGGAGGTAAACCCGCGGGGGCGTTCCGTTTGTTCCCGCACAGACGGCGGGCAGGGAATTATCCGCGCTTTTTATTGTTGCGTATCCGCAGCGCTATGAGCGCCGCAAGCACAAGCACCACAACCGCGATCGTTACAATCTCTTTAACCGCCATGTCTTTCCGCCTCTTTCTTTTCAGTTTTTATCGGCTTTCCGCCGTTTGTACCCGCTTATAACCGTAACCGCCAGCGCCGCCAGCGAGAACATAAACACAACCGCCGCGGCGAACGGTCTGCCGCCGTTCCTGTCGCCCGTCTGCGGCACCGGCGGCGGGGTTATCGTTACCGTCTGTCCCGCGTCGTCTATATCCGCGTGAGCGGCCAGCTCCACGCCGTCGCGGTAGAGCGTCTCGTATACCACCAAATCGGTCTCGGCGCCGACTCCGCTCGTGTCGAGGGTGAACGTGACGTCCACTTCGCCCTCGGGGGTCTCCGGCGTGAATGTGCGCTCGGCGTATCTCTCTTTCCCGTCGGGCTTCCACGTCTCTCCCGTCGCTTTGTCGATAAGCACGGCTTTAAGCACATAGGTCTTGCCGGGAATAAGCCCGCCGTACCGCACGGTATCTTTTATCTCGGTGGTTTTGCCCGTGGCGGCTTTCTTCGCGCCGTTCACCGTCGCCTCGGTGCCTATTTCCGGCTTCTCCACCGTTACCGTCTGATCCTCGTCGTCTATATCCGCGTGTACGGCTAAAAGAAGATCGTCTCTGTACAGTTCCTCGAACGCCACAAGCCCCGTCGTTTCGGATATTCCCGTCGCGTCGAACGTAAATGTTACGGTAACGTCGCCCGACGGAGACTCCGGCGTGAACACCGTCTCGGCGGTTACGGGTTCGCCGTTCACGAGGAAAGGTTCGCCCGTCGCCTTGTTCATAAGGGTGCCTTTTACCGTGTATTCCTTGCCGGGGATTAAATGCTCGTAGTGTACAATATCCGTAACGGTAACGTCTTTAAGCGGATTGGTGACTTTCCCGTCGGGCGTTTCGGCGTGTGTCGCCAGTTCGGGTATTCTGTCGTTTTGAACCTGTATCTCGAATATTCCCAGATGTCTGTCCACGGTTACGGGATAAATATCCGTATTCGGCAGATAACCGTCGGCGGGGCGCAGTTCACGCACCCAGTATTCGCCGTATTTTACGGCGTCGAACCTGAATATTCCGTCCGTATCGCTGCGGGCGGTTTTAAGCGCGCTCTCGAACGTAAACTCCGTCTCGTCTCTGTTGAACAGACCGAACCACGCGCCCTCAATCGGCTCTTTCGTCTCGCGGTCGGTTTTGTACCCTATAATATTCCCGTACAGAATTTCGTTCTCGAACTCCGCTTCGGTCTCGCCCGGTTTTTTCTCTTTAGCGTCGTATGTTATCGACACGTGCTGCGGGTCGGGTACTATGTACCACGCCGGGACTCCGTCCTCTTCGAGAATGTAATCGTCGCCGATTAACACATTCTCGAACCGCACGACGCCGGTCTCGTCGGTTTTCGCGAACATACTCACATACTCGCCGGATTTCGACGTGCCGTACAGGTGGAACTGTATGCCCTCTACCATGCCGTCCTCGCTGGTCTTTGTCAGCGTAAGGTTGCCGCGCATAAGCGTATTGTTGAACGTTACCGCCGCGGGCGGATCGTCTTTAGTCTCTTTTGCTTTCAGTTCCACCGTCTGCGGGTCGTTGGGAACATAAATATCGCTCTCCGCCTCGGTTACGGTGTAAACGCCGGGTTTGAGGTGTTCGAGCGTCCATTCGCCGTTTCCGTCGGTCGTGACGGTTTCGTTGAAATTATCGCCGGTTACGGTAAACTCTATGCCCGCTACCTTGCCGTCCTCCGACTTCTTCACGATTTTAAGGTCGGGCTTTTCGTAGTTCTTTACCGTATGCAGGGTTATATCCGCGGCGTCGGTCGGCGCGGCCTGTCCGGGCGGGGTATTTGCGGCGGATTTAACGTTTACCGTCCACTCGACGGGTTCGCCGGGTTTCGTCACGAAATTATCCGGCACTTTGGTCTCCTTTACCGTGTAAACGCCCGGATCGAGTTCGAGAAGATCGGTATCTCCGTTCTCTTTTGTTATTAAATGCCCTTTGGTCTGCCCGTCTTTTATTACGTCGAACTCCGCGCCGGCGAGGTTCACCCCTCCGCCGTCGGTCTTGTGGATTTTCAGGTAGCCTTTCCGCGTATTCGTCGCTTCGATACGGAACACATGGTTCGGCGTCTGATCGTTCAGCGTTACCGTCTGCGTCTGAAAATTCATCGTGTAATGATCCGGCGCTTTGGTCTCGGTTACGGTATAGGTGCCGTACTCCAGTTTGTCGACCTTGGCGTAACCGTTTGAGTCGGTGGGGCCGAGTTCGACTTTCTTTTGGGTTTGTGTGTTGGTGATAAGGAATTTTGCCCCCGCAAGGTTGTGGCCGTGTCCGTCGGTTTTGTGAATTTCAATAGCGCCGTCTTTGACAATAGGCTCGAAAACATAGCTTACCAGTTCCGGCATATTGCTTTTCGTGAATGTTTCGATTACGGCGATTTCCGGGCCGCGGCTGTTGCCGACGTGGGTAATAAAGTGTTTCCCGTCGTAGCTGCCGGCGTACAGCGCGATGTGTTTCGTCGTGTCCTTACTGCCGCCTTTGGCGTAAAAGAAAACGATAGAGCCGATTGCCGGCTCCTTCGCGGGTTTGAAGTTGGAGCCGTCGTTATTCTGCGTAAAGCCGATTTCCTCCACCAGCCCTTTGCTTTTCCATTCTTTCACCTTGTCGAAAAACGAGATTTGGCTTCTCGTGTTCTTCGGTTTGTCAAGTCCCGCTTTCGTCAGGTCGGTGCCGGCTACGTTAGGCAGATAGTTGAACAGCACATAGGCGACGTAAGACGCGCAGCACAGACCGCCGGTTCTGAATTTATCTATATCCGGCTTGCCGTTCTTTACTTCAAGCCCGGAACTGCCCGCGCCGTATCCGATTTTCGTATTATACGCCGTGGCGGTGCTACCGTACTTTACGAATATGCTGCCGTCGTTTTTCTGACCCTGCACATTGTAGCCCGTATACGCCAGAGCGTCGAGGTAGACGTTATCCAGCATGGCTTTCGGGATGTCGCCTTTCGGCGCGGCGAACGCCGAAAACGGCAGAGCCGCGCACACAAGCAGCGCCGCCAGCAGAACGGCGGTGATTTTTTTGAACCTTTTCATTTTTCTCTTTCTCCTTTTCCGATTTTTATTTTCCGGCATAAAAAAAGAACGCCGTTCAGCGTCCTTTTTATCCCGGTTTGATTATGTGTTACGGTTTAACCGTAGTTTTTCGAGCCGACTATTATTTCGTCTCTGATGATCCAATCATAATAGGTAAACGTAGCTCCTACCGCCATATATTTGTATTCGGGACTGCCCACATATTCCCAATGCCCTTTGCTGTCGTAACAGGCTTTAGCCGACCGCCGCGCCAGTTTGTCGATATCTTCGTCCGTTTCCGGCTTGTACGGGACATTGCAAAGCCCGCAAGCCTCGTTGCAATCAGCGGAGTAGTAGTTATCCGTTTCCGTACAATATCCCGGAAATTCCTCCGCCATATTAACAAATTTTCCGTATTCAAACGCTTTTGTTACTTCGTCGAATTTTATATTGTTATGCTCGAATTTTTCAACCAGCTGTTCGCTTCTCGCGCGGGCGACGAGGGTAAAGCGGGGGAGTATTTCGCAGGGCGGAACGCCGTCCGCTATGCGGTACTGATTGATGTAGTAGGCGAGAAGATATTCGTACTTTTCGGTGATTTTATGGTCGTACTGCCAGTCCCATTCGCCGTGATCGTAGCTGTCGGTCCAGCCGGGTTTGAAGCCTTTGAGTATTTCGGCGAGTTTCGGGTCGGCCGTTCCGGCGGTTTTGCTTTCGGTTTTCGTTTCCGTTTCCGTTTTGCCGTCCGCCGCGCCGGTCTGCTTTTTGCCCGTATCGCCCGGTTTGTTCTGCACTGCGGCGGTCGTTTTCTTCGCCGTGCCGGAGTTCTCCGCCGTGCCGGCCGCCGGTTCGGAGTCCGTCGGGTTCGCCGGTTCGGAGGAAACGCCGCTCCCGGTTTCCGAAACGGTTCCGGCTTCGCTTCCGATTTCCGCCGGGGAAATTTCCGACGACGCGCCCGGTTCCGAATTTACGGCCGCTTTCCCGCCGCAAGCCGTGAGCGCCAGCGCGACGGTCAGAGCCATACCCGCAGTCAGATACCGTTTAATGTTCGTGTTTTTCATAACCTCTGCCTCCTTTTCATTGTATTTTCATTATGCGTAAATTTTTTTATCTGTCAAATGTGCAAATTAAAAATTCGCAGATTCGCGAAAAAATTTTTCGGCGGCGGTTATTCGGCTCTGTCGTATTCTCCCGGTTCGCGCCCGATCGTTCCCGTCTCACAGGTATTGTAGCCCTCGTAGCGGTAACTGGCGTCGATACCTTTCATATAAACCTCCCGATCGTAAATTCTGTCGGTAAGCGCGGATTTCAGCAGCAGTTTTATTTCCGCGTCTTTTACCGGGCTGCGCTCCATGGCCGCCAGATAGTCCTCTTTATCTATCCGGCTCCAGTCAACCGCAAGCGCGAGTTCTTTTTTTAATATGCAGTCAAGCCAAATCCGCATACTTCTGCCGTTGCCCTCCCTGAACGGATGAGCGATATTCATTTCCACATATTTTTCGATAATCCCGTTGAATTCTGACTGTGGCATTCCGTCAATTTGGGAAAGAGCCTGACGAAGATACAGCACCGACGCAAACCTGAAGTTGCCCTTGGCTAAATCGACCGTGCGGATTTGCCCGGCAAACTCGTAAATATCCGAAAATAAATACTTGTGTATCGCCGAAAGCCCCGCGAATGTTCCGACTTCGAACCGATCCAGCAACCGGCGCTCGAAAAGTTCCGCCGCGCGCCGTTTGCTTATTTTTTCCTCGGCTTTCATCAGTTCAAACATATCCGTGATGTTAAGCCTGTTCGGAATAATTTCATTCTCCGAATTAAACACCGTTCCCGTCGGCCTCCTTTATGTGCGCCTGTCGTTTATATATCCGTCATCGCTCTTCGCCCTCGCCGTCGCGGGTTGCGTTATCCTTTTCCTGTTCTTTCCGCGGGCAAAGTTCAACGGCTAAATTCCTCGATTCGGTTACGGCGTCATAAACTATTTCCACATCGGCGGGCGTCGCTATATAACTGTCCTCGCCGGGATAGCGCGTAGTAAAATAATAACCGTCGGCAAGCATTATTTTTCTGCACCGTTCTGCCGGAATCTCAATATTCATAACGCCGGAAACATACGTTAAAATCTTGCGCAAAGTGTGAGTGTGCAGTATTTC
Source organism: uncultured Eubacteriales bacterium (assembly GCA_964602735.1). GTDB lineage: Bacteria > Bacillota > Clostridia > Oscillospirales > Acutalibacteraceae > CAZRRV01. Next base: position 5,360 of record CAZRRV010000058.1, read on the forward strand.
GTTATGCTCTTCGACGCTGACCGGGTCGGTATCAAGCGTATCGACAATATGCTTCAAATATCTTTCGCAAATATTTTGTCCCAACGACGCCAAAGCGTTATCCCGACGGCCCGCTTTACAGCTTTCCGTAAAAAATATATAATCGACCTCCGCAAAATCGAAATAATCCTTTATCCCTTTTGCCATAATATTTTCCCGTCCTTAACTATGCTCTTATAATATGTTTTCGGGCTTTCGGTCCAGTCGGTTCCCACGGCGGTATGCAGATCCACTTCGGGAAAAGGATAATTCGGTATGACTTCGCACCGCAGAAGGCGTATGTCCGCGCGGGTCTGCCGGTCGTCGGTATTCAATTCACCGTCGAACTCTATGAACATATCCACGTCGCTTTTATATGTCGAGTCTCCCCGCGCCATACTGCCGTAAAGTATTACGCGGTTTATATGTTCCAGCAGCGGGGATTGTTCAATCTGCCGAAAGGCGTATTCAACGCTGCCTCTGCCTTTTTCCGGCAGTTCTTTCAGTATTTTTTCGTCCGCCGTCATGATTTTCCCTCCTTTTGTGTTGCTACTCTGCCCTCGCGCCAATATTTTATATTACCGTTCGTAATCGTCGTTTCTTTCCCTGACGGGTTCGTCTACGCCGATTACGCACCGATCGTAAAGCCACCGTTTGAAATCGTCGGAATCTCCGCTCTCGTAATAGCGTACAAGCCGCGTTTTGAATTTCCCGTCGAGTTCGACCGGCACCTGAAACAGCCCGTTGCCGTTTTCAATAAGAATTTTATTGCCGAGCAGCGTAGCGACGCGCTTGTTGCCGTCTAAAAACGGCTGAGTGCGCATACACCACAATACCGCGGTCAGGGCGCGATCGGTAACGCACGGTATTTTCAATATTCCCGTAAGTTCGTCGTGCATCCGTTCGACGTCGGGTAAAGGCGGCCGCCACGAGGTGCCGGAAATCAGCACATCGTCCGTGCGGATTACACCCAGTTTATTATACGGTAAATCTCCCCGCGCCACAATGGAATGAATTTCTTCCAGATATGCCAAATCGGCGGGCGCGTCTATATTGTCAAGCAAATAATGCCATGCGTCGCGCAGGCAGAATATCTTGTTTATGTCGTTCGGAGAAATATTTTCCGTCGCCACATTGTTCAGTATGTCGACGGTATTCGCGAATGTAACGGCTATGCCCTCCAAATTCGCGCTTTTATAAATGGCGTCGACGCAGGTACGCTTCGCCAGAAAAATATTCTTCTCCCGCGTCATCTGAAATTTATCCCGCGTTCCAATCGCCTCCTTTGCATTATCGGCGCGGCGGGTTCGCAACGGATTCAGACAATCGAACTTCTTGCCCAAGCCGCAAACTCTTTAAGTGACGGCAGCACACTTTCCTCTTTCTCCCGGTCTATACAGTCTAAATTCATTTTCCATACGCCGATTAAATCTTTCCGCCGATGATCGTTTTTGTCCAGTTCCAGAATATCTCCGGCTAAAAGTTCGAGAATTTCCGCCCGCTTATCCCGGTTATCTTTATCGTATTTTCTGTACAATCGGAAAGCGGAGATGTAATAAACGCGTTTGTGTTGCCTTATTTCCCGCGGGACGTCGAATATACTTATCTTACCTGATAATATCATATCCACGATAAATTGTAAAGCCTTATCGCAGACCACGTTCATCTCGCGAACGCGTTCCTCCCGTTCCCGTTCTTCCGTCATTGCCGATCCCTCCGTTCTTATCCGTATTACTTTAATTTTTCCGCGCGGTTCTCAATACCGCGCTCGTCCTGCACCGCGAACATTCCGCCGTACAGTAACAGCTGATCTATCAGCCACTCCGCCTCCACGGGGTGCAGACCGAGCGCAATATAACTGTATTCCCCGGCGGTTTCGGATTGCCCCCTGCATAACCGCGCGGCTTTCCCGAAACGCTTTATAAGGATTTCCGCCCTGTCGCGGATTCCCGGACTGTCGGAATAACAGTCCGTGTTCCGTTTCAGCATATATATCATCAGGTTGTAGCTGAACGGGCTTATATCGATCTTTACCGGCGGTTCCGTTTTATACATTTTTATCACTCCGATTTTCGGTTTTTTCTTCGGTATCGTT
>CAZRRV010000059.1:0-7215 GCA_964602735.1 uncultured Eubacteriales bacterium
CGATCTTTACTCGCGGGGGATTTTTTAAGCGGGGCTGATAACCCTATTGCGCGACATGGCAGCCGGCACTGCCGGCCGCGGGCGATCAGTTTAAGCCGCGCGGCAAACCCGGGCGTGCGACAGCCGATTTATTCTCATGCTTTCGCCGCTCATGCGCCGCCCCCTCCCACCTCCCCTCCCTCTCGCGGGAGGGGAGGAGAGGGGGTGCGTGCCGATGGCGAAGGCAGATAAAAAAATTCAGAAAAACGAAATTTAGAAAAACCGTAAATTCCCATAGTAAATTTCACAGCGGAGAAAGTGCTGAATTTAAGCCGGTAAATCGGCGGAATTTACATTGAGAAAAAGAGATTATTTCATAAAAAAGTCTTCAAATATACCTGCAGGCGCTATAAATATGCATGGCAAACAAGCCCGAAAAAGAAATTTCCCGGACTAAATTCCACTGTGTTTGAAGTTACTTTGGGAAAAAATCAGCGTAATGTCAAGGTTATTTTGCAGCTATGTTCAGACCAGCGTTCTCTTAAATTCGGCTGTTTTTGGAGCTTCGTGGTCTGTATGACTTTTTCAGCTGCGACTTCATGTATATCTAAAAGGCTCACCAGAGCTTCGGAATATAAAAAACCCGTAGCGAACTCACCGCCGCTATCGGTGCGGATTACGGGAAATATATCCCCGAAGCGAAAGCCGCTATCGGCAAACTTATTTTTCAGTGTTTGTGTTTTTGATGACACCTCGGCTGATGGTTTGTTTTCGGGCATGAGGCCGAACATGAAACCCGTAGCGGTGAAATGAACCGTCATAATTGTTTTTCCGCCGGGACGGCCTATGATGGTATCAAGTTCCACACACACGCAAAGGGAATGCTCCCGCATGTAAGGCAGGAAATCATCATAGCCTCTGCTGTAATTCTGTCGTCCTCATAAAACCCGGCTTTATTAAGAGCTATGCCCTCACGGGAAGAAACGGGGCTTCCTCATACTGTTGCCGTGCCGTTTTGGCGGGGTAAATTCTTCTTTGATAATGGCAGGAAGCCGAGAGTTTTGACTTGCAGCCGTTGCAGACAAACGGAGCTTTCAAGAGCTTGGGGCAGATTTCAGACAGGGTAACGTAGGCGTTGGTGTGATTTAGGGCATGCAATTTGACTTCTTTGGAAACGGTGGCAGGATCTTTTCCGATAAGTGCGGCAATTGCCTTGAACGTCATGCATTTACACAGGCATTCCTGTATTTCCGTTCGGTCGTCAAGTGTCATGTGTTGGTTTTTCTTTTCATTCATAGTCCGGGCTCCTTTCGACTTTTCCCCGGACTATATGCTACCATAAAATCCTTCCCATGTTAAATTCCTTCATTTTCCACTGTGGAATTTACTCTGGAAATTTACTCCGATAAATTTTTTTCTAAAATTTGAAAAAAGATGTTGACAAAGCATAAAAAATGTAGTACAGTACAAACAGAGGAAATCTCCTCATCCCACAGAAAGAGGTCGATTCCGATGGACAAAGAAGGATTTTTCGGTTTTTAACAGACGGGGGTGAGTTATTAAAACCAATATTGTTCTCATGAGAAATGACGAAAAATAATTCAAACGGGTGAGTCCGATGTTCTGAAATTAAAGCGGCTCCGCTTCGGTAAGCGGCGCCGCTTCTTTATACGCACACTCCGTTCAAAGCGACGGCGCATTTGACGTCACGCGCCGGCGTGCTTTGCCGTAATGCGCCGGGCGGCGCGAAATGCCTTGCGTATTCACTGGATTACGGAGATACGGTGCCGCTTTAAGGCAATACCGAATAAAAACCCGGCGTCGGATTTTTCGCTAAGAGAAAGCAAAAAGCGCAGGGAATACTTCCCTGTATTTCCGGGCATTCTTGTAAACTATAACGGGAACCGCCGGCGGATGATGTTGGGAGCCGTCAGGCGGTCGCCAGGCTGTTGCCTTAAGGAAATGCGGTACAAAAGACGGAGAGCGCGTGTTATATGCGTTCTCCGTTTAATGATTTTATCCTGACCGCGCGATTGCCGTCGCTTTTACGGCACACGCTCAGTCGCGGGGGATATATATCCTCGTCTGCGGCTTTTTCTTTTGCCCCGAGCCGTTCCCGCGGGCGGGAGGCCGCTTTTTACCTCCGCTTTTATATTTCCCGTATTTGCGCCTGTAATTCACATTATAAGCCACAAGCCCAGCGGCGGAGGCGACCGCCAACAGCACCGGGATCCAGATGACGGCGGCTATACTGCTTCCCAGAGTTTTTGTTTTGTGTTCGGAGGCGCCCGTCGGCGGAGTACTTGATGTTGTGATGTTGCCGGTATCGCCGGGAGGGACAAGCATATCGCTGTCGACCTCAACATAACTGCTGTCTTTGCCGCCCTGCTCGTAATCATCGTCGTATTCGGGCTGCTGCGCCGGTTTCCTCGAGGAAGTCGGCTTTTTGGAAGAAACCGTTTTCGACGAGGTCTCGGCGGCCGACGAAGTATGGGTATGGCTCGAATTCGATTCTTCTTCCCGCGAAGATTCGCCGCCGGACTCCGCTTCGCTTTCATCATCCGACTGCGTATTCCCGGATTCGCCGTTCTGCGATTCACCGTCGCCGGATTCGAGCGGTCCCGCGTCGGATGAAGTTTCACCGCTCTCGGGTTCGGCCGCAGCGAGCATGGTACCCGCCGCCGCGAAAGCCATAATTATCAAAAGCCAGAACAGAGCCGCAATTTTTTTCACACAATTCACACCCAAAAAATATAATGCGCCGCGCGACACAGACGCCGAATCTTCGCGCGACAGAGCAAAAAGCACGGGGAATATTTTGTTTTCGGAAATTTTCGCGAACGCGGAAATAACCAGATATAGTAGCGGAGCGAAGAATTTTCACACGGTTAAATCGGCATATAACTTCAACACGCGGCAGAATACGGCGTCGTTTCTTTAAGGTCACGCCGCATAAAAGCTCGCATCCGACGCGGCGAAGATTTTCCGTCAGGCGGAACAAAAAGCGCAGAGAATGCGCGGCGCCGCCGTAAGCATTACCCTATTAAAGCCGCGCCGAACAACCGTGACAGCGGCGCCTCCGCGCCCCGTCTTTAATACGCTTTGCCCCAGTACACCGGGTATTTTGCCGGTCTGCCGCAGCAAACGCACTTCTCGGAATATTTTTCCTCGCCGAACGGAATACAGCGGGATGTAACGCCCGCGGTCTCTTTCAGTTTATCCTCGCATTCGCGGTCGCCGCACCACGCCGCCTTTATAAATCCCGGTTTATGCCCGGCGATATCCGCAAATTCATCAAACGTTGCGGCGGTATAGGTCATGCTTTCACGGCGTGCCAGCGCGGCGGAGTACATGGTTTCCGTAATTTCGGCAAGCATGCCCGGGATCACGGCGGCGGCGTTTTCGAGATTTACCTCGGTTTTTCTTCCGTCAACGCGGCGCACGGCAACGCAAACGCCCTTTTCAATGTCGCGCGGGCCTATTTCAAGCCGCAACGGCACCCCCCGCATTTCGTGCTCCGCAAACTTCCATCCCGGCGATTTGTCGCTCGAATCAAGCTTGACCCTGCACACCTGTTTCAGCGCTTTTTCAAGCGTTTCCGCATGTTCGGCAACCCCCGGTTTGTGCGAGGCAACCGGTATTATCACAACCTGCACGGGTGCCACCGCCGGAGGCAACACAAGCCCGCTGTTATCTCCGTGCGTCATTATGACGGCGCCGATAATCCGCGTCGACATTCCCCACGACGTCTGATGTGGGTAGCAAAGACGGTTGTTCCTGTCGGCAAACGTTATATCGAAAGCTTTCGCGAACCCGTCGCCGAAATAATGGGAAGTACCGCTTTGCAGCGCTTTTCCGTCGTGCATAAGCGCCTCGACGGTATAAGTTTCCACCGCCCCGGCGAACCGCTCTTTTTCGGTTTTAATCCCCCGGATAACCGGGACGGCCAGTTCTTTTTCGCAAAATCCGGCGTAAACCTCAAGCATTCGCAGTGTTTCGGCTTTCGCCTCATCCGCGGTTTCGTGGATCGTATGACCCTCCTGCCACAAAAATTCACGCGAGCGCAGGAACGGGCGAGTTGTCTTTTCCCACCTTACCACCGAACACCACTGGTTGTAAAGTCTCGGCAAATCGCGGTAGGAATGCACTATGTGGCGGTAATGATCGCAGAAAAGGGTTTCGGAGGTTGGTCTTACGCAAAGGCGTTCCTCAAGCTCCTCGTCTCCGCCGTGCGTAACCCACGCGACTTCGGGGGCAAACCCCTCTACATGATCTTTCTCTTTCTGCAGAAGGCTTTCGGGGATAAACATCGGCATATAAACATTTTCATGCCCGGTTTCCGCGAATTTCCCGTCGAGTATTTTCCTTATATTCTCCCAGATCGCGTAGCCGTAAGGGCGGATTATCATACAGCCTTTCGCCACGGAATAATCGATCAGTTCCGCCTTAAGCACCACATCGGTGTACCACTGCGCGAAATCGACGTCCATCGGCGTTATTTCTTTTACGAGTTTTTCCGTTTCCATTACATCACCGAAAGAAATTTCATTACATCGGCAATGCCGCGCAAAAGCCGCCAGATCGCATACTCCCGCGGCGACATTTACACTGCATCTCCCTATTGTTTGATTATACGATAACGCGGGGATATTTGCAACTGTTTTTTCGCCGGTATAACGCGGTTCCGAATTTTCCGCCTGCGGTTTTGAACGTTTGTTTGACCGCCGGAAGAAAAAAAATTCGGAAGTTTTTTAATATGCCGATGCCGAAAAAAGCGGACGGCGTTCGGCTCGTCGCCTGCTTTTTGTGTTGAAATTATGTTTCCGACGGAAAATGCGGCAATGCCGTTTCACGGAAATACGCATAACACAGCGGAACTCCGCCGCCGGATCCCGTTATTCGTATTTGCTGGTAATACCGAAATAATCTTCCATAGTAATCCAATTCCCGCCGTTATACAGCTTTGTCGCAAGATCTACTCCCACATACCGAAAGTGCCACGGTTCGTATTTGTACCCGGTTTCATCGGTTTTCCCGTCGGGATACCTCAGAATAAAGCCGTATTGATAACAACGGTCGGCCAGCCAGACAGCCTCCGGAGTACCGATAAAGGCATCGCTGACGATGTTCACATCTACCGCGAGACCCGTCTGATGCTCGGAATGACCCGCTCTCGCCGAATAGGTATCCGCTTTTTCGGTTCCGTCCCGGCGCACATATGTGTTGTACAGGCTTTTTTGAACGCTGTAAGACCGAAAACCGCTGGAAATATAAATATTCAGTCCTTCCGCCCTTGCGGCGGCGGACATGGCTTGAAAGGCGGATTTGGTTTCGCCGGTCAGCCCGCTGCCGTAACCGGAAGGAAGCCCGTAGGTTTTGTTGACGATCAAATATCCGTCAATATAAGTAACGCCGTCCCGTATCACTCCCCCGTACCCTTTGGATGTTACGAAGGTAACCGGCGGATCCTTCGCGGCAGACGGCGGAACGGAATCGGCCCGTGCAACCTTTTTCTTCACTCTTAATGTGAACCGCTCTTCGGTTCGGTTCCCGCCGGAATCGCGGGCAACATATTGTAATTCATACTCGCCCGGCGTTGTGAAGTCGTAATTTCCTTCCACCGTCACGGCGATCTCCTCCCCGGAATTATCCGTCGCGCTGACGCCCTGCAACAGGTCGATTTTCTCTCCTTCGACGGTTTCCAAAAAATTCGTATAAAAAATGCGGGGAGATTCTCTGTCTACAACCGAAACGGTATATCGGAAAACCCGTTTTTCTCCGAATAAAGGTTTGACGGTCAGATAAATCGTCTGTTCACCCGTTTTTGAAGTGTCGATCTCCGTTTTTTCCGTTAAAATTTCGCCGTTTCTCAGCGTCTTTATAAATTGATATGTGTCCGCCGTTTCATTCAGGTTGACCTGTGCGTTTTCGTAAAACGCGACCTCCAGTCGTCTGGATCGAATATAAAGAAACGAGCCCATCGCCGCAACGCAGGCCAGGACAATCGCCGCCCCTGTGATAAGCCGTGTTCTGAACCGTTTCCGTTTCAATTTCCTCCCGCTTTCCGGTGCCCGGCGGTTTGTTCGCATTTCGCAAAACCGGCACACAGCCGTTACATCACGATGAGTGAACCCGCGAGCGTAAACATCATTTTCCTGATTATACCCCCCCCCCCCCCCTGAATGTCAACGCTTTATACGAAAGTAATTAACGGTAAATTTTCAAAAGTACCGCTCGGAAGAAATAACGCAAAAACTCACGACGGGCTCGAGCCCCCCGAATAAAAAATTACGACAATATTCGCGCCGCGGCGGACGGCATCAAACATTTCGCCGAACAAAAAAGCCAACCGTTTTCGACATATTTTCGTGTCTTAAACGATTGGCTTAAAAATATAAAAATTCGTTGTGATTCAAAAAAGATGCCGAATACGGTTTTCCCCGGTTCGAATCTTTCGATCACGGGGAAAAGCATTCGGCACCCGTAAAACGCCGGGAAGCCGCGGCTTGCGCGGCTTCCCGGGCGGGCATCTTTTTGTTACCCTGTTATGGCTCCCCCAGTTGGACTCGAACCAACGACACCGCGGTTAACAGCCGCGTGCTCTACCGACTGAGCTATGGAGGAATATTAAAACGGATTATATTTTCAACGGATATTCCGCACTGTAATTTTGGTGACCCGTACGAGATTCGAACTCATGTTGCCGGCGTGAGAGGCCGGAGTCTTAGACCACTTGACTAACGGGCCATGTCCATCGGCTTTACCGTGACAATCAATCGGTGCACCATCAGGGACTCGAACCCGGGACACCCTGATTAAGAGTCAGGTGCTCTACCAACTGAGCTAATGGTGCATTTACGTATATACCCTGAAAACCGAACAGAGGGTGGAAAGGAAGAGGGATAAAGAAGGTATAAGCCCTCGGTCTATTAGTACTGCCAAGCTGAATGCCTCACGGCACTTACACATGCAGCCTATCAACCCGGTAGTCTACCGGGGACCTTACTGACTTTTGTCATGGGATATCTTATCTTGAGGTTGGCTTCACGCTTAGATGCTTTCAGCGTTTATCCAATCCGCACACAGCTGCTCGGCTATGCCACCGGCGTGACAACCGATGCACCGGAGGTGCGTCCATCCCGGTCCTCTCGTACTAGGAACAGCTCCTCTCAAATATCCTGCGCCCACGACAGATAGGGACCGAACTGTCTCGCGACGTTCTGAACCCAGCTCGCG
>CAZRRV010000060.1:0-7117 GCA_964602735.1 uncultured Eubacteriales bacterium
TGCGGTATCATTCCGCCGCAAAACAAAGCGACAAAGGAGAATGCAGTATGGACACATCCGAAATTGCGCGTCACGATGACTGTGACGACATCTATATCCCCACCCCCGCCGAGACGATCCGCGATATGTTTGCGCATACCGACGGCAGCGGCACGCTTTATATTCGCGAATGGCCCCGCGACGACAGCTATAATGAAGAAAAGGAGCGGTTTTTCCGCTGTACCATGAATTGGACGCAAGCGGATGCGGAAAAACTTATTGCCGAATTCGACGCGCTTTATAAGGCGCTTGAAAAAATCGCCGACCGGTGGGATAGCGAAAAGGAAGAATATAACGTTGACGCACTCTCCGACGAGGTTCGGGAGGTATGGCATACCTACGTCCGCGAGTTTGAGATCGGAGATATTGATGTAAGCCCGGTAGCGGATATTTCCGAACGAATGGTATGGACAGCCGAGGTTCGCTCCATTGCCGAAGAGATGAAGGCCGGCGCCAAACTGTCAAAAGAAGAAAAGGATCTCTACCGCAAGTTCAAAGATACAACCGTCACAGAAGAGGAAGAGGCACTTTATGACGCTTACAGGAAAGCGGTTCACGCCGACGCGGAGCGCCGTGTGGGCGGGGGCTGTGCCGCATATGATGTGGTGATTCGTGCCATGAGACTGTGTAAACTGCTGGCACTCGGCGCGTCCGAAATCCTCATCCGCAACGAGTCGCAACTGCTCGCGCAGGCTCTGGCGATCCATCGGTTTTGCGGCAGAATGGAAGTTGCGGATAATGCGGAGTAATACTGTCTCACAATAAAAATACAGCCCGTTGTGATCTTTTCAAATCCCAACGGGCGAACGGTTGGTTTGCCTGTCAGTTTTCTTCGGCAAGAGGATTTTTGCCCTCCGCCACCCGTACCAGTTCGGCCCATACCTTTACCATGGCATAGGTGTCAAGCTCACAGTATTTTAAGAGGTTATGCCGTGCCGCCCGGGCTTCGGCGGGCTCCATAAACTGAATTTTCGGGAAAATCGTCATCGCCTCGCCGCCGTTGTGTACCCCCTCAAGGTTATGGTAGTCGAGGCTCGGGTCGTTCGGGAACAGGGCGGGAAGTACGCTTTTGATAGAGAAAGAGCCGCCAATCGCGCGGTTGTAATAATAGCCCGACTTGAACGGAACAAGCAGATCTACGATGTGATCCCTTATATTCAGCAGATGATCCGCCAGATCGGGGAAGATTTCGGCCAGTTCTTTGAGCCTTGTGCATTCAAACGCCTTGTTATAGGCAGTGACGCAGACATCCATGGGAATATCCTCGCAAAGCCGCTCGGCAATGGCGCGGCGCGGGTCTTCTCCCGATTCGGCAAGAAATTCCCTGTGCAAAAGTTCCCCGCCCTCATGCTCGATATAATGAAGCGAATACTGGAACGGGATCTGGGCGTAAGGCCTCGTGCCGATATAGCGGGGAATCACCGGCTGCACGGTTTCAAAATCCAGAAAATAGAGCGGATAGGAAAGAGAAGAAAGAAAATCCCGAATGTTGTCTTTTTCTATATAAGTCCCTTTATCGTTGAGCGCGAAATCGATCTGCCGCGCCTGCGTTTCATTCGGAATACCGCTGTATTGCAGATCCTCGTAGGAGATAATCCCTTTGCGGTAGCATTCGATCTGCTGGCTGAAGTGCATACCGTACAAATCAAATACCGACCGCTCGGGGAGGTGCCTTGCGCAGTAGTTCCAAAACCCGCAGAAATAAGGTTTCTTGCAGGCCTCGGACAGATCGATGTTCGGTTCCTCCGGCGAGCACAGCAGCCGTTCGGCAACGGAAAGGTTTGCGTCGACGTTTTTGATCTCCGCATTGACCGCCGCCGTCACATCGGATACGGTAAAGAGCTTGTGAATATCCAAAGTTCCGTCAAACACATAGTCGCCGTTGATGCAGACAATATGGCACCCGGTGATCTTAACGCCGCAATGCTCCAGCACATATTTTTGATACGCTGCGTCGGCGATATATATAGGCCTGTCGTCCTTGCTGCCGTTATGTTTGGATGAGCTTTTTACCTCGTAGATCGCCCGGCCGTCTCCCTCTTTTTTGAGAATATCCACGGCGCAGTAGAGTCCGTTGTAATCAAAGGATGCTTCGCAGATGACGGGGGTTCCCTTTTCCGTTTCTTCCCGCGTTTTGGCTATCATGGCGGCAAGATCGAGCTTATTATCGCCGTCGTATGTCGTGACCTCCGTATAATCGCCGAACAGACCCATGGCGAGATCGCCGACCTCGTTGCCCGCCTCCATACGGGCAAACGCAGTGTCATCGGTTGTCAGCGTTTCGGGCTTGTATTTCCTCAGCCACGCGATTTTTGGGCATTGCCAAAGTTCGCAGTATTTGGATTTGGCTAAGTAAACCATAATGTAACCTCCGATCGGATGAATGACGGGACGGGCGCCCGACATTTATATTATATCGCAAAAGTCTTGGAATTCAATATTGCCGGCGCCGTATGATTGTATTTCTTGATATGTATTTTCCCGTATGATAAAATAACGGCAGAATAAATTTCCGCAAAACGGGTGGAGGGGGGAGCGGTTTGCGCAAAAAAAGTTATATAAAAAAATACACGATTCACATTTTGGCAATTACCGCCCTGAACGGCGAAACTTTTGATTTGCCCCCCGGGCAAAACGCAATTATTATCTGTACCAATCGAAAAAATCGATTCATTTCCCAATGTCTGCCGGGAAACACGCTCGTCATGGATTTTCCCGACGTGGAAGACAAACGGTATCCGGGCGCATTCAACAGGGCGCACGCAAGAGCAATCATCCGTTTCGTAGGCAATCTGTCCGATGCCGTTACCGATATTTACGTGTGCTGCTCGAAAGGCGGCTCCCGCAGTCCGGCGGTCGCCGCGGCTCTGCTGCGAATGTCCGGCAGAGATGACGCCGCGGTATGGAAAAACCCTTATTATGTTCCGAATACGCTGGTTTATTTGCGGTTGTGCCGTGAGTTCGGATTGCCGGCAAACCGGCTCTCCGTAGGGATGAAAACAAAGATGAACGAGCGGGCGTTTCGGAGGGCGAAGGCGGGTAAACCGGTAAAATACGAACGGTGGCAGATACTCGATTGACGCGCCGCGCGCCCGTAACGAACGGCAGGCTTTTCACGCCCTCCGCCGTTCCCGATAAAAAGCAAAGAGCCGGGACTTCCCGGCTCTTTGCTTTGTTTACTCTTCGTTTTTCGGATATTCGATTTCAAAACCGCCGGAGAGGATAAAATCCCGAAGAAGATTATCAACCTTGATATGAACTTTAGGCGGGATAATTTTAGTGTTCTCAATCTTCTCGAAATATGCTTTTGCTTTCTCTTTGTCTACGGTTTTTTTCAGATCGTCATAACGGCCGAACTCGTTTAAGTTTGCCGAATTCGGTTTCAGCTCCATCAGATCCCGAAGTTTCGGCTCATCCAATCCCAGAACGGTCGCGATTTTGTGGATTTGATCATCCTTCGCCCGTGCCATATATTCCGTTATATAATCCCGTAGCGTCTTTCCCTCGGTAATGACGGCGTCTCCCCGCTGAATATCGTGTAGAAAATAATCCGCGTATTTCTGTTCTTCCTGCGTCAGCGTGGCGAAAGTCTGATGAAGTTCGGTCTTCGCCTGCTCCACGGATTCTTCCGAGGCGCCTTCGCCGCGCAGCTTCAAATATTTTTCGAAGCGGGAGTTCATATACTCGGCGTCGATTTTCCCGGTGTCGATTTCGGTAATATAGCCCGCGAGGTCATACGGAACCTCGCCGTCGCCCGGCTGCTTGCGGGCGAAGAGTTCCTTATAACGCAGCGCCAGAATCAGGTAGGTCTTTTCATCGAACGTGATCCCCGTGACTTCCCTGGTTTCCGGCGTCACGTAAGAAGTTTGCCCCCACGTGAAGCCCTGTATCTTCGCAGCCGCAAGGTATTCGTTAAATTCCTTGAATTGCTTCGCGAATTTTCCGCAAACCGCTTTATCGTCGGGAAGCTTCTCGTAATTTCCGACGCCGGAGCGGTTAAACAACTGCTCTATATCGAGCCAGAGTTCGTTCATCTTCTTCAGATGCTCTTCGAGATGCGGGGCGAACAGCCCCGGCGGTTTATCGCCGGAATACAGTTTTACCGCATCGTCTATGTTTCTCTCCATCGTATGGGGCTTGCGATAGTACCTGATCGTTCCGAATGGTTTATCCGGGCCGAATAAACGGTTCGTCCTCGAAAACGCCTGTATGATGTTCTCGTATTGAAGAACCTTATCCAGATAAAGGGTGTTTACCCATTTTGAGTCGAAACCCGTGAGCATCTGGTCAACCACAATCAGAATGTCGATTTGCTTTTCGGGATTTTTTTCGATTCTCTCGTACGGCTTTTTATGCGCCAGCCGCGCGGCTATGTCCTTTTTCATTTTGCCGAAAGATGACAGGCCGAAGTCCTGCCCGTACCGTTCGTTATAATCTTTGATAATTTCGGCCAGACCGTCTTCTTTGAAAGCGAAGCCGTCTTTGTTGTCGATGTTGGGGTCGAAAAGCGCGGCAACCTTAAGCTGCGGCACCGTATTCTTGAACAGGCGGTAATATACTATAGCTTCCGAAATACTGTTTGTGGCGAAAATCGCGTGGAATTTGCCGCCGTTACTCAGCCTTACCCGGTTCTCCGCAATATCCTTTACTACCGCCCCGGTGTGCTCTTTGCCCCGGTACTGAACATTCGGAATATAGTCTTCTATGCCGTTTATGTAATTGCCGAGTTCATCCTTGTGCCCGGCCATTTTAACCTGCCCGGAATCCATGTATTTGTAAAATATTCTGCTCTTTTCCGGGTCTGCGATGGCCTCCTCTTCGGTTTTCGCCTTCGCTTTCTCCAGAGCCACAACCCTGCGTATATCGCGATCCCTGAATGTGAGAACCTTATACAGGTAAAATCCGAGGACGTTTTGATCGCGAATGCCGTCGGCCAGGCTGTAACTGTGAAGTTCGTTCCCGAATACGGTTGCCGTTGTGCTCTTATTCTTCTGGTTCTCCTCACGAATGGGGGTGCCGGTAAAACCGAAGAATATCGCCCGCGGGAAGGTGGATTTAATCGTTATCAGCATTTCGCCGAAGGTCGAACGGTGCGCCTCGTCCACTATGAACACGATCCGCTTTCGCCCTATTTCTTCGATGTCTTTCGCGTTCGGTCCGCCGGGTTCGTTTTTGATATTGCTCATCTTTTGAATAGAGGTGACGATCATAGTGTCGGCGGGCGCGCTGCTTTTGAGTTTTGTTATGAGAACGCGCGTGTCCTCGGTAGCCTGAACGGATTCGGTTTCATCCGCGAAGCCTCTGTACTCTTTCAAAGACTGGGTGCCGAGTTCGATTCTGTCCGTCAGAAAAATCACCTTGTCGGCGTCTTTGGAACTTGCGATAAGCTGGGCGGACTTAAAGCTCGTCATCGTCTTGCCGGAGCCGGTAGTGTGCCACACATAACCTCCGAGCTGATTCTTTTCATCCCACCGGGTTCCCGCCACCCTGTCGGATATGGCGCTCGCCGCAAAGTATTGGTAACTCCTCATCACCTTTAAGGTTCCGTCGGAATCGTCGGCGACGGTATAAAACCCGATCAGTTGATGCGCCATGGGAATGGAAAGAAGGGCGGAGGCTACTTTGTCCCAATCGTTTACGGGCAGGTTGTCAAAATCCGCCCAGTGAAAATAATAATTCGGGTTGAATTGTCCGTCGGGGCCGGGATTGGCGAAGTAGCGCGTCTCTTCCGGCGTCATCGCAACGAAAACCTGAACTAGGGAGAAGAGCCCGCTGAAAACGCCCTCGTGAGCATATTTTTCGATCTGGTAATACGCCCGGCTTACGGGAATGCCGCTTTTTTTCAGCTCTATGTGAATTACCGGCATACCGTTAATCAGTAGCATAAGATCCCCCCGCCGGTCGTTCAGCAGCGGCGATTTTGTGGGGAACTTCGGCTGCCTTACAATCTGGTAGCGGCTCTGTCCGGCGGCGATTTCCCGGCGGTCGTATATTTTCAAAGATACCTCTTTGCCGAAATGCAGCGTGTCGTCGGGGTTGTCCCGCACGATCGATACGCTTTTCCCGTTGATAAACCCGTTCAGTTTCACCGGCGTTCTCAGTGTATTTATCTGTTCTAGGATCTGCTCCGTTTCCCCGTCCGTAAGCGGGTAGTCGTTCAACCGGTCGATGCTTCTGTTGTTTTCAAAGAGAATGTCCGCCCAGTTTTTGAGCAGATCCCGCTCGGAGGGGTTTTTCAGAACCTCTTTTTCCCATCCGTTTTGCGACAGAACTTTAATCAGAGCCTCTTCAAATTCGGACTCGTCGTTAAACACCGTCTGCATTTCTCCTTAACACCCTTTCCGCAGTCGAGTCTTCCGTTTCCGGGGCCGCGGGCGGGGGAGAGTTTTTCCCGCCCGTGCCGTAAAACGTATTATTTTCCCGTTCCCCGCGCCTTTTATACGAACATTTTTTCAAGGCAGGCTTTTTTGAGATTTTGCAGCTTTTCCAGCTTGCGTTGATTAAGGGTGATAAGGGAGTCGAGGGTGCGGAAAAAAGAGCCGATTGCCTTTTGTTCTTCAAAGTTTGGAACAATTAAACTAAAGTTAGACAGAGTTTCTTTGGTGATTGTTTTTATTGTTCCTCCGGGTGCACTTCGTGCTTCCTCGGTAAATTTTTGCTTGATAAGGTATGCCCAAAAAGAGCTATCTATATCAGCTTTATTTTTTTCAAATATTAAAATCGTTCTATCTACAAAAGCACCATACTGTGTGATAGCAACGCGTCCAATGCTGCCTTGTAAAGTAACTAATATAGAATTTTTCTCTGCATAAACACTCATAGGTTGTGCGAGTTTACTAATCTTTTGTTTGGTATCATCTACCAACTTCATTGTATCTGAAACATCAGCAACTTGAACAAACGGCATTGCTCCCTCGCCGTCATACCATTCTTTTTTTCCATAAGGCTGTGGGAAAGAGCCTCGTCTAAAACTATACAATTCTCCCAGCTTCCTCTTTTCCCACGCGCCGGTAAAACCCTTAAACCGTATTTCGGGGGCACTCTCGCCGTCTTTCGGGAACATTTTGCCGAGCATGGC
>CAZRRV010000061.1:0-6838 GCA_964602735.1 uncultured Eubacteriales bacterium
CGGTTATTCCGTCAGGGTTCGGATAAACTCGCCCACCGGGGCGGCGGCGCCGGCGCCGTGTTCCGCCACGATCCGCATAATCGCCGAACCGACTATCACCCCGTCGGCGATTTCGCGCATACGGCGCGCCTGGGCGGGCGTTGAAACGCCGAAACCGATCGCGCACGGAGTATCGGTGCTGCGGCGCACAACCGAAACAATCGAGCTTAAATCGGTTGTAATTTCGCCGCGCGCGCCGGTTACTCCCAAACTCGACACTATGTATAAAAACCCCTCGGATTCGCCGGCAATCGCGGCAATTCTGTCGCGCGAGGTAGGCGCCACCATCGAGATCCACTTCACCCCGTGCCTGCGGCACGCCGGCGCGAACTCCTCTTTCTCCTCAAACGGCACATCGGGCAGAATAACGCCGTTTATGCCCTCGCTTTCGCACCTCGCCATAAATCTTTCGGTTCCGTATGAAAAAACGACATTCGCGTAGGTCATAAACACCAGAGGCACCGACACATCGCGCCTCAATTCCCGCACAAAGCCGAAAATTTTATCGGTGGTAACGCCGCCGCGCAAAGCGCGTTCGTTGGCGCTTTGTATCACCGGCCCCTCGGCGGTAGGATCGGAAAACGGGATGCCGAGTTCAATCAGACCGGCACCGCTGCGCACCGCCTCGCGGACAATTTCCCCCGTCGTCCGCAAATCGGGGTCTCCGCAGGTTATAAAGGGGATAAACACCTTCCCTTTTTCGAAAGCCGATGCGATACTATTCATGCAAGTTCTCCCCTCTGTAACGCGCGATGGCGGCGCAGTCTTTATCGCCCCTGCCGGAAAGCGTTACGACGATAATTTTGTCGGCGCTCATTTTCGGAGCGACTTTCATTGCGTATGCCACGGCGTGTGCCGATTCTATCGCCGGGATAATCCCCTCGGTTCGGGCAAGGTATTCAAAGGCGTTTACGGCCTCTTCGTCGGTAATCGGGACATATTTCGCTCTTCCGGAATCGTTAAGCCAGGCGTGCTCGGGGCCCACGCCCGGATAGTCAAGCCCCGCGGAGATCGAATAAACCGGCGCGATCTGCCCGTATTCGTTCTGGCAGAAATACGACTTCATACCGTGGAAAATCCCCACTTTGCCGGTGTTCACCGTCGCCGCCGTATCGAAGCTGTCGATTCCTCTCCCCGCCGCCTCGCAGCCGATAAGTTCAACCGACGGATCGTTTATGAAATTGTAAAAACTGCCTATTGCGTTTGAACCGCCCCCGACGCAGGCTACGACCGCGTCGGGCAGCCGGCCCTCTTTTTCGAGTATCTGAGCCTTTGTCTCTTTCGATATAACCGACTGGAAATCCCGTACAATCGTAGGGAAAGGATGAGGCCCCATAACGGAGCCGAGGCAGTAATGGGTATCGGCTATGCGGCTCGTCCATTCGCGCATGGCCTCGGATACCGCGTCTTTCAGTGTCGCCGTTCCGGTTTCAACCGGGACGACCGTCGCGCCCAGAAGCCGCATACGGTAAACATTAAGCGCCTGACGCACGGTATCCTCTTTCCCCATGAAAATAACGCATTCCATTCCCATCAAAGCGGCGGCCGTCGCCGTGGCGACCCCGTGCTGGCCGGCTCCCGTTTCGGCTATCAGGCGGGTTTTTCCCATTTTTTTCGCGAGCAGAGCCTGCCCCAGACAGTTGTTTATTTTATGAGCGCCGGTATGGTTCAAATCCTCGCGCTTCAGATATATTTTCGCCCCGCCGAGATCTTTCGTCATTTTTTCGGCGTAATACAACAGCGACGGCCTTCCGGCGTAATCCCTGAAAAGCGCGTCAAGCTCCCCGCAAAATTCGTCGTCGTTTTTGTACCGGTTGTACGCCTCTTCAAGTTCGATAACCGCGTTCATCAGTGTTTCGGGAATATACTGCCCGCCGTATTCGCCGAATCTGCCGGCTTTATTCGTCATATTATACCTCCGTTTTTATCTTTCGCGATCCGCGCCGCGAACCGCCGAAATAAAATTGCCCGCCAGTGTGAAATCTTTTTTGCCGTCGCGCTCTATGCCGCCGCTCACATCTACGGCATAAGGGCGCAGCATACGAACCGCCTCGGCGGCGTTGCCGGCGTTAAGCCCCCCGGCGAGGAAAAATTCCCGTTTGACTTTTTTCGCAATTTCCCACGGAAAGGTTTTCCCGCATCCGGCTCCCGCGTCGAGCAGCACATAATCGGCGGCGCTGTTCTCCGCTCTTGCCGCGTCTTCCTCTCCGGCGATTATAAACGCCTTTATAATCTCGCGCCCGGAAAGTTTTTTAACCTCGCGAATATAGGCGTCGTCTTCGTCGCCGTGAAGCTGCGCCGCATCGATCACCCCCGAAACGAGCAGACGCGCCACGGTGTCCGGCTCTTCGTTGATAAACACTCCCACCGCGGTTATTCCCGGGTTCAGCAGTTTTTTCAGTTTTGCAGCCTCTCCGTGCGGAATATAACGCCTTCGCCCTTTCACAAACACGAACCCTATGTATTCCGGGTTAAGCCTGTTCGCGATATCGATGTCGGCGGCGCTTCGCAACCCGCAGAACTTTATTTTAGTCATACTCTCCTCCCGGGATTTCGCGGCAGAGCGGATTTGAGTTCGCGCAGTTTCGCGGCCTTGTCGGCGGCGCGCATCATCGCCTCGCCCACGAGCACCGCGTCGGCGCCCGCGTTTGCCATGGCCCGTGCGTCCTCCGCCGTGTTGATCCCGCTTTCCGCCACAAAGATCACCTCCGGCGGAACTTTGTCGCGAAGTCTGCGGCAGTTCCCCGTGTCTACCGAAAAATCCTTAAGGTTGCGGTTGTTTACCCCGATAATTCTCGCGCCGGCGTTCAGCGCCGTTTCTATTTCCGCCGCGTCGTGCGTTTCAACCAAAGCGGAAAGCCCGAGACTGTCGCAAATCTCTATGTATTTTTTCAGCTCGGCGGGTTCGGTTACGGCGCAGATTAACAGCACCGCGGCCGCGCCTAAAATGCGCGCCGTATAAATCATATACCCGTCTACCGTAAAATCCTTGCGCAGACAGGGCAGAGAAACCGCTTCGGAAATTTCGCTTAAATAACGGTCGCTGCCCAAAAACCGGCTCGGCTCGGTTAAAACCGACACCGCGTCGGCTCCCGCCGTCTCGTATTCTTTCGCAATATCGATATAATGAAATTCGGGATCGATTATTCCCTTTGAGGGGGAGGCTTTTTTACATTCGCATATAAATGAAAGCCCCGGCTTTTTCAGCGCCGTCTCGAAGGGGAAACCGTCGATTTTAAGCGCGAGCGCCTCCGCCTTTACCGCGGCGTCGGGTTTTTGCGCTCTTTCTTTCGCCACCCGCGCCCTCGCGCTCTCGGCCAGCCCGTCGAGAACCGTAAACCCGCTCACGCCTTTTTATTGCTTTCCGCGATAAAGCGTTCGAGAGTTTCGGTCGCTTTCCCGGAATCGATCAGTTCCGCCGCCAGCTCGACGCCGCTTTCGATACTCTCCGCTTTT
The DNA here is from genome assembly GCA_964602735.1 of uncultured Eubacteriales bacterium. Classification (GTDB taxonomy): domain Bacteria; phylum Bacillota; class Clostridia; order Oscillospirales; family Acutalibacteraceae; genus CAZRRV01. The sequence continues at coordinate 3,496 of CAZRRV010000061.1, forward strand.
CCCGCTATATACAGCGCGGCGCCGGCGTTAAGCAGCACGGCGTTCCTCCTGCCGCCTTTTTCGCCGTTTAAGACGCTTCGCGTTATTTCGGCGTTTTCGGCGGGTGTGCCGCCCGCGATATCCGATTTTTTACAGCGCTCAAGGCCGAAATCCTCCGGCTGTATTTCGTAAGTTTTATACCATCCGTCCCGGCATTCGCAGACAAACGTCGGCGCGCTTGCGGAAATTTCGTCCATTCTGTCGCGCCCGTATACAACCATGGCGCGGCGGACACCCAAGTCGGTCAGCACTTCGGCGAGCGGGCGGACAAGGCGCTCGTCGTAAACCCCCAGCAGCTGCGTTTCGGGGCGGCCGGGATTCGCGAGCGGCCCCAGAATATTGAACACGGTGCGAATGCCGAGCTCTTTGCGTATCGCGCCGACATATTTCATCGAAGTGTGGTACTTTTGCGCGAAAAAGAAACATATTCCGACGGTGTTCAGAAGGTTTACGCAAAGTTGCGGATCCTCGTCGATATTTACGCCGAGCGCTTCGAGGCAGTCGGCCGCGCCGCAGGCCGAAGACGCCGCGCGGTTGCCGTGCTTCGCCACCCTTGCTCCGCCGGCCGCCGCCACAATCGCCGATGTCGTAGAAATATTGAATGTGTTTGAATGGTCGCCCCCGGTGCCGACGATTTCAAGCAGCCCCTCCCCGGCGTTTACCGGCACGGCATATTCGCGCATCGCCGCCGCGCATCCCACGATTTCGCTGATGGTTTCGGATCCCGCGCTTTTCGTCGACAGTGCCGACAGGAACGCCGCGTTTTGCGTCGGCGTGGTTTCCCCGTTCATAATTTCGCTCATTACGGCGTATGCCTCGTCGTAGGTTAAATCCTGTTTGTCGACAATTTTGAAAATAGCCTCTTTAATCATTTTTTACACATCTCCCAAAACAAAATTTTCAAGCATCCGCTTACCGTCGGGCGTGAGTATCGATTCGGGGTGGAACTGTACCCCGTAAACGGAATATTTTACATGGCGCACCGCCATAATCTCGCCGTCGTCGGTCCGCGCCGTAACCGCGAGTTCCCCGGGCAGTGTATCGCCGTCCGCCGCGAGGGAATGGTACCTCCCGACCGGAACCTCGCCGGGGCATCCGCAAAACAGGGGGCAGGATGTATCGAGCTTCGCGATCGACTGCTTGCCGTGCATAAGTGTTTTCGCGTAGGTTATAACCCCGCCGTAAGCCGCGCAGATCGCCTGATGCCCGAGGCATACGCCCAGAATCGGGATTTTTCCGCCAAGTTCTTTTACCGCCCGCACCGTTACCCCGGCGTCCTCCGGCCTGCCGGGCCCGGGCGACAGCACAAGCCGCGACGGATTGAGATCCGCGATTTCATCAACCGTTACCGCGTCGTTCCTTACCACCTTTATGTCGGGAGTAATCTCGCCGATCATCTGGTATAAATTATACGAAAAACTGTCGTAATTATCAATAATCAAAATCATAATTCAGCCCCGCTCGCGCCGCGCAGCGCCTCAATAACCGCCTTTGCCTTGTTTACGCATTCGTTGAACTCGTTTTCCGGGACGCTGTCGGCGACTATCCCCGCGCCGCTCCGCACAAAAACCTTTCCGTTTTTCAGATACGCTATTCTTATTGCTATGCAGGTATCCATATTGCCGGCAAAGTCGATATATCCTATCGCCCCGCCGTAAATTCCCCGCTTGTTGTTTTCGATTTCGTCGATCAGCCGGCAGGCGCGGATTTTCGGCGCCCCCGAAAGGGTTCCCGCCGGCAGAACGGCGGCTATGGCGTCGAGCGCGTCGCAATCGTCGCGTATTTCACCGCGCACGGTCGAACCCAGGTGCATAACGTGCGAAAATCTTTCCACTTCACGCAGCTTTTCAACCCGCACGGTGCCGAATTTGCTGATCTTCCCGAGATCGTTCCTCCCGAGATCGACCAGCATATTATGCTCCGCGAGTTCTTTCCCGTCGGCCGTGAGCTCCCGCTCGAGCGCCTTGTCTTCCGCGGGGGTCGCGCCGCGCGGTCTCGTTCCCGCGAGCGGGAAAGTATGCAGCACCCCGTCGCGCAGTTTTACAAGCGTTTCCGGCGAGGCGCCCGCCACCTCCACGTCGGTGCCGTAAAAATAGAACATATACGGCGACGGATTCCCCGCCCGCAACATTCGGTAGGTGTTAAGCAGGCTGCCCTCGAACGGGGCGCCGAATCTGTTTGAAAGCACTATCTGGAAAATATCGCCCTCGCGGATATGGTATTTCGCCCGCTCCACCATCTCGCAGTAGCGTTCTTTGGTAAACAGCGGGGTTATATCGCCTAACAGTCTGCCCCCCGGCTCGCCGTCCGCTCTGTTTTCGCGCAAAAGCGCGATCGTGCTTTCAAGCTCCTCAACGGCCCTCGCGTAAGAAACCTCGATATTCTCAAGCGGCATGTTGACGGTAAGAATGATTTTCTGGCGCAAATTATCGAAAGCTATAACTTTATCGAACAGCATTAAATCGACATCGCGGAACCCCTCACTGTCGTTCGCCGCGCAACCGACCGACGGCTCGGTGTATTTTATGTAGTCATAAGAAAAATAGCCCACAAGTCCGCCCGTAAACGGCGGAAGGTACGCCATAGCCGGGCTTTTATACTCCGCCAGAACGCCGCGCAGGTATTCGGCGGGGCTGTCCGCCTCCACGGGTACGCCGTCGGAATAAATTTTACCGTCGATACAGGTTATTTCACGTTTCGGATCGTAACCCAGAAACGAATACCGCCCCCATGTCTCCTGCGGCTGCGCGCTTTCAAGCAAATAGCAGTGCCGCGACACGCTTTTCAGCGTTTTAAGAACCGTTACGGGAGTGTAGCAGTCGGAAAACAGTTCGCAACTGATCGGCACCGCCCTGTATTCGCCGGTTCCCGCAATTTCTTTTACCGTTTCGATGCCGGGCCGTATTTCCATCGCTTTGCCGTCCTTTCCTTTTGCGCGTAACCCGCGCGGGGCATAAACAAAACGCCCCCGACAGATTGAATTTTCTGCCAAGGACGAATAATCGCTTATCCGCGGTGCCACCTTGCGTTCACGGGACTGCCGTGCACTTTGCGGGGTACAGCCATACCCCCGGGCAACTTACGGGCACCCGTTTCCGTCGCGGCTTAATCTGCCATACGGCATTTTACCGCGCCCTCGGCGGTCCATTTGACGGATTGTATATCCGGCCCGATTCTCATCATCGCGGGCTCTCTGTGCGGGCATATCCGCCTTTATCTCCGCGTCAGCGGTTTATCGTTTCGTTCAGTATAGCACCCGTTGCCGTCGCTGTCAACCGTTTCGCGAAAATTATTTGAAGGCAAC
>CAZRRV010000062.1:0-5409 GCA_964602735.1 uncultured Eubacteriales bacterium
CAGCAGACAATACAACCGTTTTCCCATGCGTCCTCTGAACTGGAAATCCCCTAAAAACGTCCTTGATGCTTTTCTCTCCTCCGGCGAAATCTTTTCTTCCTGATTCTGTAACATATCATTGACAAACCTACATAAAGAGACTTGTTTTGATAATTAAATTACTTGACAGGATAAACCGAATATGGTACGCTAAGCAGAGCAAGTAGTAGCTTACTAAGGAGAGCGCCGCGAAAGCGGAGGACACGATGCAAATTCGTGCGCTTGCCGTGCCATAGGGTATCGAAAGATACGCTGTGGCATTTTTATTTACAGGGAGGTTCGTTTTTACGGGCGGACGCGGAGCGAGCTCGGGGATGAGCGACAAAGGAAAGAAATACGGGACGGAATATAAGACGCTTGCACAATTCGGAAATGTTAAAGTTGTGAAATATGTAGAAGGCAACACGAAGGCTCCTCTGGAAACTATGACGCGCGGTAGAGTGTATGCGACATTGGATGCCGACAACGATATTAAATATATTACGCTTCATGATTCTGAAAACGAAAGAAACCTTACAATCGAAGTGAAAGGCCCGGAGCATCACGGCCTAAAAACGCCGCACGTTCATGTGGGGTATGAACACGACGAATATGGCACAAGGCCGCCGATTGAAAAAGAGCTGAAACTAATCGATAAGATTTTGCACTTATGGGACAAACGACGGAAGAAATTAGGCTTGTAATCGAATAAGATATATAATATACTATGGTCAGCAGTAATCGTCTACGAAGGAGGACGCCGTGAAAGCGGAGGGCCCGGTGCGACTCCGGGTGCTGCGAACGCCATAGGGTATCGAAAGATACGCTGTGGCATTTTTATTTGCAGGGAGGTTCGTTTTTACGGGCGGCAGAGGAGAAAGCGATGAACCGTACAAGGGAGCGCCGCAATTACGAGAACTTGCAGCGACGTATCTTTGACGGCGAAGGCGAGTACGGTATCCCGGCGATAAAGCCGGTTCACTTTTCCGTCGATTGTGAGTTTATCGGGTTCAATTACGCGGCCACCGCAACCGACAGGGGAAACAAAGGCGTTCACTTCTTTATCGACGACTATCAATTCAACAGATTGTGGACGAATATAGATCGATATGTCCCCCTGCTTGCGCAGTTCCGCTACGTTATGAGTCCGGACTTCAGCACTTACACCGACTTCCCGAAAGCGATACAGATTTACAACCACTACCGTAAGCACTGGGTCGGCGCGTATTTGCAGGAATGCGGCGTGAACGTTATTCCCACAATTTCGTGGAGCACGCCGGACAGCTTCGGGTGGTGCTTCGACGGGGAGCCGTGCGGCGGCGCGGTTGCGGTTTCGAGTGTGGGATGTATGAACGGCGGAGAAAAGCGGAAGCTGTTTCTTGCCGGGTATGACGGGATGATACGGCGGTTACGGCCGGAAACAATTGTATTTTACGGCGGCGTTCCGAAAGAATGCACGGGGAATATCGTGCGGATAAAATCGTTTCAGGAAAAATTCAAAATTGCGGTTTGCGAGGGGTGAGAGATATGCCGAACACCGGCGGCAGACAGATGTACGGGCGGCGGATTATTTTATCCGGCGAGCGGGAAATCAACGAAGGCAATGTCGCGGAGGTATTGCAGAAAGCTCTGAACATACACCGGGCCAACAGGAGCGAAATTCAATATCTGTGGGACTACTACCGCGGCAAACAGCCGATATTGAGCCGGACAAAAGAGGTGCGGAGCGATATTTGCAACAAAGTCGTGGAAAACCGGGCGAACGAGATTGTTTCTTTCAAAGTGGGCTATCTTTGCGGCGAGCCTATTCAATATGTCGGACGGAGCGGGGACGATCGCGTAACCGAGGCGATAACCCGGCTGAACGAACTGATGTTTTCCGAGGACAAGGCGAGCCAGGATCAGGAGATAGTGGAGTGGCAGATGATTTGCGGCACGGCCTACCGGCTTGTGCTCCCCGACGCGGATGAACCCGACTCTGCGCCTTTTGAACTTTACACACTTGACCCGCGCGATACTTTTGTGGTATATTCAAACTCGGTGGGGCACCCTCCCCTTATGGGAGTTACATACACCCGCGACGAGCAGGGCGTAACGCGCTATTCCGTTTATACCGAAAACAGATATTACGAGCTGGTCGACGGAAGACTTGACGCGGGCAGGACGGAGGCGCACGCGCTTGACTGCGTGCCGATATTCGAATATCCCGCCAATAATGCGCGGCAGGGCGCTTTCGAGATTGTGCTGCCTTTACTCGACGCGATAAACAATGTGGAAAGCAACCGGCTCGACGGAGTGGAGCAGTTTGTTCAGGCGTACTGGAAATTTATAGGGTGCAAAATATCGCCGGAGGAATACGAGGAGTTTTTGCGGCGCGGCGCGATTATGATACCCCCGAACGACGGCGGCGGGAATATCGATGTCGATTTGGTTGTTAAGGAACTGAGCCAGGCGCAGACGCAAACGCTGAAAGACGATTTATATACCGCGGTGCTTACGGTATGCGGAATGCCGAACCGGAACGGCGGGAGTTCCACCAGCGACACTGGCGCGGCGGTGCTTTTAAGAGACGGGTGGAGCCTGGCCGAGGCGCGGGCGAAAGACAGCGAGCATATATTCCGGCGTTCCGAGAAGAAGATGCTGAAACTCGTGCTGCGGCTGTGCCGCGATTTGGCGGGGCTGGAACTGGAACTCAAAGACATAGATTTACAGTTTACCCGGCGCAATTACGACAATATACAAAGCAAGGCGCAAGTGCTTGACATAATGCTGAAGAACCCGAAGATACACCCGCTGCTCGCGTTCCAGTCGGCGGGGCTGTTTGTGGATCCGGAGAGCGCTTACTCGCTGTCGATGAAATACGCCGACGGGGTTAAAGAGGCGGAGACCGCCGAGCTGATGGCGGCGGCGCGGGGCGAGTGATGACTTACGGGCGGACGGACAGGGTTATAAAGAGCATAATCCGCAAGCTGATAGACGAGTATAACCGCCTTAAAGGATTAACGGGGTTCGACGAAGTGAACCTGCTGCGGTCGGTAAACGAGGTATACGCGGAGATTGACGGATATATCCGGGGCGCGTATCTGGAACTGGCTCGTGCAGAGTATGACAGCGCGGCGCGGGACAACGGAAATCATACGGAGATAACCGGCGCGTGGGTGGCGGCGTTGCTTGCGGCGTATAACCCGGTGAGCAAATACATTTACGATAACGAATTTGAGCGCAAGCGCTCCCGGCTGTTTGAGGCAATGGTGGCGTCGGAGGGCGGCGGAGACGCGGAGGTAGACCGGGCGAAGCGGTTAATGGCGACACAGGCCTCGGCGTACGCGGTGGAAATAACCGACGCGGCGACATTGCAGGCCTACCGTGACGGCGGCGTGGAATATGTGCGGTGGATAAGCGAAGACGACGGCCGCACCTGCCCTACCTGCGCGGAGCGCAGCGGTGTAATTTACCCGATAGACGAGATACCGGCGAAGCCGCATATAAACTGCCGGTGCCGGATTGAAGCGGTAAAGGAAGATGCTGCGGATGCCGGGGGAAGCGGAGCATTGCAGAGAACCGCAATCTTGCTATGGGATTAAGAAAACCGCCGTCGCATATTTTGACGGATGATGAGATAAAAAACATCAAAAACGATGCGAGAAGTATCAAAGTTCCGGAAAATATCTTGCGCTTTAATGAAGGTTCGCGAACCGGTTTCAATGAAAGACACGGACTGATTTATGTCAGAGGGGATGTATTACCCGATACGACTTCAATGATAGCAAGAGATAAGATGTCATCAAAAGCAGTTTTAGCGCACGAATATTATGGACACGTTAAAAACAGTCCATCGGAATATGATCCGAGTGATTGGCGGGATGAGTTTCGAGCAAGCTACGACGCGGCGATAAACACTCCAAATCTGTCGGATGAAGAGCGTAAGGATTTGATGGTGGATGCATATGATCGTGCGAGAGACGCAGGTCAACCAAGGCAATATGATGAAAAAGCGAGGAAAATTATTTATGGCTATTAAGTATAATGATCAGGAAAATAAGGCGCTTGATGAAAAAGAAAACAATCCAAACAAAAAGGTAATTTGCCCGCGATGTGGAAAAGAGTTGCAGTATAGGGACTTCGGAAACTCATACGAAGTTAAGTGTCCAACCGAAGGATGTCTAAAGTCGGTTTTCCGAGGAATTTAAGTGTTAGTAAAACTAAATATTTTTTCAAAGCACGATGCAATGCACCGTGCTTTTTTAATGGCAAAAATGAGGAGAGATGTATGATGCAGGACAGACAGCTGTGGCTGGACGGTATGGATCCGAGTGAGGAAAATTATCAGGCCTTCGTGGACAAGTTCAAGCCGAAAAAAACAACGGACGATTGTTACACGCCCGAACCTGTATACAACGCTGTGGAAAAATATGTCCGGGAACATTACGGCTTGCAAGACGCCACTTTTGTGCGCCCGTTCTATCCAGGAGGAGATTACGAAAGATTCGATTATCCGCAACGCGCGGTGGTGGTGGACAATCCACCTTTTAGCATCTTTAATCAAATTTTGGCCTTCTACTGCAAACATGGGATCCAATTCTTCCTGTTCGCTCCGGGGTTACTACTGGGTACGCCATATAAGAACCAATGCACGATTGTCGCGACAGGAGCGAAAGTGATCTACGAAAACGGCGCGGTCGTGGTGACCTCATTCGTCACGAATCTTGAGCCGGGGGTGGCGATTAGAAGCGATCCCCGGTTGCACGACGAAGTGGAAAAGGCGTCGAATGAAAACGCAAAGTCACAAAAAAAAACATTACGACAAATATCGGTACGACGATCACATTATTACCGCCGCAAGAGTGCAGTATTTGAGCAAGCATCACATAGATTTTACGCTGATGAAAAAAGACACGGTATTGATTTCAGGTTTAGATAATCAACGAACGCACAAAAAACAAATTTACGGCCATGGTTTAATTGTTTCCGACAGAGTGGCTAAGGAATATGCGGCGGCAGAGAAAGCGGCGGCAGAGAAAGCGGCAGCTGAAAAAGCGGCAGCTGAAAAAGCGGCGGCAATTAGCTGGCCTCTGTCGGAGCGCGAACTGGAAATCATTCGAGGATTGGAATAGAGTACGACCCGGGCGTAGGCAAGCGGGTGCAGAATGTTTGGAGTAAGCGCTGGACAAGAGCCGAGGAAAGTGGTAAAATCGAGAGGCGGAAATGGATGAACGGCAACAACGACGCGGAGGTAGACCGGGCGAAGCGGTTAATGGCGACACAGGCCTCGGCGTACGCGGTGGAAATAACCGACGCGGCGACATTGCAGGCCTACCGTGACGGCGGCGTGGAATACGTGCGGTGGATAAGCGAAGACGACGGCCGCACCTGCCCTACCTGCGCGGAGCG
>CAZRRV010000063.1:0-5393 GCA_964602735.1 uncultured Eubacteriales bacterium
CCGTTTCGGCGCGGTAATAATCTTAACTAAATATTATAACACTTTCTTTACAAAAATGCAACGCTAAATTTACACCCCCCCCCCCCCCCTCTTTTTAACCTTGCAAAAAAATATTGTGAGGATTATGCTGACAATTACAAGGGACAGTACAACAATTTTGAGTGGAATCCAAAAAAATTGCCCTGATTTTGCATTTTTTTCGGCGAAAAATGTTGCGGTTGCGACAAATCGGGCAACACGTTGCCGAATATTTTGCCGATAAAGAGTTTTCGGGCGGCGGAATCACGGGCGGAGAGGAGCCTTAATTATGGGCGTTGAATTGAAATGGACGGAACTCGGGGCCCGCGTGGAGGAGCGCGACGGCGTGCTTTCGGCGCGCGGCAGTGAATTTTATACCTCGGCGTCGGATCGCGCGGCGCTTTTCGCGGAAGGGAGCGCCCCGAAGAATTTCGCTTTCGAATGTGAGATCCGCCTGGTCCGGGACGGGGAGGCCGGCGTCTATTTCAGGGCGCAGGGAAAGAACGGGTTCGACTGGATAGCCGGGTATTATCTGTCGGTCAACGCCGCCGACGGCAGCGTGAAACTCCGCAATGTGAACGGCGGGGATCACAGCGAGAGCGTAATCGCTTCGATGCGCTATCCGTTCGGCAAAGGGCGCTGGTACAAAATCCGGGTTGAGATGAGGGGCTCCTCCGCGAAAATATGGTTCAACAATTTCACCGACGAGTCCGACCCGTACCCGAAATTCGATCTCGAACTGCGGCATTTCCCGCGCGGGACCGTAGGGCTTGAATTCGGCTGCGGCACGGCGCGTTTCCGCGGTGTTTCGCTCGAGGAAATCGACGGGGGAACCGCAGCGGACGCCGACGGCTTTTACCGCAACCCGGTGATATACGGGGCGGATCCCGATATTATGTATTACGACGGAACGTATTACCTGTACTTTACCGATACGCAGGATATGTCGCTGTTCCAGTGCTACACATCGAAGGATCTCATACACTGGTCGCAGCCGCATGTCGTTTTCCACGGCAGCGACGGCTGGGGGAACAACGAGTATATGAGCCCCAATGTTTTCTTCAAAGACGGGATTTTTTACATGCTTTACGCCTCGCACACCGCGCCCGACGCGAACGGCAGACGGCGGGTGCAGGTGGCGTTCGCGTCGTCCGATTCCCCGCTCGGCCCGTTCAGATCGAAAACCGGGCGCCCGCTGCACGAGGATATACAGGAGATCGGCGGCCACCCGTTTGTCGACGACGACGGCAGGGTTTATCTCACCGTTGTGCGGTTCAACAACGGCAACGAGATCTGGGCGTATGAAGTCAGGGCGGAAGACGGAGTGATAACCCCGCTCGACGGCACCCTTACGAGGCTCCTGGTGCCGGAGGAGGAGTGGGAATGCGATTACGCCCGCGTTGTCGAGGGCGGCGTCATAATGAAGCACAAGGGTCTTTACTATATGATGTACGCCGGTTCGCACTACAAAGGCAGCTACGCCGAGGGCTACGCCGTATCGGAGAATCCGCTGGGGCCCTACAGAAAATACAAATACAACCCCATTCTCCGCTCCACCGGGTTCACCCGGGGAACGGGCGACTCGGTATACGTTAAAACGCCGGGCGGAAAGTATATTATGTTCTACCACCAGCATTTCAGCCCGACGGAGATTTCCCCGCGCTATATCTGCTATGATGAGATGAAGTTTGTCGAAACCGGGAGCGGCGAGGATGTTCTGGTTGTTCACGGGCCCACCATGACGCCGCAGAAAGGGCCGGTTTGATGCGGCCCGCCGCGGGCGGGCGGTTCGGTTGAGTTCGGATTGCGGGAGCGTTGAGAACCCGCATCCGCAGGTTTATAAATCCTTTCGGGAGGAGAAAAAACGATGGAAGAGAAGAAAAAGAAGAAAAGAGCGAAGATAATCATTTTGTCCGCGTCGATATGCCTTGTCGCGATCGCGGCGGTGGTTCTCTGGCTGATCTTCGGCGGCAACGGCGGCAAAGACGGCGGCAGCGGCGATAAGACCAAACCGCCGGAGGTTGTGGCCGAGCCGAAGTCGTATGTCGTGAAATACGACAGCAACGGCGGCGCCGCGGTAAAAGACGGCAAGTACACCATAGGCAAAAAATTCGTGATGCCCGTGCCCGGCAACGGCGCCGACCCGAAGATGTACGGCTACAGCTTCGTCTCGTGGTTCTACGACACCGCCGGCAAGGAGAAGGTTACCGTCCCTCTCGACGAAACCAAAGCCGTAGGCGGCGTGTTCACCCTCCACGCGGGCTGGACGAATATCCATACCGTCTACTTCGACACCAGAACCTCCGAAATAATCGAGCCGCGGCAGTACGCTTTCGGGGAGAGGATCCCGGTAAAGGATCTCCCGAAAGCCACCGATCGCACCGTGGCGGGCAAACCCGTTCCGTTCGCCGGCTGGGTGAACTCCGGGAACGGGCAGGAGATTACGACGGAACTGCGCATGGAAGGCACCGATATGTACCTCTACGCCTCGTATGATACCGGGGTTAATTCGAGATTCGAGATGCTCGACGACGGCACCTACAAGCCGCTGCGCACCCAGGCGCAGACGACCTACAGAGACTGGAAACTGGCCGACGGCCAGATTTTCACCGTCGATATGATCCTGCCGGCCAATCCCGCCGATTACACCCCCAGCGGCGCGGGCCCGGTTTTCGCCGCGACGGGATTCAACGACGATACCCTTTCGTTTGTGGGAAATTACTATATCTGGATGCAGATAGTCCGCTACGGGGCGAACCCGGGGTTGGCAGGCGGCGTGCGGTTCTGGGGGTATTCCGACAGTGACACGGTCGGCGGCGCCCACCAGTCGCTCGCGTTCTATCATCTCGACGGCCCGACCCTAAAAGGCACCCCTTACGAAAAAAAGATCAGCGCTTACCTGAACGGCGAGCGGACTGACACGGAGACCCGTCTCACCTTCACATTCCGCAGAGCGGGAGACAGCTGGTATATCGGCATCGACGGGATAGAGTACTTTACTTTTGAACCCGGGCAGGTGATAACCCCGGCGCCGACAAAGCCGGACGAGGCCGGAAAGCCCGCGAGCGGCGGGTATGCCGGCGGCTCTCTCGTTGGATTCAGAACGGATGTTTTGAATGTCCTGTTCGACAACTGCAGCCTTAAAAAGGCGAGTTCGGTAAAGAAGAACCCCGCTAACCGCCACACCGTTACATTCAACACCCAGACGTCGCAGAAAATCGATCCGCGCGAGTACTATCCGGGCGATCTCGTAAAACTGCCCGCCTGCCCCGATCGCGTGGTTCAGGGGAAAACATATAAATTCCTTTACTGGGTCGACAAGAGCACGAGCCGTCCTCTGCGCGGCGACAGCTTCAGGATGCCCACCTACGATATAGAAGTGTTCGCCCGGTACGATACGGGCACCTCCGCCAATTTCGAGCTGTTGGACGACGGAACATACAAGCCGACGAAACAGCCCCAGGCGCAGACGACATACGGCAACTTCAGGGTAAACAGCGGGCAGATGTATTCGGTCGATATGATTCTGCCGCGCGATCCGGCTAAATTTACCAACGGTACCGGCTCCGGCGCGGGCCCCGTCTTCGCCGCGACCGGGTTCGACGACGAGAAGTCCACTTTCACCGGCAGCTACTATGTGTGGATGCAGATAATCCGTTCCGATGCGGGCGGTTCCGCCGGCGGCGTGCGGTTCTGGGGTTATATGCAGGGGCACGGGCCGTCTGAGGCGCACCAGAGCATCGCGTTTTACAAATTTTCCGGCGCCACCCTTAAAAACAGCGCGTACAACAAAAAAATGAACGCCTACCTCAACGGCGGCGTCAGCGATAAAGATACCGTGCTGCACTTTACCTTCCGCAGAGACGGCGATATCTGGTACATCGGTATCGACGGCGAGGAGTATTTCGTCTTCGAGCCGGGCAAGGTATTCAGCCCGGCGCCCTCGAAACCCGACGAGGGCGATACGAATGTGGCGAACAGCCTGTATTCCGACGGATCGCTGGTAGGTTTCAGATCGGATATTATCGGTGTGCGGTTCGCCAATCCCACCCTCGAAACATACGACAGATCGCAGTACCAGCGCACCGTATCGTTCGATACGAGAACCTCGGAAAAGATCGATTCCCGGGAATACACCATAGGCACCGAACTTAAAGCCGCCGATCTGCCGAAACCGACGAAGCAGTTCGAGGCCGACGGCAAAAAATACAATTTCAAATACTGGGTTGACGAGACCACCGGCAAACAGGTGACCGACCCGTTCACGGTGCGTAAGGATATGACCCTCTACGCCCATTACGACACGGGAACCACCCCGGCGTTTGAACTGCAGACCGACGGCACATACAAGACGAAACAGTTCGGGCCGGCGACAAATCTGTGGTGGTCGAATTACAAAGACACGAAAGTCGCCGACGGGCAGAGATTCTCGGTTGATATGATCCTGCCCGAAGATCCGGCCGATTTCACCGGCGGCGCCGGCTCCGGCGCGGGCCCGGTTTTCGCGGCGACCGGGTTCAACGAGTCGGGCTCGACTTTTGTGGGAAGTTACTATATGTGGATGCAGATAATCCGTTCCGATGCGGGTGATGTCGCCGGTTCCGTGAGGTTCTGGGGATTCCACGAAGGCGAACAGGCTGGTAAAGCTCACGACGGGTCAAACGACATCGCGTACTATAAGCTCAAAACGACCTTAAAAGGCACCCCCTACGAGAAAAAGATGACCGAATATCTGAGCGGTAAGTATAAGGGCGAGATGAAACTCACCTTTACGCTGCGCAGAGACGGCGATACCTGGCACATCGGCATCGACGGTGTGGAATACTTTACCTTCACCCCCGGCGCGGCGATGAACCCGGATTCGGATGAGAAAGCCGGCAAAAAAACGAGCGCCGAATACTCCAAGGGTTCCCTCATAGGGTTCAGAACCAATATCGAGGGCGTAAGCTTCGCGAACCCGGGGCTTGAAACCCTGAAAGAATCGGATTTCCGCACGGTAACGCTCGACCCGAGGAACGGCCAGCCGGCTACAACCGTGAAATATCCCGCGGACACAACGGTATTGCTTCCGAAGCCGGCGCTGGAACAGGGCGGCAAGCGGTACACGGTGGCGTGCTGGATCGACGACAAGGGCGCGACGGTAGCCGAACCGTTCAAGGTAACGGAGAATGTTACCCTTTACGCACGGTACAACAGCGCGGTGAGCCCGACGTTTACCGTGAATGACGGCAAATACACGCCGACCAAAGCAGGCGTGCAGACAACATACAACGATTTTAAGGTAAACAGCGGGCAGATGTTCTCGGTTGATATGGTTATGCCCGACGACCCGAAAAATTACGGCGGCGGCGGCCCCGTGTTCGCGGCGACCGGGT
>CAZRRV010000064.1:0-4833 GCA_964602735.1 uncultured Eubacteriales bacterium
TTTATACAAACAGTTCGTATGCTCCGGGCGGGAGGAGCAGGGCGCCGCTTTCCGACGGGTGGCGCCCGAAAACGGGGCGAAGCCCGGCTGTTTCGGGCAGTTCGCACCTTACGGCGAACTGTTCGCGGTTTATAACCGTTACCGCTCTGCCGCCGGCGCTCTCCCGCATAAAGGCGAGCAGTCCGCCCTCGGCTTTCAGCGGAACGAACCGCCCGTCGCGGAAAACGGGACTTTCCCGCCTCGCACGGCCGAGTATACGGTAAAATTCCAGCAAATCGGGGTTTTCTTTTCCCCAGGGGTAGCACCCGCGGCAGAACGGGTCGTTATAACCCTCCATTCCCGCCTCGTCGCCGTAGTAAACAGAGGGCATCCCGGGGAGGGTATACTGCAAAAGCGCGGCGATCCGCAGCAGCCGCAGACCGCTCGCGAGTTCGTCCTCGCTCAGCCGCGTTACCGACTGACATTCCCTGTCGTCGCGGTACTCGCCGCCCAGTTCGGTTAAAATGCGGTTGGTGTCGTGGGTGCCGATGTGGTTCATCAGCAGGCAGATCGACTGCGGCGGGTAGTTTTCGCACAAATCCATGCATCTGTTCACAAATTCTCCGGCATCGCCGCCTTTGGCAAAATCGATAATCGCGGCGCGGAACGGGTAATTCATCACCGAATCGAGCTCGCCGCCCAGCAGGAAACGCCGCCTTACTCCGTAGCTTATTTTGTTGCTGGCGTCTTCCCATACTTCGCCGATAAGCAGCCCGTTCGGATTGTTGCGTTTTACCGCCGCCCGGATTTTTTCAAGGAAAGCGTCGGGAAGTTCGTCGGCGACATCAATGCGGAAACCGCCCGCGCCCGCCGCCATCCAGTGGTCGATAACTCCGCCTTCCCCGGCTATGAAATCGCAGAAGTTCCCGTCGAGTTCGTTCACCTCCGGCAGAGACGGCACTCCCCACCAGCACCTGAATTTGTCGGGCCATTCGTCGAACCTGAACCACGGGTAGTATTTCGAGGCTTTCGACTGCCACGCGCCCGGCTCGGGGTATCTGCCGTAGCGGTTAAAATACACGCTGTCGTCTCCCACATGGGAAAACACGCCGTCGAGAATAACGGTTATGCCTTTTTCGCGGGCCGCGGAACACAGCGCCCTGAAATCGTCTTCATCGCCGAGCAGAGGATCGATTTTCATATAATCCGCCGTGTTGTAACGATGGTTGGAATGCGCCTCGAAAATCGGGTTCAAATAAATTATCGAAACGCCGAGCCCCTCAAGATATCCGAGCTTTTCGGTTATACCGCGCAGATCGCCCATAAAGAAATCGTTGCCGAGGCGGTACAGCCCGTCGCTTTGGCGGAATGCCGGCTGCGCGCCCCAGTCGGCGTTAAGGAACCGATCGTTCGGCACATTCGGCCGCTCTTCGCCGGAACGGCAAAATCTGTCGGGGAAAATCTGGTAATAAACGCCGCCCGAGAGGTTCGAGGGAGTGACGTAAGACGCGCCGTAAACCGTAAGCTGCCAGTCGTCGCCGCCGGAATCGATTCGCGCCGAGGCGTCGGGGTTGCGGAAAAGTTTCTTGCGGCCGTAGTCGGAATCGAAAACAAAACGGTAAAAATACAGTCCCGTGTCAAACGTGAGAGAAATCGCGTAAATATAGTATCCGCCCGCTTCTCTTTCGTACCGCATCGGGTGCCACCAGTAATCCGCGTCGCCGTCGCGCAGGCACAGGAGGAACACTTTCGCGGGTCTCGCGTCGCGGTGCAGGCGCACACGGAACACGACATTTTCTCCCTCCGCAACCGCGCCGAACGGCGATTTGCAGAAAATATCCCTCGAATCGTAGGCGGCGGCGATTTTTCCCGTCATATTTCTCATTTCCTTTTCTTTTCCGTCGCGCCGTAAACTGGCGCGGCGTTCCATATATTTTGCGCGTATTCGGCAACGGCGCGGTCGGACGAGAATATTCCCGCCGCTGCTATGTTTTTAAGCGACACTTTCGTAAAATCGTCCCGCCGTGAATAAAGATCGGCCGCGGATTTTTGAATATCGCGGTACGGCTCGAAATCGGCAAGCGCGAGATAATCGTCTCCGGAAAGCAGATAGTCGGCCAAATCCGCGAACGAAACGCCGCCTATTCCCGCGCGCATTTTATCGATAACGCGGCGCAGTTCCGGGCTTCTCTCGTAATAATCGCGCGGGCGGTAGCCGTTTTGCCGGACGGTTAGCACATCCTCGGTTCTAAGCCCGAAAATGAGTATGTTTTCATCGCCCACGGCATTGTGTATTTCAACATTCGCGCCGTCTTCGGTACCTATCGTAACGGCGCCGTTCAGCATCATTTTCATGTTTCCGGTGCCGGACGCCTCGGTCGACGCCAGCGAAATCTGTTCGCTGAAATCCGCCGCGGGGATCATCAGTTCCGCCAGCGATACGCTGTAATCCTCCGCGAACACAACCTTCAGCCGGTCGCGCACCGCGGGGTCGCTTTCGATTTCGCGCGAGAGGCACACGATGAGCTGAATTATCTTCTTTGCCCGCATGTATCCCGCCGCCGCCTTGGCGCCGAAAATATATGTTTTCGGGGTAAATTCGGCGTTCGGATTATCTTTAAGATACAGATATTCGGAAATAATGTGCATGGCGTTCAGGTGCTGGCGCTTGTATTCGTGCAAACGTTTGACCTGCATATCGAATATCGAATCGCAGTCGATCGATATTCCGGCGGTTTTATTCATCGCCGCGGCGAAACGCTCCTTGTTCCCGCGCTTTATCCGCCGCAGTTCCTCAAGCACCCGGGTATCGCCGGCATACGCGTTAAGCCGCGAAAGTTCGGCGGTGTCGCGCATAAACCCGTCGCCCAGAAGCGAGCGCAGCAGCCGCGTAAGTTCCGGATTCGCGCAGTACAGCCAGCGGCGAAACGAGATTCCGTTGGTAACATTGGTGAATTTTTCGGGCGTTAAATTGTAAAAATCGGAGAAGACGGTTTTTTTCAGAATGTCGCTGTGCAGCTGCGACACTCCGTTTACCCTGTGGCACGCCGCCACGCAGAGATTCGCCATTCTCACCGTGCCGCCGGAAATAACCGCCGTCCGTTCGGCGCAGGCCGGATCGCCGGTTTTGCCGATGACAAACGCGCGGTAGCGCCTGTCGATCTCCTCGATTATCGTGTAAACGCGGGGGAGAAGTTCGCGGAACAGCGCCGCGTTCCAGCATTCGAGAGCCTCTTTCATCACCGTGTGGTTGGTGTACGCCACCGTCGATGTAACTATATTCCACGCCTCGTCCCAGCCGTATCCGCATTCGTCAAGCAAAATCCTCATAAGTTCGGGTATGGCGAGGGCGGGGTGAGTGTCGTTAATATGTATCGCCGCTTTGTCGGGCAGATTGTCGAGAGTTCCGTACTGCTTTAAGTGGCGCGCCAGAATATCCTGCACCGACGCGCTTACGAGAAAATACTGCTGCCTCAGCCGCAGGGATTTGCCCTCGGGGTGATTGTCTTCCGGGTACAGAACCTTGCTGATAACCTCCGCCATCGCGCGGCGCTCCTGGGATTTTACATACTCGCCGCGGTTGAAAGCCGCCATATCGATCTGCGGGGCCTCCGCGCTCCACAGGCGAAGCAGATTTACCGATCGGCCGTCGTCGCCGGCGATCATCAAATCGTAGGGTACGGCGCGGACGGCGGTGCTGTCGTGCAGCGTGACGGTATGGTAACTGCCGTTCCACCCTTCCTCCACGTGCCCGCCGAAGCGTACGTCGACGGCGTCGTCGGGTCGGCTTTCAAGCCACACTTCCCCGCCCGGCAGCCAGCAGTCGGGAACTTCGGTCTGCCAGCCGTCGACGATTTTCTGCCTGAAAATGCCGAATTCGTATTTAATGCAGTAGCCCATGGCGGCATAACCGCCGCAGGTCAGCGAATCGAGGAAGCAGGCGGCCAGGCGGCCGAGCCCGCCGTTGCCGAGTCCGGCGTCCGGTTCGCAGGCGTAGATATCCTCCGGCGGGATGTCCCACGATTTAAGCATTTTCTCGGCGTCGTCCGCGAGCCCGAGATTAAAAAGGGTGGTTTTCAGTGAACGGCCCATTAAAAATTCCATGCTCAGATAATATACGCGCTTGCTCCCGGTTCGGCGTATATCGCCGACAAACGCCGTCCGGCGCTTTTTCATAATGTCGCGCACCGCCGATACCATCGCTTTGTAAACCGTTTCGTTCGACGCGTGGAGCCGGTCGGTTCCGTAATTCTGCAGCAGTTTTTCCTCCACCAAAGCCGACAGTTCGGGTTGTTTCGAAGTTTGCATAATTGTCATCTCCGGGGTGTATTGCGTTTCCGTTTTCGGTTCATAAAAACGCTTCGTATATTATAACATTTTTTTCTTTTCCGCGCAACTGTTTCGTAAAGTTCATTTTATAATCATTGTGTAGGTTTACAATAGATGTGTTACAGTAAGGGATAAAAAACAGATGACGGATCGGAGAACCTGTGTTACAGTTAATTTACGTGCCGAACGTCGGAAGTACATTTCCGCCGTGATCCGATGCCGGTATACCGGCTAGTTGCGGTTTCCGCCGGCACCGTACGCGAAACGGTTCGCGGCAGTCAGACGGGGGTAATTCGCGCGGAAGTACCGGCACGGCGCAAACAGCGACCCCGGCAATCGGATAAAAAAATAAAAATTTCCGGCTTGCCGGGCTCCGCAGATCTGGGTTATAATCCCGGAGTTTTCGGAGCAAAGGCAATACCACATAATGATCCGGCGTCGGATTTTTCGTCAGATAAAGCAAAAACCGCGGGGAATACTTTACGTATTTCCGGGCGCTTTTGTATAATACAATGAAAATATGCG
>CAZRRV010000065.1:0-4403 GCA_964602735.1 uncultured Eubacteriales bacterium
CGGCTCGCAGCCGGCGGTATTTCCCGCCGGCCGGAATATATTCCTCCGTCATATTTTATCATTCTTTTCCCCGTCGTCAACGGGTCTTTCCCCGTCCCGTTCGCGGTTGGCGGCGGAAAGTATGGCGGTGACAAGCATTCCGACGCAGCCGCCCGCAATGAAATCCAAAAGCATAAGTATAAAAATCGTCATAACAACCTCCCGAATTATTACCGCTCACGCGCGGCGTCTTTCTCCGCCTTCGGCGGCACGGTATAGCAGTCCGACATACCCCGTTCCGCCTCCCGCAGAATTTCACGCTTAACTTTGTACGGCAGACTTTTGTCGTAGAACGTTACCGTCCTGTCCGGGTCGATATGCGCCACATACTCGTAATCGCCGTGCAGCGTTACCGCCCTGTTCCATACCGTCATTCCGTTGCCGAGCATGCCGTAGCCGAGATCGAACTCTTTCGGAGGGAGGAGTTTCAGTGCCTCCCTTATGCTTATTCCGTCGTATTTCACGTTTTCGTCAATCCCGCCGCTTGCCCTGTCTACCGCGTAGGCGACAAGTTCCCCGTCGCTTATGCCCTCGTACCGGCAGTATTCCGCGCACTGCGCGAAAGTGCCGCAATAGGTTTTGTCGTCGGGATAATACATCTTTTCCTCTACACACCATACCGCTATATTCTCCGGCACCGTTTCCTCTTTGATATGCCCGTTGACATACCCGTCGTATTCCCGTTCGGTAAAAGAAAAATAACGCCCGCCGTGTGAACTCTGCCCGCCGCGATAAAAATTCTTTTTGTATTCGGTCACGGTATCATCGCCCCTTTGCCTTTAATGCGGCGCTGTGCCGCTCGGCTTTAAGTTCCCTTATGCTCCTTAACAGTTCTTTTCTTACCGCGTAGCCCTCGTCCAGATCGTCGCACAGAATATCGCGTTCCCGTTCCAGACGGAAAATCTCGGCTTTCAGTCCGCGCATTTTCTTTCCCGCCTTGCGGTATTTCTCCCAGTATTTCATATATCCTTCCGCCTCCGTGTATATACACGCCTTTATCTTTCATATTCTTTTTTAGTCGTCTGTTCCGGCGGTCTGAGCCAGCCGGGCGGGGTAAAACCCTCCTGCTTTATTGCGTCGTAAATATTCGTTTTCCCCGGCTCGAAATACAGGTCGCGCTCTATGCCCATACCGTAGGGCAGACGCAGATTTTCGAGGTCGGACAAACGGAAATATCCGAATTCCGCATTCTGATCGTCGCCCAGATTCGCGTAACCGAAGAACAGCCAGTCGCCGTCCTTTTTCTCGCCCTCGGTGACAAACCATGTCGCCGCGCCGACGGGACTGAAAAACTTCGCGACGACTTTCGCCTCGCCGCCTTTGCCGTCCTGACTGTATAGCGGATATTTTTCAAACTCTTTTTCGAGTTCCCCTGTCATAAGTTTCATCACTCTCACCTCTCCCAGCTTTCCTTGTCGCCGGTTTCGTGCATTACGTTTACGTTATGCTCTTTGTTGAATCGCCGCGCGGTAAGGTACAGCGCCGCGCGCTCGCGGTCGGAGGTGAATATTTCCCCGCGATAGTGGTTAAGCTGCCCTAAAAACGCGGGCGATTTTCTCAGTATCCTCTGCCCGCCGGCCACATATCCCGAATACCCGGGTATGTTTTCGCCCTCGGCGTACAGGCGGTCGTATATCTCCTCGTACATACCGTTAAATTCCTCTATCTGTTTGTGATTAAACCACATCGCTTTTTCCTCCCGTATACTTTATCTTTCCATATCGTCGCCGGAGCGGGTTTTCGCGCCGCCTGTCATAAGTCTCTCATAGCGGTCTATATCTCTTTCGCTTATCCATTCCGGCTTTGCGGTCTCGGGCAGTGACGCGTAAAGCTCCCGCATTTTCGCTATCTGATCTTTAACGTTGCCCGCCCATAAATGCTTTTCCGCGCGGCTGCGGCCGTTGTTGCCGAGAAAATACTCACAATCCGTTTGCAGACGGGAAAGTAAAGCGTATGTATATCTATATCCGCCCTTGAATTCACCGTTCCCGTCCGCGAGGGATATATATTCGCGGGCGGTTCCGAGGTCGCAGTCAAGGCAGTCCGCGAGTTCGTACGCGTCATATTCCCACTTGTTCGCGGCGAAGCCTATCGCTTCTCCGCCGCCGGGCAGATATTCCTCCGTTATTTCGCCGTCGGAGTAGATGTACCGTCCGCAGTTTGTCCCTAAATCCTCGTCCGCCCATTCATGTTCTATCGTCAGCCTCGGAAATCTTCGCGACAGTTTTTCGATAACCGGGTGCGGGGCGCTCCACGCGGTATTGAATTCTATTGCATTGCCGCCTATCTGTCTGCATTGGTCCGCATTCCATTTCGTACCCCAGTGGGCTATGTGCCAGTCAAAACAGGTCGGCACGCCGTACTTCTGTATATTCTCGTATGCCTGTTTGCCCAAATACCACTCTCCGCCGTAGCCGTGCGACAATATCCACCGATCCTCGGAAATTCCGTCGCCGTTCTCTATATATTCCGCGTAGGCTTTACACATTTTATCCGTTGTGTAGCCGTCAGGGATATTCAGTTCCTCCGGCGTGGGAATAATCTTATTGAAGTCGAAAGTGCCGACGCAGCAGACCCCGTTCGCCGGATTCTCGTTCTTAATCGCGTCGAACACCGCGCGTATATCTTTTTTGTCTCCGTCAAATATTAAGGTGTTATATACCCAGTTGGGCATAATTGTCACTCCTTTGCGTTTTTTATTTAATAAAAAGAAAATCGTCGGTCGGTAAATCCGACGGCAAAGCCGCTTGCCTTTTAAGGTTTATCGGTATATACTGTTAACCGGCGGTCGTCGGCGTATATCTTTATCGCTATGAGCGGATTGGCAAAGTATATTTCGGTATCTCCGAGTTGGTTCTGTTCTCCGGCGGAAATTAAAAATTCGTCGAATTTTTCCGCGAATTGCAAAGTCAACTCTTTTCCGTATTCAAACAGCATATACCAGAAAATCCGTTCGATATATCCGCCGCGTCGGTTCCCGTAATAATTCGTCACTATCCCTCCGCAGTCCAAGCTCCACGGTATTTTTCCGAGCGGTCTGTTTACCGACACGCAAAAAGCGGGGCTGCGGTTCGGCTTAAAAAAGCAGAGCGCGGGTATTCCGTCCGGGTCGGATTCGTCTTTTAGCAAAGCCGTCCGATAACCTCTGTCTCTGACACAATCGGAAATTCCGCGATATACCTCGGCAACCTTTTCTTTCGTTCCCATTTTTATTCCTTTCGGAGATATAAATATGTTTTATGCGTTTTCCATTCGCAAACAGCGTATTGTTAATATCGGCGAGGTAGACACAACCGACACTGAGTTCGGCTGTGTAAACAGAAATTGCCCCGCAAAAATCAGAGTCAGAGCTGAAAACAGCCATGTTGTTCAACCGCATTTTTATTGTTTAAGAACTTCGCCGCATTCGCCGGATTGCATTTATAATTCAATGGATAACAAATACTGTTATACAAACAATTTCAATAAATATTCGCCGGAACATATTCTTGAACAATGTTTGCATAAAACATCTTTTCAAAAAACAAAATCAACAGCCGTTTTTCACACCGATAAGCAGTCGATTAACATTCATACTCCGCGTCAGCTTCTCGAATACTGTACTGTCAACCCGTTAAACACGCCTTATACAGGTAACTGTCTTGTAAACGATATTATTCTTGATAAACGCAACGCAACTTTTAACGCGATTTCAAATTATAACAATCAAATCAGACTGGCTTTTGGCGTTACCCAAAGTTACGAAAGCAAAGAAGGATATATAATATACTTCGGTATTCCGTCACAGCTTGATGAAAATAAATTTCTGATAAATCTGAAAGTCGTCGTCACCGACAAAATATCCGCCGCCGTAAATAACTATATTTTCGGCAACAAACGCAGCGGCAAATTTCGCGGTTATCCGATCGCTGTTTTTGGCAGGTGGAAAGTGAACAATAAACATCTGCTTGAAACAACGATTGTTTCACCGAAACAAATAATCTATCGTTTTTAGTCCGGCTTATTGTCATAAACCGTCCAATGGTGTTCGTCGGCGTACCGGTGTATTATTTCCGACGGGTTTGCAAGCCGAATATACGCGTCGATTTTGCAGCACCGTTCGCCGGTGAGAATTAGATAATCGTCAAAACTTTCCTCAAACTGCGCTGCCAGCCCTTTCCCGCCCTCAAAAAAGCCGTACCAGAAAATCCCCTCAACAAATTCACCGTCGCAAGCCCAGTAACAATTCGGTATAATCCCGCCGCAGTTTAAGGACCACAACCCGGATTTTTCGGATATGCTTATCAATATACAAAATACCATGCCGCGTTCCGGCTTAAAAAAGCAGAGCGTGGGTATTCTGTCCGGGCTGATTTCGTCTTTTA
>CAZRRV010000066.1:0-4170 GCA_964602735.1 uncultured Eubacteriales bacterium
CACTGCCCGCCGCGCGGCTTACGCGCCCGCAGCGGCGTGTGAGACGCGGACGATATCTTTTTCGGTTCCGAAAGTTTCCCGGAACCACGCCTCCGTTTCCGGCGAGGCGCCGATCATAAACACAAAATCGTAGTTTTTGAATGTCGCGGCGACGGTGTTTGTTTTCTCGTCGAATGTATAATCGTTGCCCTGAGCCCACGAGCCTTTTGAAAGCAGCAGGTAGCGCGACATGAACCAGAGGTACCCGGTGTCGGTCGTGTCGCTTATTACAAGGCACGACGCGCCCTGCGGTATATTCTCCTCCTCTATGAACCGCTCGTAGGCGGCTCTCCCGTTCGCCATGCCGGGGTTGGCCCGTTCAAGGGTAAAATACGCCTCCAGCCCCGGATCCGCGGTAAAGAACACGGTCGCGGCCGAGAGGAGAGCCAGCCCGGCGCTTAAAATATTTCTCCCGCGCGATTTCTTTGCGAATTTTATCATCGGAAGCACGGGGATCATCGCCGCGCCCGCCAGATACACCAGGATTGTAGAGTGATAGCGCGCGTAAGACGCCAGATAAGACGCCTCATTCGCCGGCATCGAAAACAGGTACATACCGAGCAGCCCCGCCTGATAGCAAAAATACACCGCCGCGCCGAAGATCAGCGGTTTCACGGCGTCTTTGCGGTTCTTCCCGTACCGCGCGACAAGGGCGCAGACAACGGCGGCCAGAGGGATAAGGCACAGCGCCGCGTTGCGGAGCGTAAAGGTGTTTTTCGCCATAAGCAGAATTTCGGTTTTGATGTCGGCCGCGGTTTTTCCGAGAAACACACCGGCCATATGATCGGCGGAGAGGGAATGTTTGGCGTCCATTCCGCCGGAAAACGCGAGTTTCACATGCCCCTGCCACAGCAGAAGCGCGGCCGCCGGGCACGCCGCCTGGAAGAGTATCCGCTTAAAATTGCGCCGCCTTTCGCGGGTAAAGAGCCAGAAACATACAAGCGGCGGGAGAACGAAAAATATTCCGCTGTTCTTGATTGAAATAATAAACGCCGAAAAAAGCGGGCAGACTGCGGAAATTTTCGCGGTATTATCGCGGTAGTATACCGTTATGAGAAGCGCCGCAAGCCCCGCCAGCGCGAGTACCTTGTCGACCTTGAGTGTATTGAACGCTCCCGCGCCCCCCCCGGGAGGAGAGTGGCCGTGAGCATCAGCGACACGGCGCCGGAGACGACGGAGCCGAGCGCGCTTTTCGCATAGGCGAAAAGCGGCAGGGTCATCGCAACCGTAAGCGCCGCCTGAAAGAACATCTGGCTCCATTCCGACGAAATCCCGGCGGCTTTCTCGAAGAACCAGATAAACGCCGCCGTGCCGGGCGGGTACGACGGAAAATAAATTATATCCGACTCCTCGAAATTCGGGAACCGGTTGTTGCGGAGCATAACCTTCAGCACCGTCGCCCAGTGGGAGAAATCATCGTATTCGGTGAACTTTGCCCCGTAAATCAGAACCGCCAGAAGGGCGAGAACGCCGGCATAAAAAATCAGAGCCGGGCAGAGAAGTTTCTTAAAACCGTTCCGGGAGCGCCTTTTGCCGAACATACCGCGGACGGCAAGCACCGCGCCCCCGGCGAGAATACCCGCCGCGGCTAACCGCATAATGTTCAAAATCCCCGCGAAAAACATGGCGGCGCCGATCCCCGCGAAGAGTACGGCGGGGGTAAATTCGGGTCTGATTTTCCCGCAAAGCCATCTTATGTACCCGTACAGGCAAAAGCACAGCGCGAGGAGCCTTACGCCCGCAATTACATAGCTCAATACTTCAACCCTCCGATTCCGTTACCCGCCGCCGCGCAGTGCGCGGCACCTCGGTCGCGATGCTTGATTTTACGGTAAACCACGGTAAATCGCCCGCGAATTTAATCAATCCGAACTCGCGGGCTGTTAGTTTAAGCCGCGCGGTAAGCCCGAGTGCGCGTCCAAGTCAGCCGGCACTGCCGGCCAACACCCCGCGCGGCGGAATAAGCGATCTTTCTCTTCTTTCCCTTTCCACCCGCAAATAACACAACGGCTTTTTTCGCGCGCGTACCGCTCGCGTGTAGGGGCAAACTAAAAATCGCGACATGGCCGCCGGCACTGCCGACCGCCGCGCGGCAGACTTTATTGCGCGATTTGGGGGCCGGCACTGCCCGCCGCGCCGAAGAACACCTTGTACCATATCAGGAACGAATAAACCGTCCAGATGCGGCGGAAATTGTCGGCCTTGCCGGCTTTGTGTTCTTCGAGCAGTTTCAGCAGCCGATCCGTATGGAAAAACCGCTCGGCGTCGGCGCTCCGAAACGCCTCTTTCACGTCGGAATAGAAAGGCTCCTCCCGCAGCCAGACCCTGATCGGCACGGGGAACCCGAGTTTTCGTTTATCCGCCCATTTTTCCGGCATACGGCGGAGCGCCGCCCGCCGAAGAGCGAGTTTCGTGTTCTCTTTGCTTACGCGGTACCGCGCGGGGATCCGCTCCGCGACCCGCATTACCTCTTTATCCAGAAACGGCACCCGCGCCTCAAGCGAGTTGGCCATGCTCATTTTGTCGGCTTTAAGCAGTATGTCCCCCGCGAGCCAGCCGAAGATGTCGACATACTGCATTTTCGTCACCGGGTCGTTTCCCTCCGCCTCGGCGTAATAGGGCGCCATGGTCTCCTCGGGAGAGAGCGCGTCGGTTTTGATTTTCAACAGGCGTTTGCGCTCCCGTTCGGTAAAAACATACGCGTTGCCTATATAGCGCTCCTCAATCGTTTTCCCCCGCCTAATAAGGAAATTTATCCCCCGCTTGTGGGGCAGCAGGTTCGCGACCCTGCCGATCAGCCGCCGTATCGGGAACGGGATTTTATCGTACGCGCCGCACGCAAGAGGTTCGCTGTAGATGTTGTACCCGCCGAAAAGCTCGTCGGAACCCTCGCCCGACATTACGACTTTCACCTGTTTCGAGGCGGTGTTGCAGACGAAATACAGCGCCACGGCGGCCGGATCCGCGAGAGGTTCGTCCATGTGGTACTGTATCGTCGGAAGAATGTTCCGGTATTCCTCGGGAGTAATCACCTTCGATGTGTTTACCGCGCCGATTTTGGAAGAAAGCTCCTCGGCGTAGTTTATCTCGTTGTACTTCTCCCCGTTGTCGAATCCCACGGTAAATGTTTTTTCCACGCCGGAGACGCAGGTGATGTAGCTTGAATCCACGCCGGAGGAGAGAAAAGTCCCGACCTCGACATCCGCGATTTTATGCGCCCGCACTGAGTCGTCGAACACATCGGAGATTATATCCGCCCAGTCGTCGAGCGTTTTCGATTCGTCGGCGCGGAACTCCGGCTTCCAGTATCGCCGTATTTCCATTTTCCCGTTTTTGTAGCGGAACCAGTGCGCCGGCGGGAGTTTGTAAACGCCCTCGAAGAACGTTTCGTTATTCGGCGGGGAGTACCAGAAGGAGAGGTACCCCTCGAGCGCGCGGGTATTGAGCTCTTTCTTGAAGCCGGGGTGATCGAGAAAGCTTTTGATCTCGCTCCCGAACATGAGCGCGCCGCCCGTTTCGGTATAATAGAACGGTTTTATCCCGAAAAAGTCGCGCGCCCCGTAAAGTTCCTTCCTGTTTTTATCCCATATCACGAACGCGAACATCCCGCGCAGACGGTTCGGAAGATCCTCCCCGTATTCCTCGTAGCCGTGGAGGAGGACTTCGCTGTCGGTTTTCGTCGCGAACACATGACCCGCCGCCAGCAGTTCCTCCCGCAGTTCGCGGTAGTTGTAGATTTCTCCGTTAAACACAAGAACCAGACTGCCGTCTTCGTTGAAAATCGGCTGCCTGCCGCCGTCAAGGTCGATAATCGAAAGGCGGCGGAACCCCAGCGCTATATCGTCGTCGGAATAATAAGACGCGTCGTCGGGGCCGCGGTGGGCGATCCTGTCTGTCATTTTGCGGAGCACCCGCTCTGCGTCGGGCACCTTCCCGCAAGCCGTAAAGCCCGTAAAACCGCACATAACCGTACACTCCCCGTTTCAAACTGTGTGACGGGAAAATTATACCACGCCGGGGCGCGGGTGTCAAGCCGCCGCGCGCTTCGCCCGCCCCGCCGCAAAAAACCGTTGACAGTGCCGGCCGGTGAATGGTATACTTAAAACCTGCCGGAGGCTGGTGCCGCAGCCG
>CAZRRV010000067.1:0-4155 GCA_964602735.1 uncultured Eubacteriales bacterium
CCGGCGGTATTTTGACGGTTGCAAACAGCCGCGATTTCTGGTAATATATAACGGTGTGCACCGAATGTTACCGCGCACGGTATTTATCGAAAGGGGTACGGCATGGAGGATTACGGATCCGGACAGGTAAGAATGTACAAAAGCCCTGCTGGGGGGAAAACCCCGAAAACAGGCGGAGGGAAACGTAAGGGAAAAAACAAAAAAGGCGTTAAAAAATGGGTTGTGGTGCTTGTATCGGTTATCGCGGTACTGGGAATTCTCGCCGGAACGGGATACGGGATTTACCGTCATTATTTCGGGCTGTTGGGCAGTATCGATTCGAACGCCGGGGGCGGGGATATAGGCTCCGACGGCGATAACGATCCCAACGCCGATCCCGCGACCGACGCGGAACTGTCCGAAATAGAAAAACAGATGATGAAAAACCTCCGAAAAATGGAGGCAAATTCCGACCTTTATAAAACCGATACTTTCAACATACTGCTGGTAGGCGTCGATTCGAGAGGCAAGTCCATGAGCGGGCGCTCCGATTCCATGATTCTCGTAAGTATCGATAAAAAGAACAAAAAAGTCACCATGACTTCGTTCCTGCGCGACATTTACGTTTCGATTCCCGGGCACGGGAACAACCGGTTGAACGCCGCGTACGCTTTCGGAGGAGCCGATCTGCTGACGGAAACAATCAAGGTGAACTTCGGCATCAGCGTCGACCGGTGCGTGGTGGTAAACTTTTATTTTGTGATGAATCTGGTTGACGCTGTCGGCGGCATCGATTTGGATGTGAGCGCGGCGGAAATCGAGGTTATGAATATGTACATCGCCGGCCACAATGATATGCTCGGCAACCCGAAGGGAACGGATATTCTTTCCGCGAGCGACGCCGGAACGATACACGCCAACGGAAATCAGGCGCTCGGCTACGCGCGGGTTCGGTATGTGGGCACCGATTTTGCGAGGACGGGACGTCAGCGCACGATAATAACAAAGTGTATCGAAAAGATAAAAGACATGAGCCTTAAGCAAATCAGCGATTTTGCCGAAGAATTTCTGCCGCAGGTGCAGACCGACCTTACTCAAAGCGACTGCGCCGCGTTGCTCGTTATGGCGGTAAATCTTAAAGATTATGAAACAAAAACTCTCGCCGTCCCGATTGACGGAACATGGCAGAGTAAAAGCATAAATAGAATGAGCGTTCTTATCATTGATTTTGAAGCGAATTCCGAGGCATGGCGCAATTTGGTAAACGGTTCGGAAAAGGAGTAGACTGAATGCCGGAAAATCGGGAAAGATTATCGCCGAACAGGAAAACGGCTCTTAAAATTGCGGTGTGGAGCGTTTCTTTCCTATGGATTGGATTTTGCTTTTTTCTTTCGTGGCAGTCCGGCAGGGAAACGGCGAATCTCAGTATGGCTCTTGCAGAAACGGTCGAACGGATTTTAAGCCGGATTGGAATCAAAACCGGGATTAACATCGTTCACAGCCGTCTGAGAAGGGCGGCGCATTTCGGTGTGTTCTTTGTTGTAGGGGTGTTGCTTTTCATCTCTTTCCTTGTTACGCTTAAACGGGGAAGAAAAAATTCCGCGTTTTCGCTGCTGTTCGCGTCCGCGGCCGGAGCGGCGGTAGCCGTGATTGCCGAGGTTGTAAAACCCGTCGTCCCCGGAAGGCACTTAACATGGAGCGAAACATGGCTTAATGTTGTCGGAATCGTTTGCGGAGCGGCTGTTTCGTTCGCGGTAAACGGAATCGTGTCGCGCCGGTCCGCAAAAACCGCGGAAAGCGGAAACGGCGATTAGCTTCGCATTTTTTTATTGTGTTTCGTCGCGGTTTTGTGTATAATAATAAAAGAGATTTTGAAAGGGGAAGTACGATGAATTATTCAAGCGAAGTTGAAAATATGTGTCCTCTTGTAAAGGGCGCGTATCACGGCCCCGCGCCCATCCCTCAAGAGGGCAGATGGACGCAGGTAACCGAGGTTAAAGACATTTCCGGGCTTACGCACGGGGTCGGATGGTGCGCTCCGCAGCAGGGCGCCTGCAAACTTACCCTGAATGTTAAAAACGGCGTAATCGAAGAGGCGCTGGTGGAAACCGTAGGCTGCTCGGGCATGACCCACTCTGCCGCTATGGCAGCGGAAATTCTTGTGGGGAAAACTATTCTCGAGGCGCTGAATACCGACCTTGTCTGCGACGCGATAAATACCGCGATGAGGGAGCTTTTTCTGCAGATTGCCTACGGCCGTACGCAGACCGCATTTTCGGAAGACGGGTTGCCTGTAGGCGCCGGACTCGAGGATCTCGGTAAAGGCGTGCGCTCGCAGGTAGGCACAACCTACGCCACAAAACTTAAAGGCCCCCGGTACCTTGAACTGGCCGAGGGGTATATTACGGCTCTTGCCGTCGACGGCGAGGGGCAGATTATCGGGTACAAATTCGTAAATCTGGGTAAGATGATGGAAATGATTCGCGGCGGCATGGATGCGAACGAGGCTTTGAAAAAAGCCGAAGGGCAGTACGGGCGGATTGAAGATGCGGTGAAGTTTGTGGATCCGCGCACCGAATGAGGAGAGTGAACACAATGGCGTTATTTGAAAGTTACGAAAGAAGAATAGACCAGATCAACGCGGAATTAAGCCGCCACGGTATCGCTTCGATAGAAGAGGCGAAGGCGATATGCGACGGGGCGGGCGTCGACGCGTACGGGATTGTAAAAGGGATTCAGCCCATATGTTTTGAAAACGCCTGCTGGGCGTATACCGTGGGTTGCGCAATCGCGTTAAAGGAAAAAGTCGCGTCCGCGGCCGAGGCCGCCGAAAAAATCGGGCTCGGGCTGCAGTCGTTCTGCATTCCCGGTTCCGTTGCCGACGACCGAAAGGTCGGCCTGGGACACGGTAATTTGGGCGCGATGCTGTTGCGCGAAGATACCAAATGTTTCGCTTTCCTTGCGGGTCACGAATCATTCGCGGCCGCCGAGGGCGCCATCGGTCTGGCCCGCAGCGCCAACAAGGCGAGGAAAGAAGATTTGAAGGTTATCCTGAACGGTCTCGGGAAAGACGCCGCGCAAATTATCTCACGCATTAACGGATTCACTTATGTCCGCACGAAATTCGATTATTATACGGGGAAAATCGCGGTAACCGATGAAACGGCGTATTCAAAAGGCGAGCGTGCCAAAGTGCGCTGCTACGGCGCCGACGATGTCCGCGAGGGTGTTGCGATTATGCACCTTGAGGGCGTTGACGTTTCGATTACCGGTAATTCCACCAACCCCACAAGGTTCCAGCACCCGGTTGCGGGGACATATAAAAAAGAATGTATCGAACAGGGCAAAAAATATTTTTCGGTCGCGTCGGGCGGGGGAACCGGGCGCACCCTGCACCCCGATAATATGGCGGCCGGTCCCGCGTCTTACGGTATGACCGATACCATGGGGCGTATGCATTCCGACGCTCAGTTTGCGGGTTCGTCCTCGGTGCCGGCACATGTCGAAATGATGGGGCTAATCGGTATGGGCAACAATCCGATGGTCGGCGCGACGGTAGCATGCGCCGTCGCGGTGAGCGAGGCGCTGAAGTAAGCGCATATTCGCAAGTAAACGGTAAATCGAAAAAATCAACCGCCGGAGACAGGGAACTGTGAAAATCCGGCGGTTTTATCATGCAAAAACAACGGGTTTAACGGGCCGTCGAGACGCAATCATCTGCTGCGACATAACTTTTTATTAACCTTTTTTCGACAGTAAAATACTCAAAGCCCGAAAAACTTGCTTTTTCCTTCCGCCTTATTAATCGCATCGGCGCGCGAATTTGGGTCGGTGTCTGCTTTCATAAAAAAACCCGGCGGCATTTCCGACAGGAACTGCACCGGGGCGGAATGAACCGTGCTGTCGGTTAAGAATTTTTGTCTTTTAATCCGATTAATATTTTCTCGAATTTTCCTTTGCCGTCTTTGCCATACCACCACGGACAACCGGGATGCGACACAACATCTATTTTAGCGTCGTTCGCGTAACGGGCAGAGGATTGTGAAAAAGCGCTGTGGGCGGATTTGGAAGCGAAAATAACCGCTTCAGGTTGCAAAATATCAATAACCTCATCGAGCACGGCGGAGGACACCTTGACGCAATGATCCCATTCGGGGCAGTTCTTATCTGTTTCTC
>CAZRRV010000068.1:0-3420 GCA_964602735.1 uncultured Eubacteriales bacterium
CGGCCGGCGGTGCCGGCAGACTCGGACGTGCAATAGAATTTACAGCAAAACTTAAACTAACCGCCCGCGAGTATGGGTTTATGAAACTCGCGGGCTGTTTACCGAGGTTTTGCGCATAATTACGCGCCGCGTCATAGGTGCCCGCCGCGGGCAATTTAAGCTTTTCTTTTCCTGTTTATCACTGCTTGCGCAACTGTCGTGTTTGATTTTCTTTTCTTCTCTTTTTACATTTTGCGCAACTTCAGAACCAAAAGAGAAGAAAAGAAACACGCCCGCGCAGTGCGCGGTTCCCCGCACGGGCGGGCAGTGCCCGCACCCATATCGTGCAATAGGGTTATCGGTGAAACGAAAATAAAAATGCCCGCGAGTTCAGCCTGATTAAACTCGCGGGCGATTTGCTATGGTTTAGCGGATAAATTATACATCGCGACCGAGGGGGCGCGCCGCGACCATGTTTTCGATAAAATAGCGGTGAACGGCGCAACCGTCGCACAGTTCGGGGTGAAACGCCGTTACGAGCATATTGTTCTGCCGCGCCGCGACGATACGGCCGCCCGTTTCGCAGAGGATCCGTACTCCGTCGCCCGCGCTTTCGATATAAGGGGCGCGGATGAAAGTGAGCGGAATTTTGCCGAGCCCGTCAAACTCTGCCTCTGCGGTAAAACTGCCGAGCTGCCGGCCGTAGGCGTTCCGCACCGCAACTATGTCCATCGCGGCGAAATACCGGCGCGAATCGTTGCGGATTTCCCGCGCCAGCAACAAAAGCCCGGCGCAGGTGCCGAATACGGGAATGCCCGCGTCTATTTGCGCCTTAATCGGCGAAAAAAGATTAAGATCGTTTAACAGTTTCCCCTGGGCGGTGCTTTCCCCGCCGGGAAGAATCAGCCCGTCAACAGGGCGGGACAAATCCCCCGGCTGCCGTATTTCAAAGCACGGGATCCCGAGCCGCGCAAGCGCGTGCTCGTGTTCGATAAAGGCGCCCTGCACGGCGAGTACCCCGATATTCACCCGCTATTTTCCTCTTTCCGCCATAAGCAGATTTATTTCCTGCTCGTTTATGCCGACCATCGCCTCGCCCAGATCCTCGGAAAGCTCGGCCAGCAGTCCGGCATCGTTATAATCGGTTACCGCTTTTACGATTGCCGCCGCGCGTTTTTCGGGATTGCCCGACTTGAATATCCCGCTTCCCACGAACACCCCTTCGGCGCCAAGCTGCATCATCAGCGCGGCGTCGGCGGGGGTAGCGATCCCTCCGGCGGCGAAATTCACCACGGGGAGTTTTTTATTCTCGTGAACATACTCCAACAATTCGTACGGAACGGCGAGTTCTTTTGCCGCCTCGTAGAGCTCGTCGCCGGAGAGCGAACCGACGCGCCGTATCTCCGACTGCATAAGCCGCATATGCCTCACCGCCTGCACTACATCCCCCGTGCCGGGCTCGCCCTTCGTTCTTATCATTGACGCGCCCTCGGCAATACGCCTTAACGCTTCGCCCAAATCCCTCGCGCCGCAGACGAACGGCACATCGAATTTGCGCTTGTCGATATGGTATTTGTCGTCGGCGGGGGAAAGCACTTCGCTCTCGTCGATATAGTCGATTTCGATAGCCTGCAGAATTTGCGCCTCGGCGAAATGGCCTATTCTGCATTTTGCCATAACGGGAATCGAAACGGCGTTCTGTATTCCCTTAATCATTTTCGGGTCGCTCATGCGGGAAACACCGCCCGCTGCGCGAATGTCGGCGGGGATACGTTCCAGCGCCATTACCGCACACGCGCCGGCCGCCTCGGCGATTTTCGCCTGCTCCGGGGTCGTAACATCCATTATTACGCCGCCTTTAAGCATCTGTGCGAGATTCTTGTTGAGTTCGTATCTGTTCTGTTCCATGGCAATCCTTCCTTAATCGAGAAAATTAACCGCCGAGGGCAAATCGTATGTATGCGGCTCCTTCCCCGCCGCTTTATGCCCGACCGCGACGGCGATCTCAAACGCGTAACCGTTCGGAAAACCCAGCGCTTTCGAGAAATATCCGCTTTTTTCTCCGCGCAATGTGTCGTATATACAGCCGAGGATCACACTCCCTAACCCCAGCCCTTCGGCCGCGACGGCGATATTTTCAACCGCTATCCCCGCGTCGAGCGTGCTCCACCTGAACCCGCTGTCTCCGCTGAGTATTATCACGAGAGGAGCGTTGTAGTAAAAGTTCCCCGCCGGCGACGCTCCCCTCAGCCGCGCCGTCTCCGCGTCGATTTCGCCCAGCAGGGGATTATCTCCCCGCAGAACCGAAAAATGTATCTCCCGCCGGTTCATGGCGGTTGGAGCCGCAAGCCCCGCCTCAATCAGCGCGTTTACTTCATCGGATGTAAGCGGGGTTCGCGTGTAGGCTCTGGCGGAACTTCTCTGCCTGATTGCGTCGATTGCGTCCATAAAATCCTTCCTTTTCAATAAATTTCCGCGGGTATATAATCCCACTTCGCGTGCGGGAACCGCGGGTTGCGCTTTCCCGCGTCAATAACACTTTTCGCGGAAAGGGCTTTCCGTGCTCCGGCATCGGTACGCGGGGGCAATCCGCGCGGAATTTTCGCCGGGTGCCCGTAATCCGCGGCGCAGCATAAACCTATTTATCCGATATGCTTTATGCAGTATATACCGTTTCACGCTGTTTGTCAAGTGAAAAAAACCCGGCGCGAACATTGCCGAAAGATTTGCTTGATTTTTTTAACGGAATTATGTATAATTGCCTTGCCCGGAACAAAAGCCCGTCAGCACAGAGCGGGGCGGCAAAACAATCCCGCCGTCCGGTTAACGGTACGGCTGGTGAAAGACACGGAGAGATGGCTGAGCCGGTCTAAGGCGCACGACTGGAAATCGTGTAGGCGTTTATAGCGCCTCGGGGGTTCGAATCCCCCTCTCTCCGCCGTTCGGTAGCCCCGACGCGCAATCCGCGTGCCGGGGTTTTCACTGTACCGAACCCATGCGCTTACGGTTAAAACCCGCTTTCTCCCGTTACTCTCCCGGCGGCGGAGGCCGCCGCATGACGGTTCCCGCTTATAACGGCTCGCGGCGCAAAGGTTGCGCGTTATCATAAGACGGTTCCGCATCATGACCGTCTGCGGATTCGCGCGCCGTCTGCTTGCGCTTTCCGCTGTGTGTTACAAAAATGTTAGGCGATACACAAAGCATTCTCCGCGCTTCTCGATTTATCTTATGGAAAATCCGCCGGCGCATCTGGCACAAAATTATTATGCGGTATTCCGTAAAACACACCCGCGATATCGGCGCGGGTAAAAAAAGCTTGCGGTCGGGAGAATAAAGCGGTATAATATAAAAAATTGCGTAATCGGGCGGTGATGGCGAACGGACGGCAACAGCCCCAAAATAAGCGTCGTTATGCCGGTATATAATGTGGAACGGTATCTG
>CAZRRV010000069.1:0-3266 GCA_964602735.1 uncultured Eubacteriales bacterium
CCGTACAGGTGAAAAATTGCCGGAATCCTGCGTAGAACATACCGTTCTACGAAAAAAAGGCGGGAGGCCTTGATTTACAAGACCTCCCGCATAATCCGACCATTTTTTTGACCACTTATGGAAAAACATAAGCATAAAAAGTTACGGAACCCGACCGATCGACACCGCGCCGTGGCAGCGGCGAAACCGCCCGGTAATCAACGGCGGTGGTAAACCGGCGGGCGGCACAAACAGGCGCTTTTACGCTTGAATTTTTGACCATTTATTTGACTGCCAATAGAAAAAAATCAAGCCGTAAAACGGCTCGAAAATGCCGAAAACACGCTTTCGGGTTGTTAAAAAGCCCCGTTCGGAATTAAATATGTTGACAAAAGTGCCGATATGCTCTATAATATGATGAGTTTAAGAGACAAAATGTTTTCGTAGAACGGTATGTTCTACGCAAGGTATTCGGAGAGAAAATTAGCCGGGAGGAGGGCCGCGGATTTGATTACGCTTTACAAACACAACGCCGACGCGTACAACGCCGCGGTCGAAATGCTGCGCGAAACCGGCAGGGCGGCGGTTATACACCCCACGGGAACCGGCAAATCGTTCATAGGCTTCAAATACTGTGAAGACAACCCGGATAAACAGGTGTGCTGGATTTCTCCCTCCGAGTATATAGTCAAAATGCAGATTGAGAACTTCAAAGCCGCCGGCGGAGAAGATTTAAGCAATATTAAGTTTTATACCTATGCGAAACTTATGAACATGACGCCCGCCGAAATGGAAGCCGTAAAGCCCGGATGCATAATACTCGACGAATTTCACAGGGCCGGAGCGGCGGTCTGGGGCGCGGCGCTTAAAAAATTTCTGCGAATGTACCCCGATGTTCCGCTGCTCGGCTTTTCCGCCACGGCCGTACGCTACCTCGACAACCGCCGGGATATGGCCGACGAACTTTTCGACGGATGCGTCGCGGGCGAAATGTCTCTCGGCGAGGCGATAGTAAGAGGAATACTCAATCCGCCGAAATACGTAACGTCCGTTTACGCTTATTCCGAGGATTTAAGGCTTTACGAGAACAGAGTAAGGAACATAAAGAACGGTGCCCGCCGGGAAAGGGCGGAATCGGTGCTGGAATCTCTCCGCCGCGCGCTCGAACAGGCCGACGGGCTGGATGTGATTTTCAAAAAATACATGCCCGACCCGCACGGTAAATATATCGTTTTCTGTTCGGATAAAAACCATATGGACGAGATGATGCGCCATACCGAATGGTTCCGCCTTGTCGACGAAAGCCCGCGGGTTTATTCCGTGTATTCCGACGATCCTGGCGCCGGTGAAAGTTTCGACGAATTTAAGAAGGATCGTACTCCCGATCATCTGCGCCTGCTGTACTGTATCGACGCTTTGAACGAGGGCGTGCATTTAAGCGGGATAAACGGGGTGATACTGCTGCGGCCTACCGTTTCTCCCATAATATTCAAACAACAGATAGGCAGAGCGCTTTCGGCGGGGGATTCGAACACATCGGTAATATTCGATATCGTCAATAATATATCAGGGTTGCAAAGCATCGACGCCGTGCTCGACGAAATGCGTGATGTCGAACGGTATTACCGTTATCTGGGGGAATCGGAATATATAGTGAACGACAGGTTCACGATCACCGACACGGCGGAAGACTGCCGGCAGCTTTTCGCGGAACTCGAGAATACTCTTTCCGCCTCCTGGGATTTTATGTACGGCGAGGCGAAAGCGTATTACAACGAACACGGCGATCTTCTGACCCCGCGCGACTGTGTAACCGCGGGCGGGGTGAAACTCGGCAGATGGGTGGCGGCGCAAAGAATAAACTACCGCAACAAGAAGGGAATATCCCGGGCGAGGATCGCGAAGCTGGAGAAAATCGGCATGGTATGGCAGACCGAACACGAGCGGCAGTGGGAGGGGAAATATCTGCTTGCCGAAAAATATTTCAAAGAGCACGGCAATCTTCTTCCCGACCGTGAAACCGAGCCCGGACTTTGCGACTGGGTGATCCGCCAGCGCCGAAAGCAGAGAGACGCTCTGCTGACCGACGAACAGTTTAACAGGCTATCCGCGATAGGCATGGTATGGGAATTCGAGGATTCGTGGGAGCGAAAATTCGAACTGGCCGTACGGTACCGCGAAGAACACGGCAATCTCGACATTCCCGCGGCGTATGTTACCGAAGACGGCGTCCGTCTGGGCGAATGGTACCGTTCGGTAAAAAAGCAGTATTCCGCCGGCACGCTTCCCGAAGAGCGGAAGCGGAAACTGGAATCCGCCGGAATACGGTGGGAGCCGGCCGCCGAGCGGAGCTGGAACAGGTATTACGCGCTGGCCGCGGAATATTACGTGGAGCACGGCGATCTCAATATCAACGCGAATTACGAAACCGCCGACGGGACGAAACTCGGAACATGGATTGCGGAGCAGAGGCACCGTTACAAAACAGGGCGCCTCGGCGAAAACCGCAAACGGAAGCTTGACGCGATAGGTATGGAGTGGCGGAGGTTCTCGTCGAAATGGGACTGCGCGTATGAATACGCGAAAAGCTACTTTGCCGAAAAAGGCGACTTGAACATACCGGCGGATTGCAAGACGGAAGACGGATTTGCTCTCGGTATGTGGCTGGCGAGCCAGAGAAGGAAGTACGCGGCGGGCAAACTTAAACCCGGCAGAATAAAAAAACTCGCGAACTTAAACATGGTCTGGAGCGTTCCCGATTCCGAATGGCGGACGGGGTACGAACACGCCGAGGCATATTTCAAAGCGAACGGCGACACGAATGTTCCCCGTAAGTATATATGTTCCGACGGTTATGCGTTAGGCGCGTGGGCCGCGGCGCAGCGCAGGGCGCGCAAAACGGGGAAGCTTTCCCCGGAGCGGGAGAAACGGCTCGACGCTCTGGGCTTCGCCTGGGATATAAGGGGCGACCGGTGGAACATCGGGTACGGTTACGCGAAAGCCTACCGTGCCGGCGGCGGGGCGGTTCCTATCCCTTCGGGCTATGTTACCGAAGACGGCTACCCTTTGGGGGAGTGGATACGTTCCCAGCGCCGCCGCTACGGCAGCGGGCTGCTCGAAAGCGGCAAAATCCAACGGTTGAAAGAGATAGGAGTATTATTCGATGCGGTATGAAATTTTATATGGCGAAAAGCCGCAAAATTTTACCCCCCCCCCCCCCCCTGAAATTATATATCGGCGCCCGCTCTCCGGTTCTTAACCGTGTTTTTATGAAAGAACGGTACTTC
>CAZRRV010000070.1:0-3109 GCA_964602735.1 uncultured Eubacteriales bacterium
GTTTCGCCGGACAGTTTCGTTATATCTCCGTAATGACGCATTGTTCAGCGCTCCCGGGTTCTTTTCTCCATTTTCTTTTCCAGTTCCGGCGGATTGCGGTGTTTCGCGATCCTTTTCAGGGTCTGCCCGGATATTTGATAGAGCGTGTACATTCCCGATATATCCCGCGTCGTAATGTACCGCCCGACGCCGTCCTCAACGTAGGTTACGGCGATCTTCTCATCTTTGGGAATACCGTATGTCATCGCGCGTAATCCTCCCGACTTTTATAAAGCTCTTTATCGTGTTTGCCGCTTACGTCGCGCACCAGCCCGTTGTATTCGTCCGCGGTTAAATTATCTCCGAAATCCTGCCCGTTGCAGTCGAGATATTCGAGTACGCGTATAAGGGCGTCCTCTTTCGTCCAACCTTCCGCGCCGCTGTCCCGTATACTCGACCATTCGGCGTTGACGAGTACCGGCAGATCGGATTTTTCGCTCCGGCACTCGCACAAACGGACGGCTACATCTTCCGGCAGATAGTCGAGCCAACCGTGTTTTTTGTCGGGATCGCCGTTTTCCAACACGAGCCAGCGGTTATATTCCGCGTTTGCCCGTTCCTTTGCGTCCTCGAAAGTATCCTCGTAGGCTATCGTTTGCCAAGGGGTCTCCGGGTCGTATATTCTGTATGCGTCCATGTAATCTATCCATTGCGCGTTCCATTGTTTCATTTTGTCCGCCCCCTTAATACTTTTTCCGCCGCCGCCTGCGGGTTGTACGCCCTCACAAGCGATACGATGTTTGTCTCCGTATCGCGTACCGAGTACAAACCGTCCTCGTGACAGTACACGATACAGTTACGGAATTTGACGGCGTATTCCGGGAGAAATTCAAACACCGTATGCGCCGCCGCGTCGATCTGTTCAACCGTAGCTTTTGCCATTTCGATACCCTCCGTTTTCTTTCGTGAGGAAAGTATTTTCCGACCCCGCGGGTTATTCACCGTTTTTTTCGATTTTGTTGAAATTGACGGATTTATGCAAAAAAATCGTCCGCGACGGGTCGGACCGAAATCCTTCCTCCTGTCACGAACAATTATAAAATGAACTAATTATAAAATGAGCCATAAAAAACCTTGCAAAACAGAAAGAACGGTAGTAAAATGACATATATATAAGTTTCCGGCGATACTCCGCGGCGGTTGCCGCCAGGGCAGGCGAATGGTATCCCCGCGCCGCAAAGCAAAAAATCGCGGTGAACCCGGGATTTTCGGCGTTTATAACAACGGCAAAATTTCCGCGGTCTATAAGTAAGCGGGGCAAGCCAGGATTGACTTTCCCGCACCGAATAATTTGCGTGTGCGGAAATTACGGCAACCCCGCGCGGATAAGCGGCCGCCGCACGGTCGGATCGCAACCGTGTTTCGCGGCGTTGCCTTGACGGAGAGCGGCGCTCCGTATCGTTTTTATATTTTATGCGCACAGAGTAGAAAAGGTGTTCCGTATGCAGTTAAGTGAAAATGTATGGTACTGCGGGTTGCAAATTCTGTTCCGCGGTCTGCTGTCGGTTCTTATCGGCGGGATAATCGGGAGAGAGCGGGCGTCGCACGGCCGCGCTGCCGGGATGAGAACCCATATACTTGTCTGCCTCGGCTCGTGTATGACTTCGCTTACCGGGATGTACGTTGTTGAAATAATAGGGAGCCAGGGCGATCTGTTCAGAATTTCCGCGCAGGTTATGTCGGGCATCGGTTTTCTCGGCGCCGGAATGATTATCCATCGGGGCAACAATATGATTTCGGGGCTTACCACCGCCGCGGGCGTTTGGGCGACGGGCGCCATCGGCATAGCGCTCGGATACGGATTTTACACCGGCGCGATTATCGTGACTCTTTTATTTCTTCTTACAACCGTTGTGCTGGCGAGATTTGAGCGCGATAAAAAAGATTCGGTTAACATTTATATAGAGATCGACGATATGTCGCGCACAAACGATGTGTTAAAAACGCTTGAAGAAAAAATGCCCGGCGGTTTCAGCCATCAGATTATGTCGCCCAAAAGCGGGTACGGCGGCAATCTCGGAATTATGCTTACGGCGAAAAAACGTCCCGATTTCGATGTTGCGCGGCTTTGCGAAATCCAACATATAATTTTCGCTACCGAAGATTAAAATTGAAAATCGCAAGCGGGTAAAACGCCGAAAACAGTCGAAAACGGCCGAAAAAAAGAGATTATAACATGGATTTTGAAAAAATCGCAAAAAATTGTTGACAATCATTCCGGTCGGTGCTATCATTACAAGGCAAAATTACGGAGGTGCGAAGAATGTCAACCTATATGGCAAAAAAAGACGAGATCGTTCGCAAATGGTATATTATCGACGCCGCGGGCAAACCGCTCGGAAGAACCGCCGTTAAAGTCGCAAATGTTCTGCGCGGCAAACTCAAGCCCGAGTTTACCCCGCATGTCGACTGCGGAGATTTCGCCGTCGTTATAAACGCCGAACAGGCTGTACTGACGGGAAAAAAAGCCGACGAAAAAGTCTATCGCCGGCACAGCGGCTATATCGGCGGGCTTAAAGAGACGAAATACAGAACAATTATGAAAGAAAACCCCGAATTGGCTATGCGGCTTGCGGTTAAGGGCATGGTGCCGGATACCACGATAGGGCGCAAGGCGCTTACGAGGTTGCGCGTCTACCGCGGAGAAAATCACAAACACGCCGCTCAAAACCCCGAAACAATCGACTGAAAAGGAAGGATAACCGACAATGTTTGAGAGCAACCCTTATTTTTACGGCACGGGAAGAAGAAAAAGCTCGGTGGCGAGAGTGCGCCTTTACGCCGGAACCGGCAGAATTACGATAAACGACCGTGATATCGACGATTATTTCGGGCTTGAAACCCTTAAGCTTATAGTTCGCCAGCCGCTGGAACTGACCGGCAATACCGAAAAATTCGACGTCGTGTGCCGGGTGAGCGGAGGCGGCGTATCCGGGCAGGCGGGTGCCGTTCGCCACGGTATTACACGTGCGCTGGTCGAGTACGACTCCGAACTTCGCGCTCCGCTTAAAAAGGCGGGTCTTATCACCCGCGATCCGAGAATGAAAGAACGCAAGAAGTACGGTCTCAA
>CAZRRV010000071.1:0-2837 GCA_964602735.1 uncultured Eubacteriales bacterium
GCAAACGAATATGTTGCCGCGAAGGTTCGCCGTGTCCCCCGGTCGGAAATCGCCTGCGGATACAGTTTTGAAACATTCTGTCTGTTTGCGAAGTCTCTTGGTATCGGTACCGTTATGCTCGCGGGAACGCTCAGCCGCGGCGCTTTTGAGAAAGCGATGGATGTCGGGGAGAACGAGGTCATGCCGGTCGCAAGTCCCATAGGATACCCGGCGGAGAAACAGTCCGTCCGGGAAAAAATGATGCGCAAGGGAATCGGAGCCGATAAGCGTCTGCCTTTTGGCACTCTCTTTTTCGTCGATTCTTTTGCGCAGAGCTTAGCCCCCGAAAAGGCCGGAGTATTCCGGGATGCGCTTGAGATGGTGCGTCTGGCGCCGTCGGCCGCAAACAAGCAGCCCTGGCGAGCCATAGTCTGCGGGAACAAGGTACATTTCTATGAGAAAAAAGCGAAGGCGATGTCGAACAATCCCCTCGGAGATATTCAGAAGGTGGATGTAGGGATTGCGCTTTCTCATTTTGATCTGACGCTGAAGGAAAACGGGGTCAACGGGAGTTTTACCGTGCAAGATCCCGGATTTGAAACAGACGATTCGACAGAGTATATCATAACCTACGAGGCAATACGCTGACAGATACCGGATTTTCTTCAGCAATTCATGTTCTGATCCTGATTTCGGAATCGCAGCCCGGCATAACTTCCGATCAGCTCGCCGAAAGCGTGGGGACGAACGCAACTATATTCGAAAAGTGCCGGTACTTATGATTCTATTTGAGGAGGAACGATTATATGAAATGCTCCCTTATCTTATTCAGTCCCACGGGCGGCACGGAAAAGGCCGCGAAGATTCTCTGCTCATC
This sequence comes from uncultured Eubacteriales bacterium, assembly GCA_964602735.1. GTDB lineage: Bacteria > Bacillota > Clostridia > Oscillospirales > Acutalibacteraceae > CAZRRV01. The sequence goes on from CAZRRV010000071.1 coordinate 857, forward strand.
GCTTGGTGAGGAGGGTCAGACTTACGATCTGTCCGACAGAAAATTTCGCGCGGAAAGTTTCGTTTCTGACGGATCCGGCGTTGCCGTAATCGCAATGCCGTCATTCGGGGGACGTGTTCCCGCGGTTGCCGCGGAGCGTATAAGTAAAATAAAGGGCAACGGGATGCCCTGCGCGGTGCTTTGCGTTTATGGAAACCGGGCGTATGAGGACACGCTGGTCGAGATGGCCGATTTAGCGAAAGAATGCGGCTTCCGTGTCATCGCGGCAGTCGCGGCGGTTGCGCAGCATTCCATCATGCACCGGTACGCGACGGGGCGTCCCGACAAACAAGACGAAACGCGTCTAAAGGATATTGCCGGAAAGATTTCCGCAAAACTGAGCGATCCGGAAAGCCGGAAAGATTTTCCAATTCCCGGAAACCGGCCGTACAAAAAAGCCGGCAGCGCCGGATTGGTGCCAAAAGCAAACTCTTCCTGTGTGAATTGCGGACTCTGCGCTGAAATATGCCCGGTCGGCGCGATTGACAAAGGCAACATAAAGAAATCGGATAAAACAAAGTGTATTTCCTGTATGCGCTGCGTGGCAAAATGCCCTCATAACGCGAGAACGGTAAACGGCGCCATGGTCTCCGTCGCCGCTATGACTATCAAAAAAGCCTGTTCTGTCCGCAAGGAATGTGAAGTTTATCTCTGACGGTAATATGAAGAAAGCAAAAACAATTCATCTTGTGTTATGTGCCCTTTTTGCCGCATTGACTGCTGTATTAGCTCAAATTGCAATACCAATCGGGCCGGTACCAATCAGCCTTGCAACATTTTCTGTTTTTATGACGGGAGCTTTATTGGGGGCAAAGTCAGGAGCTGTCAGTCAGGCTGTATATGTCCTGCTCGGCGCGATGGGTGTTCCCGTCTTTGCCGGATTCAAAGGAGGTCTCGGGGTGCTCTTCGGGCCTACCGGCGGATACATAGCAGGATATATTTTAGCTGCTTGGCTTGTCGGATTTGTTGCGGAGAAATTCGGGAATAAGCTTTGGGGGCTGTTGTCAGCTATGCTTGCGGGCTTTTTCGCTTGCATGATTACAGGAACAGGCTGGTTTATGCTTATAACTCAAAACGGACTTGCAAAAGCTCTTATGATTTGCGTTGTGCCTTTTCTGCCCGGAGATGCGCTAAAAATGATTTTAGCTGCATCATTAGCGTATCGTTTAAGACCGTTGCTGCGAAACAAAATGGGATAGCTTATGGCAAATAAAGATGGCGGAAAGATATGGCAACGATAATAATTCCGGTTTAACGAGACATAAAAACTCCCGGCCATAGGTATCCGATCCAACACCCGGGAGATTATTTTACATATTGAATCATGCCCTTATTTCCGCCCCCGTTCTTGAATGTCACCCGAACATCATCCTTGCCGTACACCGTATAGTAATCGATTAACCGACTGAACAGTATGGGGTCAAACTCCGTGGCGGAGCGTCCGGCTACCGCAATTTTATCTGTTTTTAATGAAAAAGGGCAGGCCGCCGAAGCAGTCTGCCTTTTCATTCGGTTGTTTACAGATTTTTTGCGAGCGCTTTTAAGAGCGACGCCGTTTCGGAATTGGAAAGGAGTTTTGCCAGGACGTCAATGCCGGTGTTTTCTTCTTCCAAAGGATGTTCTTCCGGCGCCGGCTCCTCGATTTCGTTCTCCTCCGGCTTTTCACCGAAAGCGGCCTTCATGCTTTTTTCTTCAAGATACTCGAATTTGGGTTTCGGAACTACCGTCCCCTCCGGTTCTCAATCCTTTTGTCTTGTAGAACTGTTCCTCGAACTTTTGAGCGATAAAGTGCCGATCTTCGTCGATGATGTGAGAGTAGACATCCGCTATCATATTCATTTGCGCGTGTCCCGAATCACCCTGAACGGATTTCATATCGCTGCCGTTCCATTTCAGTTTGCGGGTGGCAGAACACGAGATTGAAGTCCGCATATTCGTCGCC
>CAZRRV010000072.1:0-2663 GCA_964602735.1 uncultured Eubacteriales bacterium
GTGTCCATACTGCATTCTCCTTTGTCGCTTTGTTTTGCGGCGGAATGATACCGCATGATATGTTCCACGCCGTGCGGCAGCCTGTAACCGTACTTCGGCTGCCGGGGATAAGTTTTTATACTTCAAGGTTTTGATGTGAACGACTAACGTCTGTTAAATTTCAAAAGCATAAACCGCAACGATAAAAAATAACCGATAAATAACAGATAACCGCATCATAAAACCTAAACGCAATTTGCCGGTTTCGACCAAATTTTCATCTTACCCCTTGAAGTAACGGAAAGGATTTACAGTTCAATCACCGCATCTTCTACCGACAGTTGCAGGGTTGTATTTACCTTATCAAGCTGAAGCTGTACACGATCAAGCTCCTGCTTGCAGGCATAGTAATCGCGCTCGACAGTTTCAATGTCGTAGTTTACATAGCGGTAGTCAATGACGGTATTGTTTCGCCCGTAACCGCCCGCATTTTCCCGGGATTTGGGGAGCTGATTCATCATCAAACGCAGCTTGGTGCATTTTTTTGTAAGCTGGGGGATGTACACCAGCGCCTGGTCAATGGTCATATCGATCTCCGGCACAACGGTGGTGGTGTTAAACAGATTGATAGCGTGTTTAAGAAGCCGGATCTTCCTTTCCAGTTCGTCAAGTCTTTTTGCCGTTTGAGCATAGTCGTATTTCGGTCTTACGGTTTCGGGGTCCTCCCCCAGTGCCGCGAGAAAATCCTTGCTCTGTTCCTCCTTTTGCATCACGGAGCTCAGTTCGTCATTGAGCTTCTTCAAAATTTTGGATGCTTCCGCCGATGTCAACTTTGCCATGATTATTTACCTCTCTTTTCAGTATTTTTTAATTTGCTTTAAGCAGCTTAAACCGCCACTTCGGTAATCGTCACATTTTCTTTAATGGCTTTGATGTCCGAATAAAGGAGCGTCTCTTTTTCGGCAAGGGCCTCCGCCGTTTTTTCGAGAAATTCCCTGTTTTTAAGGAGAATATCCCTCGCCTTAAGCATATACCGCTCCAATTCCGCCTGGGTCACCGCTTCATTGCGGCAATTCATATTTTCGGAGGTTTCGCCGAACCGTTGTGTTGCAACATCCACCATACCGAACCCCAGCGTGGCGTTTTCGGAAATTCCGTCGCGGATAATATTGAATGCGCGGTTAATATCGCTCTGACAGCCGCTGGCGACGACGTCGGACCAGTAAAGCTCTACCGCCGCCTTGCCGGCAAGGAGAACCAAAACCGGGTACGGTCTCCTCAAAAGCTCCTTGCAACGATGAATAAAACCGTCGCGTCTGCCGTTTGAACGGATGGATGCAAGGCCCACACTGCCCGGGCAAAGCACCTCGCAAGCCACCAAATGTCCGGCTTCATGCAGCGCCGTTTTCATTCTGCTTTCCGCGGAGGCTTCGGTAAAATTGTCGGGAGCGTCATACTGCATCCTCAAAACCGCTTTTACAAGATCATCCATATCAATCGCGGACTTTCGTTCAAACGCCGCCCGGATCGCCGCCTCGTTCAGAATTGTTTCAAGTTCCGCGCAGGAGCTGTAACTGATCATTTTTGACAGATCTTCCATATTCACATCAGGCGAGACCTTCTTGTCCGAAAGGTAATGGGCAATGATTTTGTCCGCGTCACTGTCGGTGGGGCACCGAACCTCTATTTTTCTGTCGAACCGGCCGGAGCGGACAAGGGATCCCGGCAGTTTACGGATTTCGTTCGCGGTGGCGAGGACAAATACATCGCGGTTTTTCACCTCGTCAATTCCGGACTGCACCGCCACATATTCCTCCGCGTCGCGGTGGTCGTTATCCTCGTTTGCAAATTTATCCATATCGTCGAGGAAAACAATGCAGGGGGCGTTTTCTTTCGCCAGGTGAAAAGTTTCCGTGATGCCTCCGATAAAATCATCGTTGCCCTTGTTTCTGCGGACGGTGTACGCGTTAAGCCCGCTTTCTTCGATAAAGCTTTTCGCCATCAGCGTTTTACCGAGACCGGGATCGCCGTAAAGCAGGATGCCCTGCGGCAGCTTCGCTCCGAGAGATTCATATATGTCTCTGTTATGGATCATATCGCAGATTTGCAGTAGCTCGTGCTTGATGCTTTCGTATCCGATGACTTTGTCGAATGCGCTCATTTTCATTCCTCCGTCAAAAACGCTCTCTCTTTTTGTTTCCGCTGTTATCTTATCAAACGGTATGTACCGTATTCGGTGCATTACGCGGATTTTCCGGCGACGCGGTACAATTGACGGGTTTGTTTTTAGGGTTATTACACACGGTTCGATGCTTCGTATTCGACGCGCGGCCGTGCCGTGAAACGATAAAATTATTGCGTAAAAGAGGGTCGGGCTGATTTACGGGCACATTGTAGTACGGGTTTTTCAAAAATACAACTTATCGGAGAAAAAATTTCGCGCAAACCGAAAAAGCCGGCATATGCCGGCCTTTCGGAAAATAAAAATATGAAGCAACCCGATTTTCGGCTTTGCCCGCCCGCATTCTCCCCAACCGGTTCCGCTCCGGCTCACGTCAGGCGGCGTAAAATCCCGCGGCCGGATGACCTTCGCGCCGTTATAATGCGTTGCGAATGCTGTTTGCGTTAAAGAGCGGCAAAAATACGTGAGGCGGTGGTCGCGGAGGTGGGAGCGGCAGTTAAAA
>CAZRRV010000073.1:0-2643 GCA_964602735.1 uncultured Eubacteriales bacterium
ATCCGATAATGTGCGCCATGTTCACGGTGTTGGCGATCAACATCAGGCATGAAACGGCGGCAAAAACCATCCGTTCATTCCAGTGTATTTTTCGGACAATGAACCTTAATCCTTTTTGAAAAAGCGGAATAAACGCCCACGAAAAGTACAGACCGAATAACGGGCTTTCGTCGACGCTCCAACGAATGACGATAAAAAGGATCGGGGCGGCGACAAACCATATCCCGCACAGCCTTGTAAAAACATTCTTCCGATCCGTCCACAGACCTAAAAGCATAATTACGGCAACGATTATTCCGAATACCGAAAATCTGCCGGTGATATTCATCCAGGTAAAAGTTTTGCCGGATACCGACGGCAACGCTATAAGCGTTGATTGCGTGAAATTGGAGAAAGATCTGATACAGGCCTTGAGCGTCTGTCCCTTCGCCGCAAAATTGCCGGTCATCGCGAAAATCTCGCCGAGCAGGGTTGCGGGATTAAGCAGATGCGCCCTGCCGGAACAGATCAGAAAAATTATTCCGACGCCCGCTATACGGCACAGCTGCCTGATTTTATTTGAAAACGGTTTGCACGTTATGAATTCTCCCGTCGCGAGGATCACGCTCGTTGTCATCCCGCCGGCGGCAGCGGCGAAGTTAAGCTCTCTGTTCCGATCTTTACAGAGGCGGTACGCGTAATATACGGCAAGAAATGTGCAAATCTGAAATTTTTCAAAAAAGACCGTAAACAGAAAAAACGGCGCCGAAGAAAAATAAAGTAGCGCGGTTGCGCGGCTGTGTGTTATGTCTTTCAGCAAAAAGCCGATGCACAGTATGCACTGAACATTGCAGATCTGGAGTACCGTCGCGCAGACTGGTTGCGCAAGACTGTCCGGCAGCAGTGCGCCGACACCTCGCCGCACAATCGAATACAGCGGAAATGTAACTACGCTCAAAAGGGGATGCCTTATATCATAATACCCGATTCGGGGGAACAGATTGTTGAAACAGTACCCGGAATCAAGCGAATACACCTGATCATATTGCAGGTAAAACCGCGAATCGGCGAGGTAGACGGCTAAAATTGCGGCGGATGTAAAAGCGGTCAGTATCGCGTAAATCTTTCGGTCCGCGGAATCCATCAAATCCCGCATCTCCGAACAAAAAGCCGCGGCACGGCGGAATCCCAGGAGCAACAGAAGAAACAGCGCCGGCAGAGTAAAAATCATTATCCTGTACCGAAAGAAACCGGCGGGAATCGGTATATCGGACATTGTGGCGCTGTTTCTTTCCGCGTGTATCGCCGTAACCAACATCAGTGAAAAAATGCCGCAAAGTACGGTTGCCGCCGGCCGTAACCTCAGACTCGCGATGTGCGCAGTTTCGGTTTTGCAAAGAAACACGAGTGCCGCCGCGAAAGCCGTAACGGCGGTTACGGCGATTGTCCATATTTCGTAACGGATGAGCAAACACAGGGATAACAACGCGAACGATGCCGAAAAGGCAACGTTCACCGCAGTTTGCAATATTGTCTTTTTACGACTCGCGCGGGGTGCTCCGCATTTTACGGCTTCTTCCATTCTTTCTCCGCTTATACGGCGTAAATCAAAACCGCGACAGCCGCCGTGAAACATATCGCCAGCAAAAGCAGCACCCGGTCATGCAAAACAACCTCTATCGGATCGCCGTCGGAATTTCCCTCTATATTAAAGCTGTAACGCATAAAAATCACAAGGAAAAACGGTACCGTCCAGCACATCAGCCGGGTGGGAAATTCGGACGCCCACAAGGCGTAAAACACATTTACAAGCGCCGCGCAAACATACATATTCCGATCCAGAAACGAGTCGGTGTAACGCTTAAGCACATCCCGGGTTTCGCTTTGCAGCCGCAGTTCGTTTCTCCGCTTTCCCAGTCCCATAAACAGCGAACCGGCGGTAACAACAAGAAACAACCACTGCGAAATTACGGTTCCCGTAATATATCCTCCGTAAAGAATGCGTATAACATATCCCGACGCCAAAATCACCACATCCGCGATCGGCTTGTTCTTCAAGCCGCAACTGTAAGCGATGTTCAGCGCGAAATAAACGAGCGGGAACAATACGCCGAGCGGTTTCCCCGTAAGGAAAGACAAACACGCAAATGCCGGCAGACAGAGCGCCGCCGCGAGGGTCGCCGCGCGACGGCTTATTTTGCCGGCGGCTATGGGGCGGTTTTTCTTAACGGGATGCGAGCGATCTTTGTCGGCATCGCGCAAATCGTTGACAATATAGACGGCGGAGGAAATCAAACAGAAGGCGAGCGCTCCGAATACGGCGGTTCGCAACCGATCCGCATTTCCGAATCCTTTTGCGAAGAACAGCGGTATAAATACCAGAATATTTTTTATGTAATGTTTCACACGGAAAAGGCTTAAATAATCCCGAATGCGAGCCAATATAAACTCCTCCGATTCCCGCAGATAACATAATCCGTATTATGTTTCATGCCGGGGAGCAAAAAGCCGGCTTTATGTCGCCGATACGGGCTTACAAATGAACAAAAGCGCCGCGAATTACCGTAAAACGGAAAATTCGGGCGCAAAAATCGGGCTTTTCCCTATCTCGAAAAATTTCGGGCGGGAAAGGCCGTATGCATTGTGCGCAAAAAGTGAAAATTT
>CAZRRV010000074.1:0-2610 GCA_964602735.1 uncultured Eubacteriales bacterium
CTCGGCTCGTCGAAAATAGCCGCGTATTTCTTTTTTTTGTTTACGGTTTTCAGAATGCCGCGCCCCGCTTTCACAAATTCGGGGTAATCGGTTAGGGACGCGCAGCAGGTGTCGAACGCGGCGGGGTCGTCTTTGAAAACCCCCGCAACGAGAACGCCGATCACGACATTCGAAACGGTACTGTCGCCCTCGTAATACATTTTCCCGAACATATCCATAATTTTCGATATTTGTTTTTTACCGCCGGTTTGCACGGTTTCCCGCAGTTTCGGGACAAATGTTTTCACATAAAAATCGAGGTACAGGAATCCGCCGTTGGCGGAAAGCTCCGTCTTATATTTTTCTTTGAATTCGGGATAAACGGCGAGCAGTTTGTTTGTAAGCCCTTCGATGTTCGGGGTTTTGCCGGCCGCGGTCTTACCGGGCAACGATACCTCCCCGGGTCTTGTGGCCGTTCTTACGACGCCGAGCGATTTTAACAGGCAGTCTTCGAAATCCTCGGCAATCACCAGCGTATCTTTAGCCGTGTGGTTTTCGTCGAAAAGCCAGGCAGACTGCTGTTTGTAAGGCATCGTTATTCCCTCGTCGATGTCCGCGGTTTCAAGGCAGAACTGACTGTTCTCGTTGTAAACGATACGGAACGCTTTGGTCGCGTTGGCAAAAGTATAGCTTTCGCCTTTAACGGGCGAAAAGCCGAATTCCGCTATTGTTTTGCTCATGAAAGTTAAAATTTCTTCAAAATAACGCCTGTCCATAATATTCTTCTCCCGATACGGTTAATTCGCGGCGGTTAAACGCGCGATGACGCGGATCAAATCGTCCTGTTTGCCGGTCATGTCCCGCACCAGCGCGAACTGGTTGCGGGCGCGATCGAGGTTGTGGTTCTCACGGTGGATTTTGAAATAAGTGTCGCCGTTCAGATAGTCGGTTAAAAACCTTACGCCGCATTCGAGGGTCATCATTCTCCCCGCGTACGGCAGCATTTTTATCTCGTTCTCCGTAAGAATGCCTCCGCAGCCGTTCAAATATCCCTCGGCGTAATTCTCGAAAAATTCGAGATCGCAGCACACGAGCGAAAGGTCGGTTTCGTCTTCCGCCGCCCGGTTGGTTCCGAAACGCACGGCGTCGCCGAAATCGTTGAGAGCAAGCCCCGGCATAACGGTATCGAGATCGATGACGGTTACGGCTCTGCCCGTTCGCGAATCGAAAAGCACATTGTTTATTTTCGTGTCGTTATGGGTAACCCGCGTCGGCAGTTCGCCGCTTTCCTGCATATCTCGGAACAGCGGGGCAAATTCACGCTCCGACATCGCGAAGTCGATTTCGTCTTTCGCCGATTGCACGCGGCCGCACACGTCGTTTTTTATCGCCTCGTCGAGCGCGCGGTAGCGATCCGGAGTATCGTGGAACCGGGGTATTATCTCTTTCAGCTCGGCAGACGGAAAATCCGCCAGGCACGCCGCGAACCTGCCGAACGCGTATCCCGCATTATAAAGATCTTTCGGATCCCTTACGGCCTGCAGGGTAACGGTATTTTCGATAAACAGGGTGACACGCCAGGTTTCGCCGCCGGAGGTGTACCACATTTCGCCGGTCTTCAGCGGTACGGGGGTAAGCGTTTCGCGAAGAGGATCCCCGCCGTCGCGTTCGATCCGTTCGCGCATAAAGCGGGTAACCGCCAGGAAATTCCGCATTACATCCTCCGGGTTTTTGAATACCGCCGCGTTTATCCGCTGCAGAATATATCTGCGGTTCAGCGAGGTTGTAACCAGGTAAGTGTCGTTAATATGCCCGCACCCGTAAACCTCCGCGCTTTCGGGCCTGCCTTCAAGCGCGAACAGCGAGGCCGTTTCCAATATATCGCTCACGGGTTTCCCGCCTTTCGAATTTTCGGTTTTTTCCGCTTTACCGTTGCTATAATAGCACAACCGAATTGAAAAAGCAAGCCCCGCGGTCGCCGCTTTTTCTCGACCGGCCGGCAGTGCTTTTCAGTTGCGCAATTCGATTTGCAACAAAGCTTAAATTAAAATGCCCGCGAATACGGCTGAATGAAATTCGCGGACGGGTTTCTTAAGTTTTGCGCATAATTAAGCAACGCGACTTGGCCGCCGGCACCGCCGGCCGGCGCGTAAGACGCGCGGCATCGGTCGCGGTCGGCAGTGCCGACTGACTCGGTCGCGCTATGGGGTTATCTGTCAAACTTAAATAAAATTGCCCGCGAGTAAAGAAAAAAAAATGAAACTCGCGTGCGGTATTATTTAAGCCGCGCGGCAAACGAAAAACGCGACCGATGCCGCGCGTCTTACGCGCCGCGACCGAGGGGCCGCGCACTGCGCGGGCGTGTTTCTTTTCTTCTCTTTTGGTTCAAAAGTTGCGCAAAATATAAAAAGAGAAGAAAAGAAAAGCAGGAATTAAAGCCGCGCAAGCAGTGAAAAACAAGAAAGAAAAGACTTTGCCGGAGGTGAGAAAAGCATCAAGGACATTTTCAGGGTCTGCGGGATTTGTCTTTCAAAGATTCCCACGTCCCGTCATATCTTTTCCTCCGGCGGTAGATATATTGCCGGTTAACCTTGTACCTGACGGCCGCTTTTGTAACCCCGTATTTGTCCG
>CAZRRV010000075.1:0-2444 GCA_964602735.1 uncultured Eubacteriales bacterium
AAAATAACAACGCCCGCGAGTTCAGCTTGATTAAACTCGCGGGCAAATTATTAAGAATTACCGTAAAATCATACATCGCGACCGAGTCCGTCGGCACTGCCGACCGGGCACTGCCGGCCCGGGGCGCTATATTTCGGCGAAGTATTTGATTGTGCGAACCATCTGGCTGGTGTAGCTGTTTTCGTTGTCGTACCACGCGACGACCTGAACCTGCCGGGTGTCGTCGTCGATCGTTTGTACCATCGTCTGTGTGGCGTCGAACAGCGAGCCGACGGTGATCCCGATAATGTCGGAAGACACGAGCGGTTCCTCGGTGTAGCCGAAGGATTCGCTCGAGGCGGCTTTCATTGCGGCGTTGATGCCCTCGACGGTGACGTCTTTCCCCTTGACAACCGCAACCAAAATGGTTGTGGAGCCGGTGGGTACGGGGACGCGCTGGGCCGATCCGATGAGCTTGCCGTTAAGTTCGGGGATTACGAGGCCGATCGCTTTCGCGGCGCCGGTGGAGTTCGGAACGATATTTACCGCGGCTGCGCGTGCGCGGCGGAGATCGCCTTTGCGGTGCGGGCCGTCGAGAACCATCTGATCCCCGGTAAAGGCGTGGACGGTGGTCATAATCCCGCTTACAATGGGGGCGTAGTCGTTAAGGGCTTTCGCCATCGGCGCGAGGCAGTTGGTGGTGCATGACGCGGCGGAGATGATCTTGTCGTCCGCGGTGAGGGTCTTCTCGTTCACTCCGTAGACGATAGTGGGCAGATCCTTGCCGGCGGGGGCGGAAATTACCACTTTTTTGGCCCCGGCGTCGATATGCGCCTGCGATTTCGCCTTGGAAGTGTAGAACCCGGTGCATTCAAGCACAACGTCGACCCCGATTTCACCCCACGGGAGATCGGCCGCATTCTTCTCGGCGTAAATCTTTATCGTTTCCCCGTCGACGGTGATGCTGTCGTCGCCGGCGGAAACCTTGTCGGCCAGGGCGTATCTCCCCTGCGCCGAATCGTATTTCAGCAGGTGAGCCAGCATCGCGGGGCTGGTTAAATCGTTAATCGCGACGATTTCGTACCCCGGCGCCCTGAACATCTGACGGAACGCCAGCCGCCCGATACGCCCGAATCCGTTGATTGCAACTTTTACCATAAAAAATCCCTCCAAAAAAATTCCGGCAACACCGCCGTGCCGCTGTGTTCTCATTATAACGCGCCGGCGGCTTTTTTTCAAGCGCTTTTTATCGGTGATTGAAAAAACCGGCGCGATGGTGTAAAATATACCGGGGTGAAGAGGTTATGAGCGGTTTCGGTGTTGTGGCGGGGCAGGTCGCCGTGCTGTTCCTGCTGTGCGCGGTGGGCTTCTGCTGCAACAGGGCGAAAATTCTGAACGACGAGACCTGCCGGCGCCTCTCCGATTTCGTTATGATGTTCGTCACCCCGTGCGTTATCGTGAAATCGTTTATGCGCAATGCCGATCCCGGAACGTTGCGGAACCTGCTTATTGCTACGGTTTCGTCGCTGGCACTGCACGGGATTATGATAGCCGCGGCGCGTCTGGTAATTCGCGGATCGGATGACCGGGCGAGGGTTTACCGGTTCGCCGCCGTGTTCTCGAACTGCGCGTTTATGGCGATCCCGCTCGAGAGGGCGCTGCTGGGCGAAGACGGGGTTTTCTACGGCTCCGCCTACATCGCGGTGTTCAACATTCTGGTGTGGACATACGGCGCTTTCGAGATGAGCGGCGGGAAAGGAAAAGGCGGCTTTTCGGTAAAGAAGGCGTTCCTGAATCCCGGGGTTATCGGGGTGGCAATCGGGCTGTTGTTCTTCTTCCTGCCGATCCGCCCGCCGAAGATAATCAACGAGGCGCTCGGCTACATGGCGGATCTCAACACCCCCCTGCCGATGATAATAGTGGGGTTCAACATCGCGAACTCGAACTTCGCCGGCATACTGCGCGACGGGCGCGGGTGGCTGTGTATTGCGCTGCGGCTCGTCGCTTTCCCCGCGCTGTCGGCGGCGCTTTTATACGCGGTCGGGATCAGGGGGACTCTTCTCACAGCCCTCGTCATAGCGGTCTCCGCGCCGTCCGGCGCCACAACTACCATGTTCGCCTCCCGCTACGGCGCCGACGCGGGGCTTTCCGCGAACCTCGTCTCGCTCTCCACCCTCCTCTCCGCCGTCGCAATGCCGCTGATCGTCGGCCTCACCCGCATGTAAAAGGCGGGGCGGGCAGTGGCGGGCAGTGCCCGCGGATTCGGTCGCGATGTCTGGCTTTTTATGATAAACTATAGCAAACCGCCCGCGTGTTTCATTTTGCTTTACTCGCGTGCATACGGCTTTCGCCGCGCAATACACCGAATTGCGCGACCGATGCCGTGCGTCTTACGCGCCGGCCGGCAGTGCCGGCCGCTGTTCCGGGAGATTGGGGTACTCCCCGGCTGCCGCCCCGGCCGGCGC
>CAZRRV010000076.1:0-2349 GCA_964602735.1 uncultured Eubacteriales bacterium
GGACTGGCATTTTGCGGTTTTCGAGGGTTTTGAGGGGATATTTGCAGCTTATATAAGGAGGAAGGGTCAAAAATGCAAAATTTAAGCTACCCCTTTCGCAACGTAACCTTCCGTGCGGGCGGATTTACGATGGATGTGATGATCCACACATTCACCAACGCTTACGGCCTTGACCCCGACAGCACAAAAATTTATTCGTCCGACAAAGAGATTCGGGTAAACTGCGACCGCCTTTTAACCTGCGGAGGACAGGTTCCGGCCGCGGGCCGGGCAAACGTTTCCGTACGGACGACGGAACACGGCATCATCGTTTCCGCCGGCGCAAGTGTGGAAAAGAACACAGAGGAAATCAGGAGCATAAAGCTCTCCATTTACGGACTTGACCCCGGCGAGATTATCAACCTGTGCGACCACAGACCGGTAAAAATCGATGATACGGGTGTACGATTCAACTATCCCAGCGGATGGGTGAATGCCGCGACGCCGCTTGTCATACTGTCACAACCGTCGGGAAACTTTCTTTATTTTCGCTCGATGGACAACATCGTGCGAAGAAAACGATTTGTTTTTCAGAAACGCGGGGACGGTATCTGCGCGGAGCTTGTCTTTGAGGAAAACGCACCGTGCATGGAAAACCATATTACGGCCCCGGATTGGGAAATCGGCTATTGCGACAGTGTAACCGCACTCAATGAATCCCAAAGGATCAAGATCGCGGAAGACTACGGACTGGTTCCCTGGGAGGAGCGGCAGGATGTGCCCGACTGGGCAAGGAAAATTTCCCTCGTGGCGTCCATCCACGGGCAGCATTGGACAGGATATATTTTTAATGATTACAACGCCATCCTGGAGAATATAAAAAGATTGTGCGACAAAATCGAGCCGGAGCGGATACTGGCATATCTTCCCGGCTGGGAGGGGAGATATTACTGGCAATACGGCGATTACCGCCCCGACGAACGTATGGGCGGGGAGAAGGGTTTCCGCCATCTGTGCGAAGAGTCGGAAAAGCTCGGGGTACACCTTATGCCGATGTTCGGAATCAATTCTTCGGACTGCCGGCACGAGGGGTTTTCCGCTTGGGGAAAACCCAGCGAACCGAAAACGGCGGCCGGCAATGAAACCCGTATTGCCGTGGATTTTTACGGTTCGCGCAATGATGATATGGTTTCTTTGCGAACGATGAACCCCGCCGCGCCGAAATGGCAAAACCGGCTGGTACGGCAAATCACCTCACTTTCACGGGAATACGGGTTCCATGCGGTATTCCTCGATATTGCCGCTTTTTGGGAAAACGATCCCAATCACGAGGTTTACCCGGGCGTATGCAAACTGGCGGAACGGCTTCGCGAGGGAGACCCCCAGATGCTCCTTTCCGGAGAGAGCTGGTATGACGGGCTGGCGAAGTGTTTCCCGCTGATGCAATGCGGTGTGACCAAAGAGGGAAAAATGAATTGGCATGACGAAAGCTACGGCGCCATGTTCGATACCTATGCGAGGAACTTCGCCGCATCCTGCCTCGGAGATCCGTCACGTCTGAGCACGGGCGTACATGAACTGGGAACAAACCCGACCTGGCGCACGCCTCTTCGTAAAGGCATTCTCCCCACTTTGGCGATTGTGGACGGCACGCTTGACAACGCCCCGGAAAAAGTCGACCTCATTATCGGGGACGCGAAAGAATACGCCCGCAGATACCTGTAGGACAAATAAACCGCCCGGGGTCAGCTGCTTTGACGAATACCGCATCCGTGAAAAGTAATAAGCGTCAGGGCATAAATCCAAACGGGCGGAGGGAGACGCTCGTATGAGCCGGAAAACCATATTTGAGAAAGTGTATTTTCAAAAACCGTTCCGGGAACAATAACCGAAATTCGGGCAGACAGAAACCCCGCGTGAACGGTTTGTTCCGTTTAATCGGTTACGGCTGCGGGCTGACTGCTTTGCCGGATAAAAACGGAAAGCCCGTCACTTCATTAACGGAGAAGCAACCAATTACGCGGGGAACGGGAACACGCATATTTTCAAAGTTTGAACGGGCGATCCCGTATCGGGGTTGCCTGTTTTGAAAAATCGGATAGTCAAATTTATGTTTTACAGCGAGGCAACGGATGAAAGATATTCCCGGTTTCGATACGTTTGCAAAAGTAGAGCCAATTCACAGGGGCTGGTCGGGCGACAGAAAATATTATGCGGAAACGAACGACGGGAAGCGGTATTTGCTCCGTGTGTCGGATATTTCGTCTTACGAGGAAAAACGGCATGAGTTTGAAATGATGAAAAAAATATCGGCCGCCGGAATAAAAATGTCTCTCCCGATTTCTTTCGGCGTATGCGAAAACGGAAAAA
>CAZRRV010000077.1:0-2174 GCA_964602735.1 uncultured Eubacteriales bacterium
TTATCGCCGCCGATCCGGGGGGATTTTGTAGGTTTACAATAGATGTGTTACAGTAAGGAATAAAAAACAGATGACGATTCGGAGAACCTGTGTTACAGTTAATGTGCAAAAGAAACCGACAGAAGGTTCAACGATTCGTCATCTGTTTTTTATCCCCTACTGTAACACGTCTATTGTAAACCTACGGCAGGGAGACCGCGCACGGAGTTCATCACTTGACATACTTTCGGTTCCGCTGTATAATTGCAATGCATAAGCAAAACGAAAACCGGGGAGAATTTGTGTATGTGCGGTGTGGTCGGATTCACGGGTCGCCGGCAGGCGGCGCCGATATTGTTGGAAGGGCTTGAAAAACTCGAATACAGAGGATACGATTCCGCGGGAATAGCGGTTACCGGGAACAAAATAGAAATCGCCAAAACGACGGGCCGGATACAGTCGCTTATCGAAAAGACAGACAGCGGGGCGAATATTAAAGGCTCCGCCGGTATAGGTCATACCCGCTGGGCCACCCACGGAGCCCCAAATTTTGCGAACGCCCACCCGCATTTAAGCGCCGACGGTAAATTCGCGGTCGTTCACAACGGCATTATCGAAAACTATCCCGCTTTGCGGGAGGAGCTCTCCGCCGCCGGCTGTAAATTCACGAGCGAAACCGACACCGAGGTTATAGCCCATCTGCTTTCATATTACTACCGCGGTAATTTCCTGCAGACCGTTATTAAAACCGTTTCTCGACTGGAGGGTTCCTACGCGCTCGGCGTCGTCTGCTCCGACTTTCCCGATCGGATATTCGCCGCACGCCGTTCGTGCCCTCTGATAGCGGGGCTGGGAGACGGCGAAAATTTTCTCGCTTCGGATGTTACGGCGCTCATCTCCCATACGCGGGATGTAATTTATTTCGACGAGGGGGATATCGCGGAACTGACCTCGGACGGAATCGCGTTTTACGACGCCTCCGGGAACCCCGTGCAAAGGAAGCGCGAAAAAATAACATGGAACATCGAGGCGGCGGAAAAAAGCGGCTACGATAAATTTATGCTCAAAGAAATTATGGAGCAACCGCGCTGTGTCGAAGATACCGTTGAGCCGAGGATAAAAAACGGCAAAATAATACTCGATGATGTCCGTCTCACCGCCGACGATCTCGACAACACGCGCAGAATAGTTATTACGGGCTGCGGTTCGGCGGCGCACGCCGGATACGTTGGGAAATATGTGCTTGAAGAACTGCTTCGCATACCGGTTGAGGTGGATATAGCCTCGGAACTGCGATACCGCAACCCGGTTATCGACCGGCACACTTTGGTTATTGTCCTCAGCCAGTCGGGCGAAACGGCCGACACCATAGCCGCTCTTAAAGAGGCAAAATCCCGCGGTGCGAGAACGCTGGCGATAGTCAATGTCGTAGGGAGCAGCATAGCGAAACTCGCCGACGATGTTCTTTACACGAGGGCGGGGCCGGAAATCGCCGTGGCTACCACCAAGGGTTATACCACCCAGTTGGCGTTGCTTTATCTCTTCGCCGTGTACGCCGCCGATAAAACAGGCCGGCTCGGCTCGGCGCAGTATTACGAACTTATAAGCGAACTGCGGGCGCTGCCCGGCAAAATGCGGGAAACCCTGTCGCGGGACGAACAGATCCCGCAGCTCGCCAAACGCTTCCACGACAGGCGTTCGGTGTTTTTCATCGGCAGGAACATCGATTATTCGGTCGCGTTGGAGGGCTCGCTTAAATTAAAGGAAATATCGTATATTCATTCCGAGGCGTACGCGGCGGGCGAACTGAAACACGGCACCATCTCGCTCATAGAGCCCGGACGGCTGGTTGTCGCGCTTTCCTGTTGCGACTCGATGTTTGAGAAACTTCTCAGCAATATCCGCGAAGTCAAGGCGAGAGGAGCCTCGGTTATTGCCGCCGCCAACGACGGTCAGAACCGTATTGTGCAGGAAGCCGACGCCGTGATGTTCGTGCCCCGCACCCACCCGCTGTTTGTGGCGTCGCTCGAAGTGCTGCCGTTACAGCTTTTCGCCTATTATGTGGCGAAAGAAAACGGCTGTGACATAGATAAGCCCCGCAACCTTGCGAAATCGGTTACGGTGGAATAGGAAAGGATATATATGTCATACATTATTATCTCGCTGCGCATAATACTGCTCGCCGTATCGATGTA
>CAZRRV010000078.1:0-1949 GCA_964602735.1 uncultured Eubacteriales bacterium
TTTACAGTAATTATCCGGCGTTCCGGCGCGCGGCGCCGCTGCCGCGCGGGGGAATAAATATTTATTGACAAATACGCATTAAACGCGTATACTGAAAATCGGGAGGGCGCAGGATGAAAACCAGAGATCTCATCAAACTGCTGGAGCGTAACGGTTGGACACTTAAAAGGCACGGCTCGAATCACGATGTGTACATGAAGGGAAATAAGCGGGAGCCCATAGTAAGACACAATGAAATTTCCGAGCGCCTGGCAATGTCGATAATAAAAAAGCACGGATTGAAGTAAAGGAGTAAAAATGAAAAACGCATACCCGATTATTATGACAAAAGACAGCAAGTATCTTGTTGTTTCCATTCCCGATTTTGATATTTGCACTCAGGGCGACGATGTTACGAACGCGATAGAAATGGCGAGAGACGCTATCGGTATTGTCGGCATTGATATGGAGGATGACGGCGAAACTCTGCCGGAGCCCTCCGATTTGCAAACCGTTCAAAAAAACGCGCCGGCGGGAAGTTCGGTTACGTTGGTGGATGTTGATTTTACCGAGTACCGTCATAAAAACGATATGAAAGCGGTACGAAAAAATTGCACAATACCCTCGTGGCTCAATTTTGAAGCTGAAAAAGCGGGTGTGAATTTTTCCGCCGTTTTACAAAACGCGTTAAAGAAAGAATTGCATATCGCCCGATAAACCCGGCAAACATTTACGGAAACACCGGCAGATTGTGCCGGTGTTTTGTCGTGCTATTTTGTTTTTACGCACAACATTGTAAGCTGTGCGCCGTTGGGAATTACATCATCTGTGCTTTTGTAATTTACGAACCATGCGTCACAGGTGTTCGTGCCGGAGTTCCAGGTGAACTGACTCGCCGCTACCCCGCCTAAAGTGTGGATTGATATGGGCCATACGAAAGAATACCCGGCGGGGGGAGTTAAGTTTGGAAAGACAACATGAAAAGTTCCGTCCCCGGGAACCGTAAAGCTTTCGCTATGTGTATAATGCGCAACCGTGATATCGGCGGCTTCCCTTAAAGCAGACGCGGCGACGGTTTTCGTTTCCCCGTTTGATGATACAATGAATTTTTCCGCCCCGGTTAAAGTCCCGATTGCCGGATAGCTGTCCATTTTAGGCATAAACAGTCAGTCCTTTCTTTTATGCGTTCGTGTCGAGTATCGCGTGCGCTTCAAGCGACGCGAGTCTGGATTCGAGATTTTCCAGCGCGCTCACCCTCGTTGTGAGTTCGGTTAATGCGCTTGCGAGTGCATAACCACCGAGTGTCTCGGTTAAATCCGAAATATCCGCGGTTGTGTGAGTGTGAGACGCCGCCGCTTTCCCCGCGAGCGCGGTATCAAGCCCGGTTATATCCGTTTGTGCGTGAGTATGACTGCTCGCCGCCTTTGTAGCAAGCCCCTGCGCTACCGCCGTGCCGCTCTGCGCATTCGTGCTTTCGCCGTTGTAAGTCTGATCCACCGTGAAATTGCCGGCGCTGGCTTTCGCCTCCGCCGCGCTTGCCGCCGCCTCGGCGGCCTTATCGGCGCTCTCGGCTGCACTTGCGGCAGACTGCCCCGCCGAAGTTTCGCTTTGCTCCGCGTAATACTTCGAGTTGTTCTGATCTTCGCCCTCGCGCGTGCCGGTGTTGCCTACCGCCCAGCTTTCGGAAAGTTTCGCGGCGCTGTTCGCGTTATCCCGGGCGGTCTCTGCCGCGCTTTGCGCCTCCTCGGCTTTTCCCTGCGCCGCCTCCGCCGCGCCCTGCGCGGTCTTGGCGTTCTGCTCCGCCGTTTCCGCTTTATGCTGCGCGTCCTCCGCGGCGGTTTTCGCGTTCGCGGCTTCGTCCGCAAGCTCTTCCAACAGTCCGAACTCGTCGGTGCTCGTTACCGTGTCCGCCGAGACAGGCGCGGGTTCCACCTGAATATTGAAAGTAACCGTGGAAAGCACCGCGTCGT
>CAZRRV010000079.1:0-1532 GCA_964602735.1 uncultured Eubacteriales bacterium
GCGGGAAGCCGCTGACAGTACGGCTCCCCGCATTATCCGACCATTATTTTGACCACTTAAAGACGGTTTATAAACTTCGACATTTTTTCAAGCTGCATCCGTTTCATCTCCATCGATGAATGCACATAAGTGTTTAAGGTGGTTTTTACATCGGCATGTCCTAAAATCTCGCTTAACGATTTTACATCCACTCCCGCCTCGATGCACCGTGTCGCGAAAGTGTGGCGCAACGCGTGAAAATTTATCCGTTTTACTCCGCATTTTTCCAGCACCCTGTGGAACCGGTATTCAAATGTGCGGGGGCTTAAAAAATTCCGCATTGCGGATACCACATAATAATCCCTGCGTCTGCTCTCTGCGCCGTACAGAATGTTACGCAGCGCCGTGGAAATCGGGATCTCTCTCGCCGAATTCCGTGTTTTGGGGGCGCCGAGTATGAGTTCGGATTTGTCTCCCTCCGGTTTTCCCCTGTCGGCGGCGTCAATTCTGAGCACGGTATGCCGAACGCGGATTATACCGCTCTTAAAATCGACATCGTTCCAGTTAAGGGCGCATATTTCGCCGATTCTCATGCCCGCGTAAAGCGACAGAAGTATTCCTAGACCCGCCGGATCAGGCTGTGAAGAAATGTAAAATTCGAGTTTTTCCTGCTCCGCCCGGTTCAATATCGAAAGCTCGCGCTTTTTTTCGGGCGGGCGGTATACCGAACCTTTCAGCGGGGCGCACAGTCCCGATTCCTCCGCGAACTTTAAGGCGCTGTTTATGATAAGCATCATCCCCCTGACATACGACCCCGAAAGGCGGCCCGCACGGTCGCGCCGCCCGTCCGCTATCTTCTCCGACAGAAACGCGTTTACGGCGGCCGCGGTCAGTTCGGCGGCGTTTATATGGCCGAGTTCTGGCAAAACATGTTTTTCAATCAAATAACGGTATTTTCTTAAAGTGGAACCTTTGTACCCGATTCCGTTCTGTTCCAGCCACATTAAAAGGATTTGCCCGAATGTCTGTTCGTGGCCCGATTCGTATTCCGAATCCGGCCGCGCGGTTTCGCTGTTTGTGCCGACCGCGGCCAGCAGTTTGGCCTTTACTTCCCGGTATGTTTTCGCGTAAACGGAACCGTAAATGATTGAACCGTCAGGCCTTCGGCCTTTTCGGTAGCGCGCCTCCCAGCGCCCGTCGGTTCTTTTGCGGATGTTTTCGCCTGATTTCGGCATAACAAAATCTCCCTTCCCGATATTTGGGGCGATACCGCGGAAAATTAAAAATTTCGCCGCGCGCCGGCACGGCAACGGCGGCATCCCCGCTGATGTTTATATATGATAGCCGAAAAGCGGGGCGGAGGCAAAGTTTTATCAATCGAAACGGCACAAAGTTTGACCATTCAAATGACCCCTGATAAGCCGATAATAAATCAAAAAATTTTACATAAAGTTAATAAAAATTCGGATTTTTCGCAAAAATGCCAAAATGAGATTAAAAATATTGACAAACGGCTCAACTTAAACTATAATATATTAAGTTTTATGAACCTG